>JBBRXZ010000133.1:0-3222 GCA_038238095.1 Saccharimonadales bacterium (SeqCode)
ACAATACTGAAAGGATACACACTGAACTTAAAACAAACCCCAAACAGCATAGACAAAACTACAACAAGCACAAATTCATAGGTCACACCACATTAACAGAGGTCAGAGACAAAGTGCTGCAAATTTCGGGGACTTGACATTAAGCCCAAAAGTCTGCTTTACCCTACAGAACAGTCGTGGTGTAACCCATGCCGAAAAACTGTTCGGCGCTCAGACTGAGCAGCCATTTAAGGGTGTTCGTATTAGTGATGACTACGGTGCTTACCGGGCTTTGCCCGGACAACAGCAACTATGCTGGGCACATCTATATCGCTGTATCCGCGACCTTCGATACAATGACAATCTACCCGAAGAACAACTGCCGCATGTCACCAAGTGGTACGAACAGTTTGCTGCCATCTACGAAGACCTACGGCTGTACCTTGATGAACCCTATGATGAGGTCGTCAGACAAACACAAAGTGATGAGCTATGGGCACGAGTCCAGACCTTGGTCAGCACCATAATGGTTGGGCCAGAACCAACCAAACTTACCAAACTGAAAGCCCAGCTCATGAGAGTAGGGCAAGCCAAGCTATTTACCTGTTTAGTAGCCAATACTCCCTGTGATAACAACCGAGCCGAACGAGATTTGCGACAACTAGTCCTAAAGCGCAAACGCTCCTTTGGCAGCAAGAGTGAGAAAGGAGCCCAAGCCTTAGCTACGGTGCTATCCATTTGCACTACTCACTGGCGTATGAACCCTGGAAACTACTTCCGGACCCTGGCCACTATTAGCTAGGGTGGGAGCAGTTACGGACTAGCTTATTGTTTTGATACATATGTGGTGATATTGTACCCACAAATGTCTTAAAAGTACAAAGTGCCCCGGAAGGCACTTTGTAGCAAGGAAACCGATTACGTGGCTAACTATTAGATGTATACAACGTAGTTAATCTCTCTATGGCAGAAAACAATACCGTATTTTATTGGAATTTATAGACTCCGCCAAGGAGCACAAGATTGGTGAAGAAAATAAAAAGCAGTGGCAGAAAGTGATTAATAGATTAATAAGTATAGAAGGCGTGGTATAATTGAGCTACAATTTGGCAAATCCGTTTGAGCGGCTATCAACCGCGAGGAGTGAGAAGAAAGGCAATCAGCCCACTAGAACTCACCGGAGAGGTCCGTCATACCGTAATTAAGCCTCATAAGCAGGATGGTACCGTTCCCCAGGAACTCCTGTAAGCAAAGGGGCTTTTTGTATTTTTAAGGAGAAGTAGTGAAGTTTAAAAAGGGAACGCGGCGCAAGGCTATAGAGTACGAGAAAGACCTCGTAAAATATTGGAAGAAAAACCGTATATTCGAGAAGTCGGTCGAACAGCGCCCGGTCAATGACGCTTATGTTTTTTACGACGGGCCGCCATTTATAACAGGGGTGCCGCACCATGGCACGCTGCTGGTCAGTACCATTAAAGATGCTGTGCCGCGCTACCAAACCATGAAAGGCAAGCGCGTGGAGCGGGTCTGGGGTTGGGATTGCCACGGCCTGCCAGCCGAGGTATTTACAGAGAAAAAATTGGGAATCCACGACAAGCGTGACATCGGCACCAAAGTCAGCCTCGAGGAATATATAAATACCTGCCGGGCAAATATGGTCCAGACCGGCAGCGAGTGGGTGGATACTATCGACCGGATCGGCCGCTGGGTCTATTTCCAGGGTGCCTACAAGACAATGGATAAGGATTACATGGAATCGGTCTGGTGGGCTTTTAAGAAGCTACACACGGCCGGAAAGATCTATGAAGGTGAAAAGGTGCTTCTGTATTGTACGCGCGACGCTACGCCCCTCAGCAAGGCCGAGGTGACCATGGATAATTCTTACCAGGAAGTCACCGACCCGTCAGTATATGTTAAGTTAAAGCTCAAAGGCAGCGACTCCTATCTGTTGGTCTGGACTACTACGCCATGGACTTTGCCTGCTAACACTGCTGCTGCCGTTAACCCTAAACTGGAGTACGTTGAGGCAGAAGTAGGCGGGGAAGTATTTATAATCGCCAAAGGACTGGTCGATAAAGTTATAACAGATGAAAAACACAACGTTGTCCCGTATACTATAAAGCGAACCTTCAGGGGTAAAGAACTGGTAGGTAAGGAGTATGAGCCGCTTTTTGCTGCCCGTGGTAAAAACGCCCACAAGGTCTGGGCGGCTGACTATGTAACATTTGAAGAAGGTACAGGCTTAGTCCACCTGGCTCCTGCCTACGGGGAGGAGGACTATGTCCTGGCCAAAGAAAATGGTATACCAGTCGTCCACATCATTGATGACAACGGTTTTTACACTGAAGGCGAGTGGAAAGGCGAGTATGTTTGGGACATCAATAAAACTATCGCCAAAAAACTCCACGAAAGCGGGGTAGTTTGGAAAATAGACTACATTCGGCACAGCTATCCCCATTGCCACCGCTGCGGCACTAAACTAATGTACCGTGCCCATCCCAGTTGGTTTATGGATATCGAGACCCAACGCCAGCAAATGCTGGAGCAAAATAGCGATATTTACTGGTTCCCCGAGCATATAAAACAGGGCCGTTTTGCCAAAACGGTGGAAAGTGCACCGGACTGGAACCTCAGCCGGGACCGTTTCTGGGCAACGGCCATGCCTGTCTGGAAAGGCACTGATAAGAGTGGTAAAGAACACATCAAAGTAATCGGCAGCTACGCTGAGCTCAAAGAGTTATCGGGGGTTGTATTGGATGACTATCATCGACCTTGGATCGACAAGGTGACATTTACAATTGATAGTATTGAATACAACAGAATCGATAAAGTTCTCGACTCCTGGTTCGAAAGCGGCTCCATGCCTTTCGCCCAGTTTCATTACCCGTTTGAAAACGCTGAAAAATTCGAACAAAACTTCCCGGGCGACTTTATAGTAGAGTATGTCAGCCAGGTCAGGGCCTGGTTCTATTATCTGCATACCGTTTCCGTCGGTCTGTTCGGCAAGAACTCCTTTGAGCATGTGATTGTAACCGGCACTTTGGCTGGCAATGACGGCCGTAAGATGAGCAAGAGCTATGGTAATTACACCGACCCAAATGAATTAATGGACAAGTACAGTGCCGATGCCTTACGCTTTCTGTTTCTGAGCTCACCGCTGTTAAATGGCGAAGATTTTTCCTTGCAGGACAAAGAAGTGGCCGACGTCCACCGCAAACTGGCAATGATCTGGAATATGTATGA
>JBBRXZ010000134.1:0-3168 GCA_038238095.1 Saccharimonadales bacterium (SeqCode)
AGATGGTCATGGCCACCGTGCGCCAGACGTTCAATCCGGAGTTCATCAACCGGCTCGACGAGATCATCATCTTCGATCAGTTGCTCGAAGATGAGTTGCTGGAGATCGTCGGGCTGCAAGTCGATTTATTGAACCGGACGCTGCGCAGTTAGGGGCTGGAAGTGCGTCTGACCGACGAGGCGAAGCAGTGGATCGTCACCAAAACCTGCGCGGATCGCTCCTACGGCGCACGGCCGTTGCGCCGCGCCCTGCAAAAATATGTCGAAGACCCGCTCTCCGAGGCGCTCATTCAAGGCGAGTTGGCGGGCACGGCGCTCGTCGAGGTTTACGAGGACGCGGGCATCCTGAGCCACCGCTCGATCAGCATCGAAGAGTTAGGCGACGAACTGCTAATTCACTGAAACGGTTGGCAGTAGGCAGTAGGCAGTAGGCAGAAAAGAAGGCAGACGGTTACATGCTACGCAGCCGCCTGAAGCGCAAAACCGCCTTGCTGCCTACTGCCTACTGCCTACTCCCGTTTGCCGTTTGCCTTTTGCCTTCTCTATAATGTGCGCCTTTGCGTGCGACACGAAGTTGCACGTTGTGAGTGAAGGAGACACTAGAATATCGGTGCAAACCTTTCAGGCAAGTGTCCAAAATGCCTGTTCCCGCCTTATCATGCGCGGTTGGTAACAACCGGGTTTGAAGCATAAGGAATAAGTCCTTGTATAGTCTTAACCACGAGATTTTACGGGGCGAGGGAAAAATCGGACGGGCGTATAATGTTCGTAAGCTTCGTTAATCACAGGTCATCCAAATGTGGGAAGCTAATGGATGATTCTGGAGTACAAAAGGCTGAAGATTTGCAAAGGTCTTCAGTGAGGCAATGGAACTCTCTTCTGTCTATTGCGAGGACACCTTAACTCCCGGAGTAAAGAGCACACCCAACCCGATTGCATCTCACACGTGTGGAACGTGGCAATCCCAACTAGGTCTGTTTGACGTAAGAGTTGCTTTATTAACTCTTACATAAATAACAGTTAAGTGATTCGTAAGAAAAACCCAATTCCTAGTGGGAACAGGAAACGCCAAGAAGCGAATGCCGTCATGCCGAGAAAGCAACAGGAAACAATTAGCCAATTACAGGTTAGTTATAACTGGACGGATAGAGCCATTTCTAATGGAAATACTCAAGCCGCAAGGCTGCTGACGTGGTTCTTTAGCCGAAGGGCTAGAGATTAAAGAAAAGGATAGGACGTGATTGCTTGTTGAGACTTTCATTCCTATCTGGGTGAGTCACCCAAAGTTCGTCGTAAACGTTACTCGTCGGAGGTAAAAGTTAGATGCAACAAGCAATTGTTGTAAACGGAGCCCCCGAGCATACCGATTGGAATAGCACCAACTGGCGCAAAGCCAATCGTATTGTTCGTAACCTTAGACAGCGAATCTTTAGGGCTACAAATAACGGCGACCTTAAACAAGTCGCTTCGCTTCAGAAACTCATGCTGCGGTCGCATTCCAATATTCTCACGAGTGTTAGGCGTGTAACGCAGATAAACAAAGGCAAAGAAACGGCGGGAGTAGATAAGGTGGTCATTAAGACACCTAAAGCACGTGGCGAAATGGTAGATGAGTTATCTTCCTATACCCCGTGGCAAGCGAAACCGGCACGTCGTGTGTACATACCGAAATCTGACGGTAAGAGTCGTCCGTTAGGAATACCGGTGGTTAAAGACCGTTGCCTTCAAGCAATGGTCAAAAATGCACTAGAACCATATTGGGAAGCCAAGTTCGAAAGCATTAGCTACGGATTCAGACCGGGACGAAGTTGCCATGACGCTATCGGCAAAATCTATCTACTTTCTAGACCTAATAAGCGAAAAAAGTGGGTAGTGGATGCTGACATTAAGGGTGCGTTCGACAATATCAGCCATGACTTTCTGCTAAAGGCTGTTGGAACCTTTCCCGCAAGGGAATTGGTCAAACAATGGCTTAAGGCAGGCTTTATGGAAAACGGTTTGTTTGAGCGCACAGAGACCGGCACACCGCAAGGAGGTGTCATCTCCCCTTTACTGGCAAACATAGCACTGCACGGCATGGAAGAAGCCTTAACGGTTCGTAGGACACAAAAGAATGGTAACGTTTTCGTTACTACTGATGGCGTGAAATACAACAATAGAGGTATAACCTGTGGTAAACGTGCCATAGTCAGATATGCGGATGACTTCGTGGTGTTTTGCGAGTCTAAAGAAGATGCCGAGCAATCGGTAGAGATCCTGAAGGTATGGTTGAAGGAAAGAGGTCTTGAACTGTCAAAGGAAAAGACCAAAATAGTTCACCTATCGGACGGATTTGACTTTCTAGGATTCAACATTAGGCACTACAAGGCTACAAAAACCGCAAAAACTGGCTTGAAACTGCTTATCAAACCGTCAAATGAGTCGGCGCAGAAGATACGGAATAAGATACGGGAACGCTGGCTGAAACTAAAAGGTCAACCAGTAAAATCCGTTCTAAAGGAACTCAACCCTGTAGTACGTGGTTGGGCGAACTACTTTCGTATCGGAGTTGCTAGTATTGTGTTCCACAAACTGGACAACTGGATGTTCCACAGGGAAGTCCGGTATGTTCGGCATACTCACCCGACTAAAGGAAGTAATTGGACAAAGTCCAAGTACTTCGGAAGGCTAAACCTAGACAGAAAAGACAACTGGTGTTTTGGCGACAAACCCAGCGGTGGATATTTGTTGAAGTTTAGTTGGTTTCCAATAGTAAGGCACGCCTTAGTTCAAAGTAATGCTTCGCCGGATAACGCAAGTTTGAAGGCATACTGGGAAAAGAGGAACTTAGCGAAAGCAAAAGACCTAACACCTAGTACACAGAAGCTAGCCAGAAGACAAAAGGGTAAGTGTAAAAAGTGCGGTGAATATCTCTTCAATGGTGAAGAACTTCACAAGCACCACCGAATTTGGAAATCAAAAGGTGGGAAGGATACCTACGACAACTATGAACTGGTGCACCTATACTGCCATCAACAAATTCATGCCGAACAAGGCAAGAATTTGAGTTCTGAGGTAGAATCAGTAGCATCGTGATTTGCTTGAGCCGTGTGCGATGAAAGTCGCACGCACGGTTCTGAGGGGAGGGAGGCGACATCTTTAACAAGATGCTCGTTTCCCTTACCCGACT
>JBBRXZ010000135.1:0-3147 GCA_038238095.1 Saccharimonadales bacterium (SeqCode)
ACTACGAAGGCATCGGTACCCTAAAGACGCGCAAAGGTCAGGAAATCTTCGAAAGCCAGCTGGCCAGCATGCAGGACGGACCGGTGATAGCCATGGTTCTGGAAGGGGTTGAGTCCGTGGACGCCGTCCGCAAGATGGTCGGCGACACCCAGCCTAAAAGCGCCTTACCGGGCACGATTCGCGGCGATTACGCCCACGTCAGCTACGGCCAGGCCGCCAGTGTCAGGCGCGGCGTAGCAAATCTTATTCATGCTTCCGCCGATTCTGCCGAAGCCCAAAAAGAAATTGCTCACTGGTTCAGTGACAGCGAAATTTACGATTACCAGGCCGTCCACGAGAAGTTCACCCAGCCCAAACCTCAAAAAAAGTAAAGCAAAAATAAGCACTTTACTATTGCTAAACGCTTTACATTTCACTATTATAGAAATATGATAACCATCACTCTATCCAGCAAAAACCAGGTCGTTATCCCTAAACAGGTCCGTTCCACGATGCAACTGGCCAGTGGCGACAGTCTAATGGTGGAAGAAGTTACGAAAGACCATGTAGTGCTTAAAAAGGCTCCTAGCTACTATGACCTGAGAGGTATTATTAAACCTGGAAAGGTAGATGCAACTTTGAGAATCCGTCAACTCCGCGACAATTGGCGCTAACCGTGGTTTACATTGATACCATGATCCTCATATATTTGCTGGAAGGAAACCCTATTTTCTTTCAATCAATTGCTAGTGAGATGACACGTTTGGAATCGCAAGGTCATAATTTTATCAGTTCGGTCTTGGCGCTGACTGAGTACCTAGCTGGCACTGAAGAAATTGATACGTCAGCCACAAGCCAAATTCAAAACCTGTCATTTATACCAGTTGATGCGGAAATTGCCCGGCTGGCTGGAGCTTCTCAACGGCGATACGGCTTAAAAATTGGGGATTCAGTTCATTTGGCTACTAGCATCGAACAAGGTTGCGAGCTGTTTTTTACCAATGATAATAAATTAGCCAGAGCTGCTGCCCACCATGGTAAGGTGTTAAGGCCGGCTGCGGCCTGATACAATAGCGCTTAGGGTCCCTGTAGTTCAATGGATAGAATAACTCCGTCCTAAGGAGCAGATAGCGGTTCGAATCCGTTCAGGGATACCAGGTTTCACTAACGACGCTTCGCTCGTGTCTACAAAATATGCCACCGGCATGTTTTGGGTTCGAATCCGTTCAGGGATACCAGCCCAAGAGCTGTTAAAATAAACTTATGCCAGAAGCACAAGCCAAACAAACACCGGATAAATACTTCGACGACCAGTTCGACGACGAAGAGGTGCTATATGTATTCCATAAGCATCCCGTCGTCATGCGTAAAGGCCTGATTTTTGGCATGCTGGGACCGGTGCTAGGCATCATTCCGGCGGCCCTTAAGCCGGATCTGGGCTTTGGCCTTTTCTTTGGAGGACTGGTTGCGGGCATCTTATTGGGTTTGCTTATCTTTGCACCCAGCTGGATCGGCTGGCATTTTAGCGTCTTTATAGTGACCGACCAGCGATTTATCCAGATTACCCAGAAAGGGCTGTTCCACCGGGCCGTTGCCGACCTGAGCCTGAACCAGATTCAATCTATCAACTATGAAGTCGCCGGTCTGCAGGAAACCTTACTGGGATTTGGTACAATAAAGATGCAGACCTACGTGGGAGATCTGGTAATACACGACGTGCACCATCCGGCACGGATTCAGAAGAAACTCCTTAGTATTCTGCGCGAAGAAGGAATTAATACCAATCAGTATCCTACCGGCAAAATAACGCCGGCTAATGAAGCAGATGAAGAAGATACCCAAACTCAAGAAGCCTAGCTTACCTAGGCTTAAACGGCCTTTTAAGCGGAACAAAGCTGCCCAGGAAGAGCGCGTGGAAGAAGTCTTGAGCAATGTACCGCGCATTACCAACGAAACGGTAGCTGAACACCGCGAAGAGGTACTTTCCAGTGCCCGGAAGTACATTTACCCGTTGCGGCATTCCAAACACCGTGTAGTACGTACCTCATTAGCCTTACTTATCCTCGTGGTGATTAGCTTCTTCACGATTTGCGGGCTGAGCCTGTATAAATTTCAAAGTACCGGTAGCTTCATTTATGATGTAACCCGCATTGTGCCATTTCCTGTGGCTAAAGCCGGGCATAACTGGGTAAGCTACGAATCATATCTGTTTGAACTCCGCCGTAACATGCATTACTACCGGACCCAACAGCAGGCTAATTTCTCAACCAAAGATGGCCGCAGCCAACTGGAACGCCTGAAAAAGCATGCCATGAACCAGGTCATTCAGAATGCCTATATTGAACAATTGGCGGCCCAAAATCAGGTTGATGTCGGCGACCAGGCCGTGAATAACCAGATTGCTATCGTACGCAGCGAGAACCGCCTGGGTAGCAGCCAGCAGTCGCTGGAAGGCACCTTGAGCAATTATTTTGGCTGGAACGTTAGTGACTTAAAGCGCAAACTCAAACAGGAATTGCTGGCGCAAGCCGTAGTTGCCAAACTCGATACCGCCACAAACGCCCGGGCCCAATCCGCCCTGCAAAAGCTCAGAGGCGGGGCAGACTTCGCTACCTTAGCCAAACAGCTATCCGACGACCCTACTACCAAAGCCAGCGGCGGTCTTTACCCCAGTCCTCTGACTTTGAACGACGGCGATATTCCTCCTGCCATTACTGCTGCAGTGTTCAAACTTAAACCGGGTCAGATTTCCGGCATCGTCAACACCGGTTTTACGCTTAATATCATTAAGGTGGTGGATGTCACTGCCGGCAGTGCCCACGCCGCCCACATCCAATTCACTTTCAAACCTATAAATAGTTACGTTAAACCCCTCCAGGCTAGTAACCCACCACGCCTTTATATCAAACCTTAGTTTGCTTTTTACACCCTATGTTGCTATGATTACCCCTGTATTTCGCAACCAAAGGCCGCGAAGACCAAAAATGAAAACAGCGTGAGCTGTTTACGTTTTTGAGAGGAGAAGCGTAGAGCTAGGCCGAAGCTTTTGCCGCTTGCGGCAAAACAAGGCAGGCTCGTACGCTTGGACGAGGGCTCGTAGTGAAGAGGCCTATCACGCCTCCCTGTCACGGAGGAGATCGCCGGTTCGAATCCGGTCGGGCCCGCCAA
>JBBRXZ010000136.1:0-3124 GCA_038238095.1 Saccharimonadales bacterium (SeqCode)
CGGAGCATAATAGCATCCGGGTTATCAACCTTGTCGGAAACCTGGTAATTAGGTTTAAACCTCTGCAAGCCAACTTGGGAGATTTGGTTGTAAGTCTTAATTTTGTAAGATGTTTCTTTAGCCATATTCCTTCTCGAACTTCTTCATAAACTGTATAAGTGCATCCACACCTGCTTCCGGCATGGCATTATACAAACTGGCGCGTAATCCACCAACATTACGATGCCCTTCGAGGTTTTTCATGCCTTGTTTATAGGCACTATCGGTGAAAGTTTTTTCTAACTCCGGCTTGGCCAGCTGAAAAACCACGTTCATTTTTGAACGATAGGCAGGCTCTATACTATTGTTGTAAAAATCAGACTCATCAATAGTCGAGTACAGCTTGGCAGCCTTTCGCTTATTGATTTCAGTAATAGCTTTAACTCCGCCGATTGATTTGAGCCACTTACAGACAAGCCCGGCCAGGTACCAGCCGTACGTCGGCGGGGTATTAAGCATTGATCCGGCAACTGATTTATCGGACCAGTGCCAGATAAGCGGAGTTTCATCCCGGGCCCTATCCAATAAATCTTCGCGCACAATGATAATAGTTAGCCCGGCCGGACCCATATTTTTTTGGGCTCCGGCGTACAACACACCGTATTTACTAACGTCTATCGGCTCGCTAAGGATCATGGAGCTTACATCACCGACGATAGGAATCGAGCCTGTGGCTGGTACGAAGCCGTTATAGGCTACCCCATTGATCGTCTCATTTGGCGTAATATGAACATAAGCGGCATCTTCTGAAACTTTCCAATCCTTTTGGTCCGGCACATAGGTAAAAGGTTCGGCTTTGGCGGCAATGTTTACGTTTACGTATTTTTTGGCCTCCTTAGCTGCTTTTTGCCCCCAGAGTCCGTTGATAATATAATCGGCCGTATCTGTTGACTTAGCCAAATTCATGGGGATAGCCGAAAACTGTCCGGTCGCGCCGCCTTGCAAAAATAAAACCTTGTAATTACCGGGGATTTGCATTAACTCCCTTAAGTCCGATTCGGTCTCCTCGGCAATCTGGATAAACTCCGGACTACGGTGGCTCATTTCCATGATGCTCATGCCGTGTCCATGCCAATCCAGCATCTCTTCCGCCGCCTGGTTGAGTACCGATTCCGGCAGCATGGCCGGCCCAGCGCTGAAATTATATATCCTCATCCACTTTTCATTATAGAGCATTGTTCTATAATTCAAGGATATGGTGCAACTTGTGGGGATTTTGAATGTTACGCCGGATAGCTTTAGTGACGGCAGCCTGTTTTTAGATCCGGCTAAGGCGATAGAGCACGCTGAGCAGCTGTTTAAAGACGGCGCCAGCCTGGTTGATATTGGCGCTGAAAGCACGCGGCCGGGAGCCACGCCTTTGTCCGCGGCCGAGGAATGGCAGAGGCTGGAACCTGTTTTGGACCGTTTGATGCCACTATATCCGGGCCAGTTATCACTGGATACATATCATCCGGAGACGGCAGCCCGGGCTCTGGAACGGGGAAAAATTATTATCAATGACGTGACCGGAATGAATAACCCAAATATGGCCGAGGTTGTTATTAAGAATTATGCCGTTTGTATTATCGGTCATCTCCCAGGCAAAGATACCCAATCGGCTCACCGGGGAAAACTAGTTGATAGTGTGGCCCTGGTCGTTGATGGCCTGCTGGCTAAAGCAGCCCGGTTGCAAAGCCGGGGCTTAGAATCACAACAGATCATTCTTGATCCTGGCATTGGTTTTGGCAAAACGGCGGAGCTCAATCAGCGGTTATTACGGTTTGCCGAAGAAGTGCCTAATTATAAGGTGATGATCGGCTATTCACGCAAACGTTTCCTGGGCGATAAGCGGATGGAACTGGAACCAAACCTGGTGGCCGGGCGGATTGCCATCAAAGCCGGCGCAGCCTATCTAAGAGTCCATGATGTCGCCGGCCATCGACAGCTGCCATAAGTCCCCCTATAATAAAGGAAAGTATGTTGAGCAGCTTATCCGGTATCGATTTAGTAACTGTTTTATTGTCGATTGTTATTGCCATGTCTATACATGAGGCCATGCACGGCTATGTGGCGCACTGGCTTGGCGATAGCACGGCTTATGATATGGGACGGCTAACGCTTAATCCTTTGAAGCATATTGATCTGTTTACTACCATTCTTTTACCAATGGTGCTCATACTGAGCCACGTACCGCCGATCTTTGCGGCTAAACCGGTACCGTTTAACCCGGCCCGCCTCAAATATGATGAGTTTGGCGCGGCCCTGGTAGGGATTGCCGGTCCGCTGACGAACCTGGCGCTGGCTGGCGTAGCCGCGATTATTTATCGCATCTGGGGAGCTGATCTTAGTAGCTTTTTAAACAACGTTATTATCATTTTTACAGAGGTAAATATTGGTTTTTTCATTTTTAATATGATTCCGTTTCCGCCGCTGGACGGCTCACGCGTACTCTATGCTTTTGCGCCCGAGCCGCTGCAGGAAATTATGCAGCAAATCGAAGCCGCCGGCTTTTTGGCCATCTTAGTGTTTATATTTTTAATTTTCCAATTCGTAGCTGGACCGATCGTTAATATAGAAAATGCAATTCTCAGCTTCCTGCTGGGCTAGTTCGTATAGCTGCTAGGGTATAATATACTGAGTCGGGTAGGGCCTAAAAACTCCACCGCCGAGCGAATGATTATCTGATAATAACATTCAGGGAGCTTAAAATTTGTGGCAGCCGTGGCGGCCACGTGCGAGCACCCACCTGAGATCTCTCAGGTGATCAAACTCGGTACCCGACCTTTTTTGGGAGAGGAGAAGCGTAGCCATAAGCCGAAACTTTTGGCGATAGCCAAAATGAGGCAATGGCGTACGCTTGGGCGCCGGGGTGTAGCGCAGTTGGTAGCGCGTACGGCTGGGGGCCGTGAGGTCGCAGGTTCAAGTCCTGTCACCCCGACCATTTGACATATAATCCAACTTATGTTAATGTAAATTACATGAGTGCCAAGCAAAGCTGATCATTCTCTAGCTGGTACATCAAATCCAGCCTATCTAAAGACTAGCCATCAGGATAGTACGGAACTCGGCATGCAAAGTGGTAACAGTTTGTGTGAAGCCCGAG
>JBBRXZ010000137.1:0-3123 GCA_038238095.1 Saccharimonadales bacterium (SeqCode)
AATAAAGGCAGGGACTTTTATAGTCAGGCCCGTTTCAAGGGTAGCGTCTTTAGTAATTGATGAACTGGTGTCGCCCTTCACGGCGTCTTCGGTATAGGTGACTTTTAAGGGCACATTTTTGGCCAATTCGACATTTATGACTTGGTCATTCCAAAACTGTAACTGAACTTGATCGCCCTCTTTAATATAGCCTGCACCATCACCAACCAGGTCAGCCGGTACTTCAAACTGTTCAAAGCTGTCTTCGTTCATGAAGAAAAAGTTGGTGCCATCACTATACAGATATTGCACCGCCATGTTTGTCACATCAGCGTTATCCAGCTGCTCACTGCCTTTAAAAGTTTTCTCCAGCACTTTGCCGCTTATCAGGCTTTTGATACGTACATTAACAATAGAACCGCCGCGGCCCATCACCTTTTGCTTGTAGTCAATAACCCGAAATGGCTCGCCCTCCCATTCGAAAATGGTGCCCTTCTTGAGATTTGTTATGCTAAGTGACATATCAGGCTTGCTAGTTACTCACCACAAACGGCATCAGCGCCAAGTGACGGGCCCGCTTGATAGCTACACTTAGGCGCCGTTGCTGGCTCTCAGTCAGGCCGGTCTTTTTCCGGGTTTCGATCTGTCCATAGATATTTACATAGCGTTGCAAGGTCTTGAAGTCCTTGTAGTCAAAATAAGCTACATCTGTACGATGTTTAAAAATCTTTGCCATAAAATCTCTCCTTTACTTAATTTACAGGACTTGTTACAAAATAGTGCAGTTTGTTTGAAAAAGAGCACCGAAGCACAGCCGTACTGAAGGTACGGTGAGCATCGGAGCGCAATTTTTCGAGCAAAATGTGCATTTTTAACAAGTCCTTTAGTTAGAAGGGGATGTCGTCCAGGTTAATTGGTTCGTCGCCAATATCTTCAATAACGACATCATCTTTTTTTGTTTTTTTGCTAGGTTTGGGCTTGCTGTCACCGGTGTCATTATCAGTAGTTGCTCCGGATGATGCGGATCCACCATCTTGACTGCCTTCGTCACCACTACTACTACCACCGCGGCTATCCAAAAAGGTGACATCATTGGCCAGCACTTCCACCTTGTTACGCTTCTGTCCGTCTTGTTCCCACGAGCGGGATTGCAACCGGCCTTGTACCAAGCTGCGGCTACCTTTATGGAGATACTGGGCCACGCGTTCAGCCAGTGGTCCCCAGCAAACTATATCTATGTAATCAGTAACCTCCTGCCACTCACCGCTGGCATCTTTGTAGCTGCGGTTCAGTGCCAGGCTAAAACTGGTTACGTTCTGACCGGTGGGCGTTTGGCGCAGCTCCGGATCACGGGTTAGGTTACCCATTAGTGTTACTTGATTTAGGCTTCGTGCCATTTATCTTCCTCCTTATTATAAGACCTAGGTCTTCTCCTTAAATTTGTTTTCTAACGGTACGCCTGCCTTGTAATTAGCGTCAAGCATAAGCACAGGTAAAGTCATCAGATTTAACAATTATTTAAGATCCATTATTAAGCCCTGTCCTCATCTCTAGCGCTATCATCACCACGTTCGCCACGTTTAGCTGCCTGCTCCGCCTTCTCGGCTTTAAGCACTTCAGCCTTGGCAATAGCTTTTAGATCAGGCCGGGTAATGAGGAAACGAATGACTTCGTCAACTATGTTCAGCGTGTTCTCTACTTTCTGGACATTTTGCCCAGGCAACTCCACGGTGTAGAAGACATACACGGCATGTCCATTACCTTTGATGTCGTAAGCCAGCGCCCGCTTGCCCCAGTTATCGGTACTAATCACTTTACCACCATTATCCGTTACAATCTTTTTAACCCGCTCCTCGGCCTTGCTCAGGTCGACTTCCAGGTCAGGGTGATACAGCACCGCAATTTCGTACTGATTCAAAACCTTGCTCCTTCCTTCTGGTTAAAGCCCGCGCGCACTAGCGGCCGCAAGCTGAAGTTGATAGTACCTCTAATTGTAGACTATTTACCCCTGTTGGTCAACCGTAAACACAGACAAGCCTTCATTTACGCCAGTTTGAGGCCGTGAATCTTGTATTTAGGCAACTGGCTGTCATGCGATAGAAAAGTCATGTCGCTTTGGATGGCCTGCCAGATCAGCATACGATCAAACGGATCTTTATGACCAGGCACGGCCGGCAGGCGGTGAAACGAGGCAAAATCTTCATTTATCGATGGTAAAACCTGGAAACCAAGCTCAAGCGTACTGGTCAAAAATTGCTCAGGCGAGTAGTTACTAAGCTCCAACTTGCCAAGCGCATACTTTAAACTGATTTCCCAAACAGAAATCGGGCTGATAAACTTTACAGCCAGTTGATCATTAATAATTTTGCGTGACCTGGGCGGTACTTTATCAGGCAGCAGTCTAGCCCACAATAAAATATGAGTATCGAGTAGATAGTTCACTCGCCAAGTAATTCCTCATCAGTCATTTCAAAATTATGCATTTTCATTTTTATTCCCTTAGCCTGCAAATCACCCAGTTTAATAGAATAGTCAGGTTTAGCAAGTTTTGACTGGGGAATAATAGTAGCCAGCGGCGTTTTTTTGCGGCCATAGGTAATCGCGACCTCTTTGCCTTGCTTAAGGTCATCCACGACAGCCGAAAAATCAGCTTTTAATTGTCCGACGGAAAGTGTTTTCATGCTCTGGAATATACCTCTTTCGTATCTAACTTGTCAAGTTGTCACGATAGCTTGTCACGATAGCTAAAAGCCTACTCAGCAAAAGCCAGTAACTCCGAAAATTGATGAATAACGTGGGTAGGTTTTACTGACCTTAGTAACTCCTCTGAATGTGATCCCCACGTAACGGCGATAGTGTCCATGCCTATGGTATTGCCCATCTCAATGTCATAGGTCGCATCACCGACCATAACCGCGTGAGTTTTATCCACCGAAAGAGCCTTGAGAATACGTAACAACATCTCAGGATGTGGCTTCTTATACTCTACCTCGTTGTCGCCGATAAATAGTTCCTAACAGCTCAGCTTTGCTGTATTTTTCGTGTTTACAACGACTCTACGAATGCTTGGAAATGCTGTGCGCCGTCTTTGCCGTCCTCAATTATACGGTGGGTTAAAACACTCAGCGGTAGGTCTACCTGATA
>JBBRXZ010000138.1:0-3062 GCA_038238095.1 Saccharimonadales bacterium (SeqCode)
GCTACAGGCACCATATAATTTTTGGGTAAAAAAATACTCTCACACAGATTAGTAAGAGCTAGCGCCTATCTGCTGTGTCAGATAGTTAGTGAGTATTAAATTACATGAGAATTATAGCTGAATATAGTTAAAAGGTCAATAATGAGTCTTGTACAATGGAAGATGGCCCCTATCTTTAATCCCGTTTCCAAGGGGTAATGGCGCCCATACCTGGCACCATGAGCGCGATATAGCCAAATCTGTACAAAGAGCGTAAGCCTGCCACACTGACTGCATGACACTCAATATGACAGATTCATGCGTAGTGAGCCTAGCTCAAATCAGGGAGTTTTTAAAGATTAATGAAGCAATTAATTTTACTTCCGTTTCCAGAAAGGAGAAATACGAATGGATTAACAACGTTTTAAACAAATTCAATTATGTCCGCTTAAAAGGCAAAAAAGACAAAGGCTTGGTTAAAAAATATATCCGTAAGATGACTGGTATATCGTCCCGGCAGCTAAAGCGGCTGATTACCAAGAAAAGAAAAAATGGAGTGGTGACCTTGTCTCCTGATTGGGGCAAAAAGAATCGGTTTGTTACCGTCTATGGCCCGGCCGAGATACTACTTTTGTCTGAAACCGATAACCTACACAGCAGGCTCAATGCCTGCGCCACCAAACAAATTCTGAAAGCTGAATATGAAGTATTTGGGGATGCGCGGTTTAAAATACTCAAGGATATTTCCGTCTCCCACATCTACAACCTTAGGACTACGCGAATCTACACCAGCCATTCTACCACCTTTACTGTCACTGATCCGGTTAGCACGCCCATCGGTATCAGGAAAAAACCAAATAATATGGGCGTTCCCGGCTATCTGCGCGTAGATACCGTACACCAGGGAGACCGGAAACTGCCTTTAGGCAAATACGAAAAAGGAGTTTACCACTTAAACCTGGTTGATGAAGTTACCCAGTGGGAAATGGTATTTTGCATAGAGACGATTTCCGAACAGCATTTAAAACCGATATTCGAACAATTGCAGCAGATGTTTCCGTTTAAGGTAATTAACTTTCATTCCGACAACGGCAGCGAGAATATCAACTACACAGTAGCCGACATTCTTAACAGATTAATCATCAGCCAGACCAAGTCCCGTAGCCGCCACTGCAACGACAACGCCCTGGTGGAAAGCAAGAACGGGGCAGTAATCAGAAAGCACATGGGCTATTTCCATATTCCGAAAACCTACGCGCAGGAAATTAACGAATTCTACCAAAAGTATTTTAATCCATATCTGAACTTTCACCGGCCTTGCGGCTTTGCCACAACCACCGTTTCAGGCAAGGGCAAGGAAAAGAAAAAATACGATGTTTACCTCACGCCCTACACAAAACTGAAAACTTTGGACAACTGGACGCAGTATCTTGCCCCAGGACGAACGGAAAAAGAACTGGAGGAGCTGAGTGTCAGCCATAGTCACAACGGATGGGCGAAACTTATGCAGGAAGCAAAGTCAGCATTATTTAGAAACATTAAAATCAAAGAGCAGTCAAAAGTGCCGGCCGGCGTTTAGGTACCATGTCTTGATTAGAAAATACTGATGACAAAATTTCAATAATAACTCATAATTACGCAGAGGATACATATAGGGACTGTTGCCGCCTGCAACTTAGTTAAGCGATTTTTTGATAGTTATCCTCATCACAAACAGTTTTTGATTTGTTAAAATTAAGATAGAGAAAACTAACAAACAAAAAACTTTTTATGATACAACCAAACGACCAGACCAATGCCATGCTGTTTAAAACCGATGATGAAGTTTTTAAATTAATTGTTCCGGCAGACCACCACTTCCGTAAACTTCGGGCCTTAATTGATTTTAACGAATTAACCTTTCCCTTAAGAAAACTTTACGGCCAGGAAGGCAGCGCGGGCTATCCGGTAGAGAAAACTTTTCCCGCCCTAATGCTGCAATTCTGGGAAGATCTATCAGACCGGGAACTGGAATCAGCCATTAAGGAAAATCTGGCCATCCGCTGGTTTTGCGGCTTCCCTCTAACAGAAACAACTCCTGATTTCAGCTACTTCTCAAAATTCCGCAAACGCATTGGCGCTAAAGCCTTAGCCGACCTGTTTAACAAAGTTAACGATATTTTGCGCTCCTACGGCCTGTTCGGGGATACTTTCACCTTCGTTGACGCCTCCGCCATTATTACCAAAAATGCTTTATGGGAAGAACGCGACCAGGCTCTGGAAGACGGTTTGAAGAAATTAAACAATGCCGTAGTGTCCAAATACGCAGCCGATGACCAAGCCAAGTGGGGTGCCAAGAGTAAAAAGAAAGTCTGGTTCGGTTACAAGAAACATCAGGCGGTGGATATGAGGCACGGGCTGATTTCCAAAGTCTCTGTTACTCCGGCCAATGTCCCTGACTTTAAGGCCACTAAAAACATTATTCCCAAAACCGGCATGGTCTTTTCTGACAAACTCTACGACTGCCGGGAAAACAACAACGTTTTAAAAGCAGCCGGTTTGCACAATGGAGTTATTAAAAAACGCAGTAACAAGTTAAAGAACAAAAACTTAGACTCTTGGCTTTCTTCCATCCGCATGCCGTTTGAAGGCACTTTTGCCCATCAGTCCAGAAGGGCAAGGTATCGCGGTAAGGTTAAAGTTTACTTCCAGGTCCTGGCAGAGAGCCTGTGCCATAACTTAAAGAAAGCCTTAAAACTTTTGCCTATGCCGGTTGCCGCTGGTTAAGCGGCCAGAAGGGGTTATTGTCTTTACTAACAATCAAAAGGACATAAATCCTAAACCTTAAAGGCAAAAACAAGTGGATTAAGACCTAAAACAGAGGTCTTTAAAACCATAGTCCGTTTGTTTTTACCCTTAAGTCGCAGTTCGGCAACAGTCCCATAAGAGAAAAGGTGGTGACATCCTGTGGATCGGAGCGTAGTCTGCTCCCTTCTCCCCTGGCAAGGGGAGATGTCACGAATGCAGCTGAGTGACAGAGAGGTCGAACGATTATAGTATCGATATCGATTGATTTTGTATACAGCTTGTAGACCAATTCAACC
>JBBRXZ010000139.1:0-3043 GCA_038238095.1 Saccharimonadales bacterium (SeqCode)
CAGCGTGCGCGGCTCTTCTGAAGACCATGCACGTATTCTATCAACATCAGTTAGCTTGCGCGCGGGCATCGAACCCGCCCGCAAGCTGGCTCATCCATCCCCACCGCAAGCGGTGGGGCATTAAGAGCCTTTTTCGTAAACTTTTGTGCGATAAGGCGCAGCCAATGAATAGTGCAGAAAATATAAACGACTACAGAGCGATTCTTCACTCAAAGTATATCCTTTTGCACGACTTGGAAATTTTTATTCCCAGATACAATCTCAATTTTAAGCCGTGGTATTCATGGGGAACAGGAAAAAATCCAGATTGGTGGAGGCTTTACAATAAGGTTAAGCATGAACGACACAATTATTTCAAAGAGGCTAATCTAAAAAACGCTTTGCTTTCTGTGTCAGGACTCTTTTGCTTGGTCTTATATCTTTACAATCAGGAATTGCGAGCAGACGTTCTACAGCCTTGGACTCGACTGTTGACGTTGAATCCAGACTGGAACTCAAGAATTCGTAGCAATTTACGCCCCGGGTACATTTTGCCTGAATTTAAGGATTGAATAGGGCAAACAACAGATGGTGTAGTTCTATTTCAAGGGCGGCATAACAACTCATTCAACCGGAGCGCGAATAGCGTTGCTTTCATCCGCGAGACGTGGCTCTATCAGCGGTTCGTCGCGCCCGGTTAATTCGGGCGTTGGGCGTCTGGTATGTTGAATATATAAAGAGGTATAAGAGCTAAGTGATTCGTTCAATCATCGTGAAAATAATTGTTTTAGGGTCTTTGACTCTTGCTTTTGGTCAGACGAGGCCAGTTACACTGAAAGCTGAAGATGAAAACTCAAAAATTGAATTTGTGGGTTGCTTCTGTCCTTCTACCAAGCCTGTTCTATTTGGAAAGCCATACATAGTTCCAGCACTGCCAATCTTCCTAACAAAGCTGCATACCCACGAATTGCTTGTAGGCGCGAAGGTAAGAGTTTTGTATGTCTGGCAATGGCTTGAATATCCTTACCCTGAACATTCTAATGGTGCTTGGAGTGAGTCTCACGAAATAGTAGATGGAGCATCCAATAAAAATGGAGTAGTTCGCTTTCCAGAGTACAAACTCATACCGCGTGGGTGGAATAAAATTCCACCTAAAAATCTGACTAATCTTTTTATAGAAGGTGAGCCAAGATTCGACCATTTAGAGGTAAGGGTTAGCGGTCTTGGAGTTTACGACTACTCCTTTAGCCTCTCAAAAAAGGAGGTTGATAAGATTTCAAGCAGGAAAGGTGCTGAGATATTTGTTAATCTAGCGGAGATTAAAACACCTATCACCGATGCTAGCCATACGATTAAATATAAGGAGCATTGAAATAGGCACGCCGCCCAACAAGTCATTCGAGCGCGACGCCTCGATAGCGTGCTTCTCATCAATCTTCCTAAAGATGAGGTTGGATGCTTCTCGCTCGGCGCGGCTCAATTCCAGCGTTGGGCGTCTCTCTTGCTGAGTGATACTGTCCTAAAAGGATTTGAATGTTTTTCTACAAACAAGGAGATTCAAATGAACAGAAACACTGGATTGGCTAAGTCGGTAACTTTGCTGATCGCCGCATCAGCAGTGCTGGTCGTGCTAACTGCCTGTGGACAGGGTACTACTTCACAAAATAGAGAAAGCGGCGAGACACCTAGTAGCACTAATTCAAATGCTACAACTGCGTTGAAGAAACCTCAGACAACCACGCCACAGGCTGGTACAGGCGGGACAACAGCGGGCGAGATTGATACCTGTAGCCTCATTACAAAAGAAGAGGCTAAAGAGGTAGCCGAGGGCGAAGTTGAGAACAAATCGGGTGATAAAGAACATTGTAGATATGTAAGTAAGAGCGGAATGGTAATGATTGACAACTTTCCGGGGTCAAGCTCGGAGGGAATGGAAAACCTGATGGCTAGCAGAGGTAGAGGCGGCAAGTCCGAGCCGCTTGCCGGAGTAGGCGATAAAGCCTTCCTGATTACTCCTGAAATAGAGGGACTCAACGCAAAATCAGTATTCGTTCTGAAAGGCAATGTAGTTCTTATGATTACGGTGAACAGAGAGACAGCACCTGTGACAGCCGACGAGATGAAGGAACTTACAGCCAAAGTAGTGGGCCGTTTGCCTTAGGAGGCTTACTCAACGAGACCATTCTAGCGAGACAAAGTTGAATCGTAGAAGCCGCCCAACAAGTCATTCGAGCGGACTGCCCGATAGAATGCTTCTCATCATTCTTCCTGCGGCGAAGGTTGAATGCCATTCGCGGGCAGCCGCTCAATTCCAGCGTTAGACGTGCTACGCCTTACTTAAAACTTCCAAGTCATGAGTAATCAGCGTAGAATTGCGATATGCCTGTAGCGTTGAGAGTCAAAGGATATAGGTTTTTCTTCTTCAGCTTGGAAGGAAATGAGCCGCCACATATTCATGTTGAGCAAGCCGAAAGGTTTGCTAAGTTCTGGCTGAACCCAGTATCTTTGGCGAAGTCGCGTGGCTTCCGCAGTAATGAGCTGTCGGAAATTCAAAGGATTGTTGGAGAGAATCGGGACACATTGTTGGAGAAATGGAATGAGCACTTTAGCCGTTGAAGTTGAGCCTCTGGCCGTAGATGTGAGTTGCACGGATGATAGTCTGCATGTTGTGTTGGCAGATGGGCGAGAGGTCTCTATCCCATTAATCTGGTCTCCGCGGTTGCAGAAGGCCACACCTGAAGAGAGAAAAGAATGGCGCTTGATTGGCGGCGGGATTGGTATTCATTGGGAAGCAGTGGATGAAGATATATCAGTCGAAAGTTTGCTCAGGTTGAAATAATCCTCGCCCGCCCGTCTAACAACGCCATGCAGCCGACCGCGAATAGCGCCGTCTTCATCCGCAAGACGCTCTTCTAGCCGCGTTGAATGCGCGGCGGCTGATGGCGGGCGTTATGCCGCCTGAAGATTGCAGCCTGAAAGCAACGGTGCGTGCTTCACGCTGCAATTCAGAGGCGGGATAACAACTCATTCGAGCGGACTGCCCGATAGAATGCTTCTCATCATG
>JBBRXZ010000140.1:0-3030 GCA_038238095.1 Saccharimonadales bacterium (SeqCode)
TTTCAGTATAGCAAAAACTAAGGTTATTGCGTATAATCAACCTCTGTAATACTAAGACCACATCGGGGTGTGGCGCAGTTGGCTAGCGCGCCGCGTTTGGGACGCGGAGGTCGGAGGTTCGAGTCCTCTCACCCCGACCATGAGCAAGTCCTGTGTTATTTCTTGTTTGGTTGGACTGTTAGGTCGCCTCCTTTTTTTACCCGTACCGTGGAAGTTCCATCTGCGAAGTCCGGTTGATCAGGGGACTGTTTTCCGATTGGGCCCCTATCGGGGGCTACAAAATTACCAGATGTCTGGCCGCTTGGGTCGCCAGTGTACTCATAAGGTCCGGTAGACTGCTCCAACTTTACAGGATCGGTGCTGCTATGAGGGTAGGCGGCGAGCCAGAAGTTCTTGTCTTTGAAGTAAGCAAATTTTAGGTGGTCCGGATCCTGGGGATCAGCCCAGCCGACGATGGTAGTTTCGTTTTTAACGTCATGGAACAGCACCGGGTTACTGACCCATATTCCATAAGGGGTTGAGTTATTTTTACCGCCACCACCGGCTTCTATTGGTAGGTTAATAACACCGTTTAAGATGGTTTTAGGGTAGGTTGGATCTTTAAACTGTGCCCGAGCTGTGGCCTTAGCTTCTTCCGGTGTAACGTAGCCGGGAATTTTGTCAAACGAGCGTACGGCGTTGAGTACAAGACCGGTGCCATTTTCCGGAGAACTTACCCTATAGCTAAAACCGCATACTCCAGATGTGTTAGAACCATTAAGCTTGGGCGGCGGCGTACTAATAATATCCGCTCCAGGATACCCAGGTGTACTGCCCGACAGATCATTAAAAACAGACAGTATACCTATAGACCATTCTTTGCGGCCAATTTTCACACGGCCTTCTGAGCCGCTAGACCTGAAACTGCAAATGGCACCATCCTTATTGGGCGGCCCTTCTGTCCAGACTACGTTAAGTTTTTTACCTAACGTTGTTGTAGTCTGCCCTAACGCACGCACCGTCATATTTAATTCTTCACGCCTATCAATGCCAGTAGTATTACCTGGTGCATATGATGGCCAGCCTATCATTGTGACCTTGTCGCCGATTTTTAGTTTACGCAGCTTTGATTCACGAAGGGCTGAGCGTCGGTAACTGGCCAGTACTTCACTAACTTTCTCACCCTTGCCTATACCCAGCGCCAGGTCACGCGTGTTATTACCATTTTTTGGAACGATGTAGCGATGTATAGCTACAGCAGTTTTTAAACCGTCCATGGTAGGGCCGGTCTGAGCTTTGACCAGATTAGGCTGAACTATATAAGTCTTGCCATTACTACCGAGGATCCTTTCATTGCTTTCCTCGGTCAGGCCGCAATGTTCAGCAGTAACAGCACCAATATCTCGGCCATTTTTGGCATGGATAATTCCACCGGAACAATCCAGCCCATTCATGTAAGCCGCATCGCTTGCCTGGTCGCTGGTTATAGCTTTAGGTACGCTAGCGAGACCGGCAATATTACCGGGTCCGTTTTCAAAAGGGGAAGCTGCCTCCGCGCTTGCTGTCGCCGGGCCACCGCCAAGGACGACTATGCCGCCAAATAAGGCTGCTGCTTGGCTTAGGCCTCTAACCGCAAGTTGCTCTGACATATTAATTGCCTACCATTTCTTCCCCCCGTTCCGTTTTGAAGTGCAACTCTCCCCTACAATGGGAACAGGGAGAAAAGCATGGAGACAACACAGAAAGGGGCTGGTCAGAAAGCCTACAAACATATCACTCAGCTGGAGCGGGATAGGATCCAGAGTTTGTTAGACGAGCGGGTTAGCAAGGCCGAGATTGGCCGTATCATCGGGCGGGATAAGGCAACAGTTGGACGGGAGATTGCCCGGAATAAACGTTCTCGGGGAGATATTACCGTCGTCAATACGCAAGACTACGAAGCCACGTCGGCCCAGCATAAAGCCTATGTCAGCCGCAAATATGCTAAGTACCAAGGCAAGAAGATTAACGAGGATCGGGCTCTTCAGGACTACATTGTCAAAGGTTTGAAAGCTCACTGGAACCCGGATGAGATTAGTGGCAACATGAAACGTTTGAACAGAAAGTCGGCCACCGCCCTTGGCTTTTATGCCAGCAAGTCGGCTATCTACGACTGGCTATATAGCGAGTGGGGGCAGCCGTATTGCCAATATCTGGACTCCCGGCAGTACCGTCCTAAAAAGCGACGTCCGAAGGCTGAACGGGTCATGATCCCAGATAGGGTGAGCATTACAGAGCGACCGCTCGGAGCCACCAACCGAACCCGCTACGGCCACTTTGAGGGCGACACCATGGTCAGCGGCAAGAAGACTGGCTCCAAGGCTGCACTGAGCGTCATCCATGAACGGAAGGCTCGCTACATTGATGCCCGGAAGATCCCGAACCTACGGCCAGAAAGTTTCAATATGTCCGTTGAGAGCATGGGAGATGAGCTGACTGTCATGCTGAGCTTAAGCCTCGACAACGGTATTGAGAACCGAGAGCACAGCCAGCTGGCTACTGACGCCTACTTTTGTGATCCTTACAGCAGCTACCAGAAAGGTGGCGTAGAAAACAGCAATGGACTGCTGCGGGCCTTCTTCCCCAAAGGCTGCGACCTAGGCAACTACAGCGGCACCCAAATTGCTGAGGCAGTAGCCATCTTAAACAACAAGCCCAGGAAAATCCTGGGCTACAAATCTGCTTTACAAGTTATGGGAGAAAGAGGACTATTACGTCAGACGGATTCACAAATTAACAAAGAGAGAGTTGCACTTGGGGGGTGAATTCAGGATCTCCCCTTGCCCGCTTCTATATAATGGAAACTATGCCAGACAGTATTTTTACCATCGTTGAGGATACAATGAAAGCTTCAACCCAAATACAGACATCTCTCACACGCCCTGGCCCAGCACCGCAGTTGAGCGACAGTGAAGTTGTCACGATTGCCCTCTACCAAGAAATTATTGGTGAACCCAGAGAAGACCACTTCTTTCGTCTGCATAGTGCTGGGTTGCTGACGTACTTCCCAAA
>JBBRXZ010000141.1:0-3016 GCA_038238095.1 Saccharimonadales bacterium (SeqCode)
ATAACATCTCTACCGCAGCAGCTACTAGCGAACTTACGCCGTGCCATGCAGGAGAGGAACGTAACCCGGAAACCAATCGCTGCCGCTCCGTATTAGGTAACGCCAGTAATCTGGTACCGTGCAAAGAGGGTCAAGAACGCAGCCTAGAAACTAACCGTTGCCGCTCAATATTGAGTAGCCTTGGTGCCTTAACGCCCTGTAAAGAGGGTCAAGAACGCAATCCAGAGACCAATCGCTGCCGTAGTATTGGCTCGGCAACCTCAGCACTGAAGCCCTGCGCTAAGGGCCAAGAACGTAACCCAAAAACCAATCGCTGCCGAAAAGCTGCCGGAGCTAATGCTAAGGGCTTGGCCACCGTCAAAGACGTGAATAGCGGACCAATTACTAGTAATCCCAAATGGCTGCTGGCGGGCTTCGCGGTTCTTTCGGCGACCGGCTACGGTGCGTACGAATGGCGCCAAGAAGTCTTTGAATTCTTTAGAAAACTCAAAGGCAAACTACTTTGGACCTCTTAGCTACTGATTGCCAGATATCACCATCGGCTCTGCAGCTGCCGATAGAACTTGAAGAGTTTCGTCGTATTTTGTGCTCACATGGCGTTATGAAAGCCAACGTATTTGGCTCCTACGCCCGCGGTCGCGGTGGATCTCCTCCGGAAAGTAATTTGGGTTTACTCGTTGAGCTGGAAAGTTCACGTGACCTATTTGATCTGGGCGGTCTGCAGTACAAACTAAAACGACTACTAGGATGTAATGTGGACGTGACTATGAAACTGCATCCGCGCTTAGAACCCTATATCCGTCCCGAGCTGGTAGAGATTCATATTGGACTTGTTATTGACGCGCTTGAGACTGTAATTAATCGCTTGTCCGGAAATAAAGAAGAGTTTTTAAAAGATGAGGTATTGCAGGATGCCACCCTGATGCAGTTACAGGAATCTGGAGAGCATTTAGTCCGCATTTGTGATAATTTTACTGATTATTACGAAAGTCACCATACCGAAGCGTGGCATCAGTTAATCGGTTTGCACAATATTATTGCCCATGGCTCCATGCAAATTAACATAGATAAAGTCTGGGAGACCGTCACAAAAAATGTCCCTGAATTACTCGATAATTTAAAGGCTTGATTTAGGTGCCTCCGATTCAGTAGCCAGCGCCCCGCAGAACCAATCCAGCAACTTTGGTGACATCAATGTAGCTGGTTGCCCAGCTCAATGTATCCGGCGCTTCTACCTTGGCTTCACTGACGGTTGTGGTAATGCCACAGTCGCTGGCATCCTGACCTTTAGCAAGGCCTATGGCGCTGCCCCACGGGTGGTGCTGGGTGCTAAAGGCCCGGCCGCCGCTGCCCTGGATCCCTACTCTGATGGTGCCACCACCACTACCTTTGATGTCGGCAGCGGCACCGCCGGGGCGCTGAGTACCACCTACACCATGGAGTATATCGTTGCCCAGTAGGCCTTCAAAAAACTTCACGATTTCAAGACGAAACCTCTAAATCCCCGGAAATCGTGAGGTTTGACCCTTCTGAAATCGTGATATAGAAGGCGCCAAAAGCGATAAATACGCCAATACAGAAGCGGTAAACCGAACATCGGCAGCTCCTAGACTGCCGTGGTATAATCGGAGTATGAGCCGAGTCATTATCAATAAAGACATCGTTGCCGATCCGGCCATTTGCCACGGCAAACCGGTATTTAAAGGTACCCGCGTGATGGTTTGGCAGGTTCTGGATATGTTGGCCGACGGCATGAGTGCCGAGGACATTGTGGCTGATTTCCCCTCGCTGACACCGCAAGCGATCAATTCCGGCCTGCACTACGCCAGCTCCATCACCCAGCAGAATTATGCCATCATCAACACCCAGCCACATCAAGTTCCTGCTTGACGAAAACGTCAGCCGCGCGTTGCTCAGATATCTGCGTGACTTAGGTTATGACATCGCCGAAGTCAATAAAGGCACCCATGATGAGGGAGTAGCACAACGCTCGCTAAGCGAGAAGCGGATACTCATTACCAACGATTCAGACTTCACCAGCTACCCTAAAGAGCAGGTGTACGCGGTGTTATGGCTAAGGATTCCTCAATCCGATAAGCAGGCGCTGCTAACTGCCTGCGACTCACTGCTGGGCGATGTACCGGATGTCACCGGGTGTTTGATCGTGCTCGAAAGCGAAAAGTGGCAGATTTTAGCTTTACCGCAATAATTTAAGCTCTTGCCTAGCAGATTATCCCGTAAAACATAAAGTTCGATAGGGACGAGGGGGACACGGACTAGCAATACAAGGCAACGTCGGCACCATGGACGACAAGCCCCCTTTCAAAACTGGATGTTAGGCAAAGTGCCAATAATACTGACGTTTTCTTTAGCAAAAGGTTTACCGATACAGCGCCAACTGGCAACTTCCTGCGGCTCCAAAACGCCGCCGGGGTTCTCTGTACAGCGACTGTATCGTTCAGCACCGCGCCACGGCCGGTTATTTCCGGCAGTGACCAGGCCAGTGCTGCCCTAGCGCCCTTTATGAGTTCTACCACCACGGCCTTCACTATTGGCGTTAACGGTCTCCCGGCTAACCCGGGTACTTATACCTTTAACTACTTTAACGCGCAGTAGGTTGAGCCGGTCCGTATCACGATTTCAGGATAAAACCCCAAAATCCCCAGAAGTCGTGAGATATGGGCCTATTGAAATCGTGATATGGAGGGGACCAAAAGCCGTTGCCTCCGTTAGTAGATGATGCGTGGTATAATCGGAGTATGACTAAAGCAGCTCCCCACACCAGTATTACAGTCGGCGACCAGCCGGTGGTTATTTTGCCGCTGGAAGAGTATGAGCGCCTGCGGGAAGATATTGAACTTTCACGGTCCAAACTTCTCCCCAAGAAGGTCGCAGAGGCCCGCCGGCAATTCGCCAAGGGTGAAGTGTTAACTTCGACCCAGCTAAGAGGCTCACTTGGCTTAAAGTAGGTTAGCATAGGCATGCAGGTAATCTACGCCAAACGGGTCGAGAAAGA
>JBBRXZ010000142.1:0-2866 GCA_038238095.1 Saccharimonadales bacterium (SeqCode)
AGGCGCAGCAGGCCATGCAAGGTGATGAGGTTACTACGTAAGGGGTTGTCGGCCTCATCAGAATCAACTACTTTCGGCAAATCAAACGGGTTGATACGGGTGGCTGAGTTAAGGCTAAGCCGTACATAGGCTCCGCCGACGGCTTCGCACATGCGCTGATATTCGTTTTCCGGATCGATGATAAAAATTTCAGTGCCAAACATCATACTGCGCAGGGCCTCCAGCTTAACGGTAAAGCTTTTGCCGGCGCCGGACTTAGCAAAGACCACCGAATTGCCATTCTCCAAGGAAAAGCGGTCAAAGATCACCAGCCCGGAATTATGCATATTTATGCCGTACAGGATGCCCGTGTCCATACTCAGGTCGGCACTGGTAAAGGGAAAGCTGGTACTCAGTGCGCCGGTACTCATATTGCGCCGGATCTGAAGCTGATCGATCAACTGGGGCATAGTACTGTTTAGTCCCTGTTCCTGTTGCGAAGTGGCGGCTTTACTGTACACCAGCTGCTGCCCCAGCATAGACTCAATTTTGTGGGCCACAAACTCCAGCTCTTCCAGACTACCGGTGTAGATAGTAAAGTACAGGCCAAAGCGGAAAAACCGCTCTTCTCCCACCTGCAGTTTGTCGCGTATTTCCTCGGCATCCTGTATGGCGGCCTGTTTGCCCGGATCCCGGACCCGCCCCTTCTCGGCTTCAATCTGTATGCCGGCCTCCAGCTGGGTGACTTTTTTGCGCAAATTTTCCAGCACCACCTGGCTCTCTACCGGGTAAATATACATGCTGGTGTCTATAACTTCGTCGAGGTTGATTATGCTACTCAGCCACCCGGTATAAACTTGCCGCGGGTAACCGAACACGTAGTAGGTGCGGGCGTAACGGGTGCCGAGCTGAAAGTGTGTTTTACTGAATTCCAGCGAACTGGGCGCCACGAAATCACGTAGCGCGGTGATGCCTTGCTGGAAGGCGGCCTGAACCTCCTGCTCTTCACGGGCTTTCTGGGCGGCAGCGATGGCTCCTGGATCCAGGGCGGGCTTTTTTTTCCTGCCAAAGGCCATGTTATTGCAGCTCCCGTTGCAAATGGGCTTGCGGCGCCACACCGGCGCCTTTAGTGACAATGTCGGCTGTCAAATTGTTTAAATCTTTGAGATGTTGGCGGGTGGCGGTGTCGGGGTTATAGGCGTCATAATACAATTCAATCAGCTCCTGGGTATCCAGCGGCAAAGCCTGGATACTGCATTGCTGCAGTCCGGCCAGCACGGCCTGTACGCGCTGGCGGAGCTCGGTTTTAGCATTCTCGAGCTCAGCTTCATTAATAACCACGTGCTGATCCTTCTTGTTAAACAGTCCGGCAAACCCACTTAGGAAGTTTTTGCTCTTGGTAAGGGCTTTTTGGGCGTCAATCACCGGGAAAAACGGGATAACAACGTAGAAGTTCTTGTCCATAATGTTGGTTTGCTGGCTAAGGTTGTTGATGTAACCGATGTAATCTTCCATAAGCAGCGCCAGAAGCATATTATCGTGTTCGGTGCGGATCTTATCAAGCTTGGCTATGTAGGGCTGCAAATCGACTTTTTGCGAATGTATAAAGATCTGGATCGGGAAATAAAGTGAATTCAAAAATCCCTGGTAGCTGTACTCCACCGCCTCCTGCTCCCCAGGGCTCATAAGGTCGAAGTTAATGCTCTTGGCCATCACTACCGCCCGGAACGACCCGTCATTCATAATGACTATGCCGTCACGAACCTCGGCAATCTGTAAAGAATTCTGAGTGCTATTGGGGTGGGGCGCCGGTTTGGCGGCAGCCTTGTCCGTGGCAGGCGCATTTTGCGACGTCACTACGCCAGCGTCGCTGGCGGCAGTAGCCTGACGACCCGCCTGGTAGGGATCTGGTTGACTTGGTGGAGTTGCTTGTTGTGCCGCTGGTGTCGACGGATCCATTATAAATTTGTCCCACTCTTGTTTGTTATAACTTCTCTATTACCTAAGTGAATCAGTGCAATGGAATCACAACCTCATCATGATTCTGGCTGTCTTTAGCTTTGGCTTTATGGGCCTCACGGGCCAATGTAGACACGTTGAGATCGTTATTCTTTGCCAAAGATATTATAGCAGGGTCAGTCTGGGCTGTCATCGGTTCTGCGCCGGAGTTCTGTACGGGTCGCGTGTTATGTACTGGTGGGTCTGGTGCCGGCTGAGATCGGAGCGGTTTCATAGTCCGTAAGTTACCATACGATGTTTTCTGGGAACGGGTTCGATCGGCCAGACGGGCTGACAGCGCATCTTCCGCTATTGCGTCTTCGCCTGACACGTCGGTGTCGACCGCATCATCGCCGGGTGTCGTAGCTGCTGCAGTCGCTACACCTGATCTAGCTACTCTAGCTGATGCTGAGGGCGGCGCTTGACCCTGCCCCATGAACCAGTTATCAGACTTATCAGGCGGCTCACTGGCCTGCGGCGCTACCGCACTCGCACCGATATCATTAATTTCATTAATCAGTCGCTGGCGGTGGTCCTGGCTGGATTGGGTAATCATGCTATCAAATTGCCGGGCAATGGGGTTGCTGGTCTCGTCCAGAATATCGTCTGCCGGCACTGTAACGTCATCATTCGGTACCTCCTGCGGCATATTACCGATGTCGATCAAACGGTCCGAGTCGGCCATAGCCATAGATAGGTGCGGCGCCCCGTAGGTATCGACATGTTTGATCGCCCAGCCGCGGCTATCAATAGTGGTGGCCAGGGCTTGCAGACGGCTCTGGACCTCATTCTGGCTAAAGTTTTTTGTGAGCACCCGTTCGACTTTTTTCGGTACGGTGATCGTCACCAGATCCTTCACGCCGCTCTGGTTCCAAATCCGCCGCCGCGG
>JBBRXZ010000143.1:0-2814 GCA_038238095.1 Saccharimonadales bacterium (SeqCode)
CGAATGGTGTAACGATCTGGACACTGTCTCAGCCATGAGCTCGGTGAAATTGTAGTAGCGGTGAAGATGCCGCTTACCCGCAGTGGGACGAAAAGACCCTGTGCACCTTTACTATAGCTTAGTATTGGTTTTGGATAAATGATGTGTAGGATAGGTTGGAGACTTCGATCCTGCGTCGCTAGGCGTAGGTTAGTCATTGTTGAAATACAACCCTTTGTTTATCTAAGGCCTAACCCCGCTTTGCGGGGGACATTGCTTGGTGGGTAGTTTGACTGGGGTGGTCGCCTCCAAAAGAGTAACGGAGGCTTCTAAAGGTTCCCTCAGCACGCTTGGTAACCGTGCGTAGAGTGCAATGGCATAAGGGAGCTTGACTGAGAGACATACAGGTCGATCAGGTACGAAAGTAGAGCATAGTGATCCGGTGGTTCCGCATGGAAGGGCCATCGCTCAAAGGATAAAAGGTACGCCGGGGATAACAGGCTGATCTCCCCCAAGAGCTCATATCGACGGGGGGGTTTGGCACCTCGATGTCGGCTCGTCACATCCTGGGGCTGGAGAAGGTCCCAAGGGTTGGGCTGTTCGCCCATTAAAGTGGCACGCGAGCTGGGTTCAGAACGTCGCAAGACAGTTCGGTCCCTATCTGTTGCGGGCGCAGGAATATTGAGAAGATCTGACTCCAGTACGAGAGGACCGGGTTGGACTAACCTCTAGTGTACCAGTTGTACCGCCAGGTGCATAGCTGGGTAGCTACGTTGGGAAAGGATAAGCACTGAAAGCATCTAAGTGCGAAGCCAACTTCAAGATGAGTATTCCATTAGGGTCCTAGAAGATGACTAGGTTGATAGGTTATAGGTGGAAGTGTGGTGACATACGGAGCCGAGTAATACTAATTACCCGAAAGCTTCTTGCAAAGAGGAAATTGGATGGTGTAAAGTTATTGTAAGCGTCTATTCTCTATACTACTTTTCTACAGCTGTCATGATGTTGAAGTGAAAGCAAAGCAACTAAGGAGAAACCTTAGGTTCTTACTCAACTTCAACTCACAAAAGAAATAGGTTGTTGACCAAAAGGTTTATTCAAAGGAACAAACCTTTTGGTCAACCACAACCACAAGAATTGTTGGTGGTTATAGCGAGCGGGTTCACCTCTTCCCATTCCGAACAGAGAAGTTAAGCCGCTCAGCGCTGATGGTACTGCCGTTAGGTGGGAGAGTAGGTCGCTGCCAACTCAATACAAACAACTAGCCTCGAGCATCCTTTTGCTCGAGGCTTTTCTGTTTAAACTCACAGCGAAGCAATTTTATCGTTAACTTTATATTACTTACTTGTCATGATCTCCCAAACGATACGCATTGAAGTTCTCTGGTGGATTCTTACCAGCTTATTGACGGCGCTTGTCTTGTTGCCGATCGCCGTATATGCCAAATCTTATCCGTTCTGGATTCCGAATGTGGTTTATATTTTTACCTTCCTTACTTTTACTCGATTTATCTTTTTGATGCCTTATACTTTTTTTGCCCAGCTAAGACGATTCAAAATAATACTTATCTTTTTATGTATCCCCATCGCGTTTTTCTTGATCCAAGAGTTGAATACCTTTCAAGTTTATGTCGACTACAACGATACAGAGCGTTTGGTTGGCTTATTGCCTTATGCTACGATGAACGCCATGCGCGAGTATGTTTACAATGAATACTTACTGTTTGGGGTTGGCAGCATAATAGCTACCATTGTACTACCTTTTCGGTTGGTTATTTCTATATGGCGGGTACGCAATACGGGTAAAGCTTAAAAAACCTGAACAAGGTTTCAATCAATATTATTAGGCAATTTTTAAGTGTCGAATTTGGAGGCCGGCCATAAAAATCCCCCCTTGGGCAATGATATAGGTGATCATCACTAGTATTTGGGCTCCACCCAGGGGCGTCCAAAATTTATTGAGGGCAATCAACCCATCGGAAACAACAAAAATCAAGACTGACCCAAAAAGTAGCATCCAGGTGTTGTTTGGAAGTAAGCCTTTAAGATTTAGAGCGCTAATTGCCATACTCATGATGGTAAGCGCATAAACAACGACTGGAATCCGTAAATCGCCTAATCCTGGCCAAATCACCCAAATCATTAGACCAATAATGCCTACCAATGGTAGCGCAGTGTAACTTTTTTGGCGTACCCATCCTTGTTTTTCACGGGCAATGGCCAAAAAAGCACTCAAATAAAAAAGGTGCGTCATCAAAAAACTGGCCAATCCCAGCAGAAAAAAAGGAACAGGCGGGTGCAATGTGGAGGAAACAAGCATCAAAAAAACATCTCCTAAAAGAGCAAAGCAAAATCCCACGGTCATCAAACGGGAAAAACGGCTAAATAGGATGGGGAATTCAACCCAAACAAAAAGTAAACTCAACATGATCAAAGGCTTGGAAATCCAAATGCCCAATTGCCAATTGCAAATTTCCGCAATGGTATTGAGCAAGGCAGCAATTCCAAAAAGCATCAATAGCTTTCCACCAATTTTAGTCAATTGAAATTGCGCCATGTTAGGTTGTTACAGAGATTAGGACTACCCGCAAGTCTAATTGATGATAGGTTTCTTCTTTGCCGTGGTGGTATTTTGCTCATCAGGAATATCAAAAAACTGATTTCCTGATTCTACTTTTTCCGTGACATTCTCTACGTCATCCATAATGGCCTTGGAATATTCCCAAAAATCAGTAACAATGGGTTGCATTTCAGTAGACATGTTCCAAACCATTTTGGGATAATCCTTGAGGTAAGGATAGGTCTGAGAATCAAGGGTGGCCGTACTTACATCACG
>JBBRXZ010000144.1:0-2793 GCA_038238095.1 Saccharimonadales bacterium (SeqCode)
GGCGTTAAGCCCAGATGAACTTCATAATTTTTGTTAGCCAGCTCCTCGAGCAAATCTTTATCAGTTACATCAGTAAGCAATTCCGATAAAAGCTGAGTGTTGTCTGTAAAAGTAGTGGGAAACGGCTTCATGCTGCTTTCCTATCGCTTAATAGTTCCTGTAGTTCAGTAGCTATTTGTTCAGCTATATTTGAAGCGTCTGGAGCTTCTACCATCACACGGGCCAAAGGTTCGGTACCGGATGGCCGGATAAGTAGCCTTCCTTTGCCTTTCAGCTGTTCGGATTTTTCGGCTATAAAAGATTGGATCTCCGGGGTATCTAGTAGCGACTTGTCCTTTGCAGGAATGTTTATAAGCGCCTGCGGCAAGAGCGCCAACTCGTCATACCAGCCAGCCAGGCTTTTATCCGAATTTTTCACTTCTTTAAGGACTTGTAACGCCACCAGCAGGCCGTCGCCTGTAGCAGCATAGTCCGGCAAAATTATGTGTCCGCTCTGCTCTCCGCCTAAAGTGAAGCCGGTTTGTTTGAGGCCTTCCAATACATAACGATCACCTACAGCCGTGCGATGCAACGCCATGCCTTTTTTCTGTAAAGCCATTTCCAGGCCCATATTACTCATAACGGTGGCGACAATGCCCGGTAACTTACGGCAAACAGCCAGTATGTACAGAATGTGGTCACCGGTCAGAACCCGACCCTGTTCGTCAATTATTACTACCCGGTCACCGTCACCGTCAAAGGCCAATCCGGCGTCCAGGCCCTGATTGCTAACTGCCTGCTGCAGAGCTTGGGGATTGGTCGCGCCGCAGTCCTGGTTAATATTTATCCCGTCGGGCTGGTTAAACAGTGGTACTACATCGGCTTTGAGCCGCTCAAATACCCGCGGGGCAATGAAGCTAGTGGCGCCATTAGCGCAATCCACCGCCAGGCGCCAGTCATCAAAGTGGCTGTCACCAACCGTCGAAACGAGGAATGCTTCATAGTCATTAACCAATTCCGCTGCTTCAACTGCGGCTCCTTGGCCTGACTCTGAAAGGTCGCTATCGATCAGTTTATTAAGCTCAACTTCGGTGTGGTCATCCAGCTTGCTGCCACCGGGGCTGAACACCTTGATGCCATTATCGGTATATGGGTTATGGCTGGCGGTAATCATCACCCCCGCCTGGCTGCCGGCCGACTTAGTCAAGTACGCCAACCCTGGGGTCGGAACCACACCTATAAGATCAACATCCACGCCCATAGCCGTTATACCGGACACCAGCACCGTCTCCATATCGGGCGAAGATTGCCTAGGGTCGCGGCCCACCAGGATTCGCTGGCCGGGTTTGGCAAAATTTGCGGCGATGGCTTTACCGATCTGGCCCACACCCGCTTCATCTAAGGGGTACTGTCCGGCGGGGCCACGGATGCCGTCGGTGCCAAAAAGTTCTCTGCCCATACCAGGTTAATGCCCCTTTTTAATAATTTTCAAGTGTGGAGGTATCACCAACCGGCAAACCTAGTTCCTGGGCCTTCAAAACCCGGCGCATGATTTTGCCGGAGCGGGTTTTGGGCACCTTTTCAACAAACTCAATTTCACGGGGATAAGCATGGCCAGCTAGGTGTTTTTTGACGTAGAGAACTAATTTTTGCTTAAGTTCATCATCTTGGGTAACGCCCGGTTTGACAACAACAAATGCTTTAATGATTTCGCCGCGCACTTCGTCCGGCTTGCCGATAACAGCCGCCTCGATAACGTCCGGATAGGCGACTAAGGCACTCTCCACCTCAAACGGCCCGATCCGTTCGCCAGCCGTTAGAATCACATCATCAACCCGTCCGAAAAACCAGAAATAGCCGTCTTTGTCCTGCATCGCTTGATCGCCAGATACATACCATTCAGAATTCTCGCCTACAAAGTATGAGTCAAATTTCCCCAGGTTGTGCCAGATGGTTTTCATCAACGAGGAGACCGTCTTTGCCTTGAGCGCCAGGTTGCCTTCCTCGCCAGTAGGCACCGGTTGGCCATTATCGTCGATTATGGCTGCTTCAATGCCGGGTAGCGGTTTGCCCATAGAGCCGGGTTTAATGTCTAACGCCGGATAATTGGTGATGCTAATGGCTCCCAGTTCGGTCTGCCACCAGGTATCGTGAAACGGCAGACCATAGGCTTCCAACCCCCACCAGATGGCTTCGGGGTTCAGCGGCTCGCCAACGCTGCATAGGTGGCGCAGCGACGATAGGTCATAATCTTTAGGATTCACCGGCGAGCCCATAAGCATCCGGATTGCCGTCGGTGCCGAGTACCAGACCGTTACTTTGTAATCCTGCAAAACTTTATACCAATTCTCCGGACTGAAACGGCCTTCATAAATTACCGATGTGCCGCCTAATCCCCAGATACCTAGCACGCCGTAAACTACCCCTGTCACCCAACCGAGGTCAGCTGTGCACCAGTAAATATCGTTTTCCTGAATGTCCAGCACATATTTAGTGCTGACGATGGCCTGCAGTATGTCGTTATGGGCATGGACCACGCCTTTGGGCTTGCCGGTGGTACCGGACGTGTACAACATATAAGAATACTCGTCTTTTTTCATGTGAGCTATCTCAAATTCACTGCTGGCTTTGGCCATTTCCTGGTCGTAGTAGATAATGTCCCCAGCCTCAGGCTGTTCAGCAGAGCCGCGTTCGACAATTATAATTTTTCTTAAATTCGGCAGATCTTTTTGAATATTTTTAATGCGGGGGTAAAGGTCAGCATTGGTAATCACCATGCTTGCCTCACTATCGGCCAGGCGGTCTAACAAAGCC
>JBBRXZ010000145.1:0-2729 GCA_038238095.1 Saccharimonadales bacterium (SeqCode)
GGATATGTTTTTGTTGCAACTGCTGGACAGCAGCAACAAGTTTTTGTAGTGTAAGCATTGAAAACGACCTTTCTGTGTTTGTTTAACACTTCTACAGTAGGTCGCTTTTACTTATTTGGCAAAAAGTGAGTGTGGGTCAGCAATTTGTGTTATTATGGTTTATCATGCTTATGATAGCATAGAAATGGGTATGACAAAATTAAAATTAAACAAGCGAGGTAAAGATGTTTAGTAACTTTGCAATTTTAGATTTCAACGCACCAGAATTAATCATAATTCTGGTAATAATACTGCTGCTCTTCGGTGGCAAAAAACTACCTGAATTATCTAAAAGTATAGGTGAATCAATGCGCGAACTGCGCAAGGGTATAAGTAGTGATGTCCATGAAAACAAAAAAGAAACCGACAAACCACAGGAGAACCGAGTCTCATAGGGCTCAGGCTGCTCACATAACGCAGCCATTTATTGAGCATCTACACGAACTGAGGAAGCGGCTCTATTATGTCGCTGCCTCTGTTTTTCTATGCGGTAGTGCCATCTACGCCGTACAGCAGCACGTCGTTAATATCCTGCTACGACCGGCCCACGGCCAGAACTTCATCTACACCAGTCCTGGGGGCGGCATAGATTTTCTCTTTCGTGTCTGTGTCTATAGCGGCCTCATCCTCAGCACGCCGATTATTATCTATAACCTTTTAGGGTTTTTATCGCCGCTTATGAAGCATGCCTCACGGCGATTTGTCATAACTATCAGTATTGTGTGTGGCCTATTGGCTTTAGCTGGCGTAACTTTTGGCTATTTCATTGGCCTGCCGGCCGCCCTCCACTTTCTACTACACCAGTTCACTACCGTACAAATCAAACCACTGGTAACTATCCAATCATATCTGGCCTTTGTCATGGCTTACATTCTCGGCTCGGCGCTCCTGTTCCAACTACCAATTATCCTGATCTGTATAAACCGCATTAAACCGCTGAAGCCTCAGCGACTGTTTCACTACGAACGCTGGGTCATTCTGGCCGCCTTCGTGCTGGCGGGACTTATGAACCCCACCCCAAACATCCTCAGTCAAATGCTGGTAGCCGGCCCGTTTATCTTAATGTATCAAGTTGGCATCCTGCTGATTGCCATCATCAACCGGCCGAAACGATCGGCTGCCGTCACGAAAATGCTGGCACAAGACATGTCCGTCCAGACAGCCCGGCAAGACCTGAGAAAGCAAGCAGCACCGTTAATTGCGGAAATGCCGCAAATGATGCAACAGAACACCGTACGTCGGCAGCCAAATCCCAGACTAGTAAGTAACACCTATCACCGCCGGCCTGTGGAGCCACGGCAGCGGGCGCTGGTAACCCCTCAAAGGCTTCCCCGCCCGGTTCTGGCATCTGCAACATCGCGGCCCATTATGGATTTTATGCCGCCTAGTACCTGGTCTTTGAATTCCTAGGGTTTAAAAGATTTAAATATAAGCTTGACAGGCCAAACACCGTACCTATATACTCCAAATTGTACTTAAAAAATATAAACCTAAAACAAAAAGAAAAAAAATGAGCAAACCAGTAACAGCCCTAATGCAAAAGGAAATGTCACGCAAGGAATTTCTAACAATGATCGCCTTTGGCACAGCTTCGGTACTAGGTTTTTCGACCATTATCCGTTTGCTAACCGGTAAGTCGGTTGAGAAACACCTTGGACGTCACGCGGGACTAGGCTATGGTTCCAGTCCATATGGTCACTAGCCCAACTCAGGTAACTTCTGCCTGCTCTTGACTAATCGTAAGCTACATCATGCCGCCCATGGCACCGCCCATGTCGGGCGCACCACCGGCTCTTTCTTCTTTAGGCACGTCAACTACCAGGGCGCCCATGGTCATAGCCGTGCCAGCGATAGAGACGGCGTTTTGAATAGCCTCTTTAGTCACCCGGGTGGGATCAATTACTCCGGTGGTTTTCAGATCGACTAATTTGCCGGGGCTATTAACGTTCACGCCAAACCCGGCCTTGCCGGCTTTAACTTGCGGCAGCCACTCATCGGCATTCAGTCCGGCATTGGTTAGCAGGATCCGGAAAGGTTGCTCAAGCACATTCTTCAGTATCAGAACACCGGCGGCGGCTGAATCAGTGCCGGAAGACTTAATTAAGCTGGCCAGGTTGATCAGTGTTACGCCGCCGCCCGGTACAATACCTTCGTCCAAGGCAGCTTTAACAGCTGCCACAGCGTCATCAACCCGAAATTTCTTTTCTTCTATTTCGGTTTCGGTGGCACCGCCAACTTTAATGACGGCAACTTTGCCGGATAGCGCCGCCCGGCGCTTCTCCAGATTTTCTTTGTCATACTCACTAGTCGCTTGCTCAATCTGGGCATTAATCTGTTTGATACGGGCGGCGATCTCAGTAGATGAACCGCCACCTTCGATGATGGTAGTCTCGTCTTTGTTTACTATGACGCGGCGGGCAGTGCCGACTACATCCAGTTCAACGTTTTCAAATGACATGCCGCGGTCTTCAGTAATAACTGTCGCGCCGGTAAGAATAGCGATGTCATTCAGAATGTCTTTGCGACGGTCACCGAAAGCTGGCGCCTTGATTGCTACGGTGTTGAACACGCCTTTCAGACGATTTAGAATAAGCGTGCCCATGGCCTCGCCTTCCACGTCTTCAGCGATCAGCACCAGGTCTTTTTTGCCCGACTGGGCCAGTTTTTCCAGCAGCGGCAGAAATTCCTGA
>JBBRXZ010000146.1:0-2727 GCA_038238095.1 Saccharimonadales bacterium (SeqCode)
CTGTGGCTTGTAGCCCTTAAAGAATGGCGTGTGGCGGCCGCCCTCTTCTTTAGTCAAGATATAAACTTCAGAATCAAACTCGGTATGCGGCGTGATGGTGCCTGGTTTGGCCAGGACCTGGCCGCGTTCAATATCATCGCGTTCGATACCGCGCAGCAGGATACCGGCGTTGTCGCCAGCCTGGCCTTGGTCGAGGCTCTTTTTGAAAGCTTCAATGCCGGTTACAACGCTCTTAGTGGTAGGCCGGATGCCGACAATCTCAACTTCTTCGTTGATTTTCACAACGCCAGTCTCGATGCGGCCGGTGGCTACCGTGCCGCGGCCTTTGATGGAAAAGACGTCTTCTACAGGCATCAGGAAGGGCTTGTCGAGTTCGCGCTTTGGCTCGGGGATGAAATCATCCATAGCCTTAACCAGTTCCATGATGGCATCTTCATTAGTGGCGTCGCCTTCAAGGGCTTTAGTTGCTGAACCGCGAATAATTGGAGCGTCTTTATCAAAACCATTCTTTTCCAGTAATTCGCGGATTTCTTCTTCGACAAGTTCTACCAGATCGGGATCAGCCAGGTCCATCTTATTCAGGAAGACCAGAATAGAAGGTACGCCAACTTGACGGGCTAATAGGACGTGCTCGCGCGTCTGCGGCAGCGGGCCGTCATTGGCACCAACTACCAAAATGGCACCGTCAATTTGGGCAGCGCCGGTGATCATGTTCTTTACGTAATCAGCATGGCCTGGCATATCAACGTGAGCGTAGTGACGCTTTTCGCTTTCATACTCCTGGTGAGAAGTGGCAATGGTAATACCGCGGGCCTTTTCCTCCGGGGCATTATCAATCTGGTCATAGGCAATCGGTTTGTTGACGCTGCTCGGCAATTTCTTTGCTAGCACTGACGTGATTGCTGCCGTTAAGGTTGTTTTGCCATGATCCACGTGGCCCATAGTACCGACGTTAATGTGTGGCTTACTGCGGTCAAAATTTTCTGCCATATTTATGCTCCTTCTAAACTAGCTGATTGCTGGCTGATTATAATTATTTTGCATGAGAATAATAGAACCCACACAGGTTACCGCATAATCTTAGCGCGTCTTAAGGAGTTTGTAAAGAGTTATTATCGCTGGACTTTCCGGACTTTAGAGGACACCTGACTATACGCAGACCAGTTGCGCATTTCAGTACAACGAGTTCTTCGTTTATTTCCCCTGGACAGTCTTCTGGGCATAATGCTGAAGGCAAGACCGTTACGCTTGTATTTCTTTGCATTGCGAGGAAGTTATAGGCTAAGCTTTCCGGGCAATAGCGAGGGGCTGCTTCTGGCATAATCTATATTTATCTATTGGTCAACACACCTGCCGATTTAAGTCTGTTTGATGTATTTCTTGTTAATATTTGACGCCACAAAGGCGGTAGAAAGTATGCTGAACGCCGAGAGTACCAGACTAAAAGCCGCACCCAGGCCAGAGAAATACTTAAACGATATAGTGATCAAGAACAGTACCAAGAACAAAGAACCAGTCACCAAAAATTGCTTGCTGCGACGTTTTATACTGATAAAAAATGCCAGGTAAATGATAAGTGGTAAGAGCAACTCCCAAAACACTCCAATGCTACTCGCAAATATCATCGCGTAAATGCTGGACAAGATAATAAAACCAGCCAACGATTCAAATGAACCTTTGAAGCTCTGGCGGCCCGCGGCTGATAGCGATGCTATTCTGCCGCCATAGGCCAACAATAATGCGGTAATAATGCTGACGATACCCCACACGTCCGCGGGCGGATTATTATGCGCCAAGAGCCCTTCTATGGCAGTCGGAAAAGACAGCACAAAAAGCAGCAGTCCAAAGATAATTAAAATAGCGTTGCGTAAAATCCGGTCAAAAAGTATGTGTACTACACCCAAAATAGCCAAAGTAGCAGCATAAACCAGCGCCACGGAATTGTCTTTAGTTCCCACCAGATTATCTGTTAGCAGAAAGCCTCCAGCCATCACCGATAAACTGCCAGTTAACAGCAACGAATTGACCAGGCCGGACCTGATATCGTTTTGCGCTGGTTGTCGGGTAATTACATATGAAGCGGTCCAGAACAACAATCCGACACCTAAGCTGATTAATAACTTTATTGGCAGCGAGTCCTGTCCAAGCTGAGCAACCATAGTCATTAGGGCGGCAAACAGTATGACCCCGGCCAGGTAGAATAGTACGTCGATAACACTCAGACTGTTTTCTGGTTTGGTTTTAGCAACTTCCAGCTGTTGGGGCACAATTGGCTCTGGACTATGGGGAGTCTGGCCAAGTACATTTTCCAGATCCTGCCTGGAGATTACTTGGTCAGCCAAGGCTTGTTCTACCGCACCTAAGAGCTGTTCCCGGGGGTTCATTTTTCAACCCAGCCGACTAATTTGATATCGTGTCTGTCATAGGCGTCAACTCCGAGGTTGAGTGGTTTACTTTTTTGAAAACTGCCCTTTTTTAAATACCAAGCATAGTCGCTGGAGTAGCCCCAGAATAAGAAACCGCTGTCCGACGCACCTCCCGGTGAAAGTGAGTAACCGTCTCTGGACACTGTAGAGGGATTAAGTTTATTAGGACTTTCGTAAAATCCAACTCCAACACCTTAAAAGCTAAAAGCCGTATACGGATGCCTCCAGCGCTCGGCGACATAGTCGCGGAGCGGTTTGTTCTTTTGTTCGTAGATGGTTATGTTGTTAGCTCGGGCAGCAC
>JBBRXZ010000147.1:0-2695 GCA_038238095.1 Saccharimonadales bacterium (SeqCode)
CACCCTGCGAACCCTGAGCACCCTGCGGACCAGTAGCCCCCTGAGCACCCTGATCACCACGAGCAAAATAAACTCTCGCATAAATAGAATCAGGAATAACAACCTTAACTATCATTGGACTATCTCCGGGTACACGTAAACCTGACCACGCACCAAAGTAAGCACCTCAGTCGTAGCAGTGTTCTTTAATTCAATAGCCCAAACATAATCCACCTTAGTCAGCAGTGCAGTCTGTGCATAGGTAAACATAAAAGAGACAGAGTTATCAGCTGGGTTAATAGTTGGCACGATGTTTATAACAGGCTCTGTAGACGGTTGCTCCCTAACCTGCAGTTTTGCAGTGTAACCAGTCAAGTCAAACGCCACCCCATCCACGTCAGTCGGATAGAAACTACACTGCCCAGCAACACTAGGAAACGTGGAACCAGCGTACACCTCTAAATTGAATACCCCGTCAGTAACCGTAAAGTCACTCAACGTCAGGCTCAGGCTCTACAACAGGCTCTACAACAGGCTCCACAACTGGGGTCGGGTTAGCCAACTCCTCATAGTGATCTATGCCCCAAGATGTAGTTATCTTGCTTGTAATAGGTTCTTTAGCCATCATTTATCCTTTGCTAGTTTGTTGAATTGTTGTTTTAGTGAAACATACTCTTTACTCAAAGCCATATATTTTGTCTGCCATAAAGTTAGTTCATCCTTTAGTGTAGCAATTTCAGCCTTAAGTTCACTATTCGAGGCTACCATTTCAGCCCGTAAACGCTCCTCTAGCGAGATGGATTGAAACCTGCGGGTCGTAAGGTACTTGAACATACTTGAGACGCCTGTGCCCCCCAGTACACCTGAGACAAGATAAAGCCAGGTCTGTGTGTTCACTAGATACCCTTCCAGATGTCAAGGTCCAGAGTCCAATGATCAGGGGTTATGACGTGGTGCTGTCTAGCGACAATGTAATTTTGTTGCAAAGTAGGTAAACCTGTCGAGGCAAACTCAACTTGTAATGGGGAACCAATGTCATTTAGTAGCACGCCGTTAGCGTTACCGTCACGATTGATTACCAGAACACTTACAGACTTGATTAACTTAGGGTTAGCCGCATTAACCACCTCAGTCGCCCAGTTAGCAAGAGTGCTAGATGGAGATGCCGGGTTAAACCTTACTGTAAAGTCTGCTAGCTGACGGCCATAGTCTGTGACGGATGTGCTGTTAGTTGAAACAGATTTTAAACTTGTAGCCGCATTAGTTACCCTGACCACGTTTACAAGATTGTCCGAGTCATATTGCAAGTCAATAGCATCCATACAAACATGTAGAACGTCAGTGGAGTGCACGTTAGAAACAGTCCTATTACTAGAACTAAAAGGATCGCCCTGAATAGTGTTTATGTCGGCACGAGTGTAATACCTGACCTCACCATCACGATTACAGTAAAGCCACCCTAACTCAGCATCCACATACTGCTCAAAGATAGTCCCGCTAGTTTCATTTAGGAATGTATCGCCATCGTATTGGTAAGTACTAGAGCCCCCACTTAAATAGTGGTTTAGCGTAAACCTAGAATCAATAGCTGTAATTGCTGAACCCAACTGATTCATAACATTTATGTAACTCCTAGCAGTACCCGAACCAATAGTAAGAGTTCCAATGTTTGTGCCCAAAGCTATTTTTATAGCGTCATTAGCCACCACAGTAATCTGTAGTTTCTTTGCATCCATGTTGTAGCTCATAAAAGTGTTTTGTATAAACCCAGTAAAGATAGTCACAAAAGAGGCCGAGGGATTGTATTGAACCCTAAAAGGCATGTTGGACTTATAAAGTGGATAACCTGAGCCCAGCATGTCCTGCAAACTAGTTTTCATCATCCGAAGAGTCGCAGTGCCCACAGACGGTTTAGCCAAAACTCCTGTATCAATTTCAATACCACGATCTATGTCAAGTTCATAAGAGTCACAGAGCATGTCTATCCAAGTACCGCTAACGTTTTGATACTGAATTTTTAGGTCAGTCTTTATGTTGAATGCAGCCATTAATTACCTAACAAGTACTTTCTGCCAGTCTTCTTCTCCAGCAAACGAATCTCACGAATGATGTCAGACGCTTTTACTGAAGTCCCATTTAGGTTTATCTCATAAGTTGCATCGCCTGTAACAGCCTGCTGAGCCCCAACCTGTGCCCCAGTAGCATACAGCTGACTATTCAAGCCTAAGTATTGTTTAAGCCCGCTAGGGCTAGCCAGTAACCCTTTAGCTGCTATGTTTCCCGACGCTGGACCAAGAGCGATAAGTTGTGAGATTACAGACTGGTCTGCCCCTGCGTCTCGTAATTTTTTAATGTTATCTGCAAAGCCCTTAGAAGCGGCAAGGATGCGCTTTAGTTTTCCGATAACAACTTCAACACTAAAGACAGACTGCTCATCTTTACCAAAGACCCCAAACGCCAAACCAAACGCATCTCTAAACTTTTCGGCAGTGGACTTGATTCCAGCAATTTTAGCGTCAAGAGCGGACTTTATTGCATCGGCGACAGACTTGACTGCATCTTCAATCGCTGGCTTATTGTAAATTTCTACACCGTTAGCAGTGATGATATTAGAAAGGAAGTCCACCTGAATGTATTTGCCTATGTTTTTCTTAATAGCATCACGCATCTCTAAAATCAGACGAGGGTCAGCAAGAGCCTCTCTTAAACCTGTCAA
>JBBRXZ010000148.1:0-2693 GCA_038238095.1 Saccharimonadales bacterium (SeqCode)
ACAATACTGAAAGGATACACACTGAACTTAAAACAAACCCCAAACAGCATAGACAAAACTACAACAAGCACAAATTCATAGGTCACACCACATTAACAGAGGTCAGAGACAAAGTGCTGCAAATTTCGGGGACTTGACAAGTATACTCACTGCATGGTGACAAAGTATAGACGTAACGTTAGCGCTGTGGCTTATCTTGGTCTTGCCGTCATTACACTGGTGCTAGGACTTGTCGCTCGGGCGTTCATTCTCTTCGAAATGGCTGCGGTGCTTGTTTGCTTCGCCTTTTTACGAGTTTACCAGTACACTGCTTTTGACGGTGACGAGCTAGTTCAGGCAGCGCTTCGAGGGCCGATCCGGATTCGAAGCGCGGACATCACAACAGCAAGGTATGTGACACTAGCCGTGCTAGGACCGAAGAGCTTTACGGCGTGGGCCTACGTGTTTGGTACCAGTACAACCGGCCTCGTCGCCCTCCCGCGGTTTGGCTACACGCCTACCGCTCGGCGACGCCTCTTCTCAGACCTTCATCAGTGGCTCCACGGATCTACGGTAGACCTCGATCCTCGCGCGCATGCTCTGCTCAAGCGGCTGCAGCAGGGCTAATGAGGCGCTTGCTGCGCTGTTAGCTAATACTAGCGTGAGAGGGGTGGGGTGCATAGTGGGAAAGGGGTCTAAGGTCGGACGACTTACTTTGGCGAGCATACTGTCTGCGCTGATGTGGTTCTCGGGTCCCGCAGCGGCTCGTCGTCTGCCAACAGTTCTGGCGACGATCAAATGCGTGCCCGGCTGCACAGCGTTAACCGGCGTCTACAGAGTACGGCCGCGGTTGGTGATGCTCATTGAAGCCTACGGGGGAGAGCTTCGCTTACGATGGTCCTCATGGTCCCCAGTAGCTGCGGTTGGGTCGGGGACCGGGTACTTCATAGGTGCGGGTGCCTCGTATCACTATCACGTGCGCGTTCGAGCCTCGCGAGCGAGGCGTGGGCGGTTCACCCGCCTCACGGTTGTGTCGACCACTCGTGGCAAGACATATCGCGAACATCTCCACTTGGGCGTGTCCTACGGCTCGCCCTCATGGCTCCGTTGATGCCGCAGCGACAGCTTGGCCCGCGGCGCGGCGCGAGGGTGCCGCCGGCTGCGTGCACTCACGTCCGAGCTCGAGGCGCTATCGCTGCGGGTCGCCGAGGAGGCCGAAGCGGGGGAGACCTAACACTCGAGAAGAGCAGAAAGGGGACTCAAGGCCCGGTGATGCCACGGAGCGCGTGTGCGGCTTGGGCCCTCTCGGCACGTTCTTCGGGTTCGAGGAGCAAGGTCACGAGCCGGTAAAGTGGTCCACCGGCGGGTTCGCAAGTCATCCCGCCCTCTCCGCCAAGAATAATGTTCAGAAACAACCCGTTCCCTTAAAGTGTATACTGGGTTTTTAAGCTATAGACACTGAGGCGTTAGCCATGCATGGACATGCTAATATGGCAATATGGAAATCGCCTTTACTCACAAAGACAAGCTCAGGATCATAATTTCTATCGTGGTGCTAGTCGTTGGCTTATTGATCATAGGCGTGGCCTTCACACCTCCCTTTAACCCGCCACAATGTGAGGGCAATCTAACTACAGATAATTCCAACTGCATAATAGGCGCTAACATAGGTGCCGGCCTGGTATGGTTACTAGGTATGGCCATTGCCATAGTTGGCAGCATAATTGTAGCCGCATCTTTGGTGTTTGCGCTGGCTAATGCAAAGACACGAAAGCCTGGTATGGCACTGTTAATCACCGCTATAGTGGTCGGCGCTACAGTATGGGCATGTTGGTATATTTTTATCGGTGCGCCATCCATCCAAAAATCAAGGTATCAAGCAGAGATTCGAACGAGGCGAGCAAATTTTGTGCAGTACAAGGGCATACCTAACATACACTCCGTAACTAGAAAATCGGACGCACTCACCGTTAAACCTGCTACAGGCAACACAAATTCCGTTGCTATTGATTTACATAACTGTTCGCCCGGATCGGCTAAAGTTTCTTATGCTACCGGCACAACCCATTTTGTTTTCAGTGGTATCACAAAAGATAAAAACCTCGAAGGTTTTAACGACAGTGAGTGCATTCTTTATATCGGAAAGGAAACAGTCGATCAGAACTGGGACGGGTCGTTACCTGTCAAGTGTACATCATGGCCAATTTCGAATACTCTATCCGAAAATCAATTAGAATTCCCGGTTACTAATGCCGGGATCCAGTTTAGTGACATTCTGGGTAACTGCCAAGATCTAAGGACTGGGGTCGCGCCTGACCTCTAGGGCTATGTCACATGACCAGCTCAATGAAGGTGTGTTGATGCTTTTACCTCAGTGTACGCACAATCTCCTAAAGAAAACCACCTCAAAATTAAATCAGATGACGTACAAGCCTTAGCCGTAATGGAACAGCAGCTGCCTGACGGCACCCTTGTGAAATATTAAGCGTGCACAAATCCTTGATTTGCGATATGCTCAAAAATGGCACACGGCCTAGTTCTAGACCCACGTGTTCCGCCAAATATTAAAAACCTATACGCTTTGTGCTAGTTAAAAAGCCTGCCTAAAAGTAAAAACACCGGGACTTGTACCCGGTGTTTTTTGTTGAGAACCAGTAGTACTCTATATCTGTAAGTTTGAAAAACAAATAAGGAGAAAACTACGATGTACTCTC
>JBBRXZ010000149.1:0-2685 GCA_038238095.1 Saccharimonadales bacterium (SeqCode)
CTTCTCGTGTGTACTCAACGCGCCCCACATTTGCTCGTACTCCTCATCGGGGTTCTGATTAAGCGCAAAGGGTCGAGCCTTTACCTTTTGAGCGCTTTTTATATATCCATTCATAGCTTCGAATAATTCATGCAAGGCCAACTCGGGAGTGTCGCCCGATTCAACAATGTTAAATTCCAGCCCAACAGCGTACCAGACCTCGTCTTCTTTGAAAACGATGTAACGGACTGTGCCTTTATAGAGCGTATTCTTGAAATTATTCTTCATAATACTCTTATTGTACCATGCGGTCTCTGTTAAGTGATTTTACGCGTTGCAAATTCTACAAAGTATAGCTAACAGTGGAACTAATACTTAGCTGTCTATCCGTTCCGGATGCTCTAATTCTAAGAGCGTTGGCATCTCTTGTCTTTGAACTTCGTCTACTACAGGCAAAACTTCAAGAGCAAGTTTTTTAATTTGCGGGTTTACGGTCGTGTTGCTTATGCTTTCAGCTACCTCCTCGCCAGTCTTCTTAAAACACATTGTCCTATTTTTGCTTAGCACTTCTGGACGTTCAGTTAGGCCGAAAGAACTTCTGTCAAATAAAAAAAGTTGATTTCCGCTGCGAAGTATTCTAATAGCGCGCGCAGTTATGCCCGGTTCGGGAGCCGTGAGCATTTCTACTTTTTCATCTTCTATGACAGGCGGATAAACCAGAAAGGCAAAAAACTCAGATGAAGCTTGTAAGCTAATAATCCTTTCACTATCCGTTGCCGAAACCTGCTCAGACATTTGTTACATCTTGATTTCGACGTCGCAGCCGGCCGGCAGGGACAGGTTCATCAGGCTGTCGATTGTTTTGGGCGTCGGCTCGAACACGTCGATCAACCGTTTATGGACGCGCATTTCGAACTGCTCGCGCCCCTTCTTATAAACATGCGGGCTCTTAACTACGGTGTAAGTACTGCGGCGGGTCGGCAGGGGAATTGGCCCGGCCAGGCTGGCGCCGGTGCGCAGCGCCGTATCGATGATCTGCTTAGCCGCCTGATCAATTACCTTGTGGTCGTAAGCCTTCAAGCGGATGCGGATCCGCTGCTTAATATCTGGTGTTTTGGCGTCTGCCATAGGTGTTGTTCCTCTCTGAGCGTCGGCTCAGACCGCTGTAACATCGCTTTGTCTCTCAAAAGTGACTTTTAGTCAGCAGAATTAATTATTCCAATGGAGTTATATTATCAGGTAATCTGTCGAGTGGGAAGTCATCTGGAAATAATTGTCGTAGCAAAGTAGTAATGTCCTAATTGAGCCAAATAGAAATGTCCGGTTTGCTCTAAGCTGTTTAGATCAATCTAAACAGCCAAAGGCAGAAAGGACAGCTCATGAAGGAGGTGCTACTAATGAGCGAAAAGGAACTAGATCGAGCTGGCATATTGCAGCAGGTAACGGACAAAAAACTAACCCAGGCTATTGCTGCCAAGTCCATGGGTCTCAGCGACCGCCAGCTGCGCCGCCTGATGGTCAAATACCGGGCAGCTGGAGCTGCTGGCCTGGCTCACCGCTCACGTGGCAGCCCCAGCAACAACCACCTTTCCCAGGCACTCAAAGACCGGGTAGTCGAACTGGTACGAACCAAATACCCGGACTTTGGCCCGACTTTTGCCAGTGAGAAGCTGGAGGAGCGCGACGGCATAAAGATAGGCCATGAAACCCTGCGCGGTCTCATGATCACGGCCGAAATATGGAAACCAAAGAAGCGTAAAAACCCGCATCGTACCCGCCGGGAACGTAGAGCCTGTTACGGCGACATGGAACAATTCGATGGTTGCCGTCATGACTGGTTTGAAGGCCGGCTGGAGGGCGGAGCCTGGGCCACTCTGCTGGCCAGCCGTGATGACGCCAATAACACCGTCCGGGCTCAGTTCGTAGCCTATGAAGGTACTGCGCCAGTCATGGCCTTCTGGGGAGATTACTTTAAGGCATATGGTAAGCCCCAGAATATCTACTTGGACCGTCACAGTACCTACAAAGTGAACGCTAAGAATGCTTTGGATGATGACACCGTGATCAGCCAATTTGAGAGAGCTATGAAGCAGCTGCATGTTGAAGTCATACATGCCAATAGCCCGCAGGCCAAAGGCCGAATTGAGAACTTGTTCGGTACTCTCCAGGATCGCCTAGTCAAAGAGCTGCGGCTAGCTGGTATCTCAGACATAGAGTCGGCCAACCAGTTTCTACAAACAGTCTTCTTGCCAGCCTTCAACAAACGGTTTTGTGTCAAGCCAGCCGCTACTGCTGACGTCCACAGCAAGCTTCATCCAAGCGAAGACCTGGAAGCCATCCTGTCTGTCCACTCTGAGCGCCGCATTAACCGTGACTTCACTATCCGTTTCAAGAGCCAATGGCTGCAACTGGACAAAGTCCAACCCACGCTGGTGCTGCCTGGCAAGCGGGTAGTAATGGAAGAACGACTGGATGACTCCATCCATATCCGCCTAAAGGACAACTACCTGGCCTACCAAAAGCTCGGTAGCAAACCAGCCATTGCCAGCAAGCTGCCCATTGCCCTTACCAGCAACCCAGGCAATGCTACCAATAACGCCAAGCCTAGAAACCCAACCACACCGAGCCCTAACCATCCATGGCGCAGCTTTAAGATAAAGCCCCAGCAGCCTCAGAAAGCCTTAACCGCTGTAGCCTAAAACCGGA
>JBBRXZ010000150.1:0-2679 GCA_038238095.1 Saccharimonadales bacterium (SeqCode)
ACATTGATATGGGGGTTGCGATCTGCAATAGCAAGTATGTTCATGTTATTAAACTATCACTAAATATATCGATGATGCTAATGGGAAAAAGTCGGGTTATCTTAACGTGTTGGTACAAGAATTAATGTTTTTTCACAATATAACTTCGGTGATTCGAATAACTCCGGATTTGAAAATCTGAAGCAGAATTCCCGAACGTAATCTGGAAACTTTTCTGGCGTTGTGTGGTGGTACATACGCCTAATGAAGGTTCTAAGGTTACCAAAGGTGCCCTCTATCTCACTAGTATGAGTGAACTCAAACCTTTTGTGAATATCTACGGTGTGCTCTACGGGCCAGTACTGCTCTGCGCTCTTGTAGATGCTTGCTCCGTCAGTCCATAGCTTAGCTCCTGGTTGGACTTTCTGAAACAGGAAGCTGTTAGCCTGCAATCTGCCCGGATGAGACTGGTATATAAGGTCGTAGGCGAGTTTCCGGCTGCCAATTTGTTTGCCCATGACCAGGCACCAATTACGGAAGTAAGCCTCGTCTAACTGCACAATGTTTTCCAGTACGTGGTATTCCTCTGGCAGGTGGTTCCTAAACTGGTCGTACCAGTGGTAGACAGTGACTTGAGACAGCCTACTGAGCGCGGCTGCTTGCTGTACAGGGATCTTCTGTGTCCAGCACCAGAGCAGCAACCACCACTGCTGCAAGGGTAGCTTTAGGTTAGATAGCCAAGTATGGGATAGCAGACTAAACTTACATCTGCAACGCCGGCATCGGTACCTGTTCTCGTAGACTAATGGGTTGCTGTGGTGGCACTCTGGGCAGAACAAGAATCTTGACCCAAAGATCGCGTGGCGCAGATACTTACGTATCTTAGCTTCGCTAGGGATTTGTCTTAAGTTGTACATGTCCATAATTGTCCTCCTGACTATGGACTTGTACCAAGTGGTTTAGATTACCCAAAAAGTCGTTAGTCCGGCTTGTAGCTATTCTGGTAAATTAAGTATCATTAATAATTGACGGTTTCATACAATTTTCATACAATATTGTGTAGGAGACCTACATTATGGCAGTAAAAACTTTTAACGTGTCTTTCCCGAAGGAATTGGCCGATCTTATAGACAAAGAGGCTAAAGAGCAATTCGGTAGTCGCAGCGGCTTCTTGCGCTACGCGGCGCTGAAATATTTGCGCGAGGAGAAGGAATGGAAGGAACTGATGGCCTATGGCAAAGAGCTCGGCAAAGGGGTTGGCTACCGCTCAGAGGAAGAAGTGGCAGCAGAAATTACGTCAGAGCGCCGCGAGCGGGAGCCGTGGCGAAAAAACATTGCCAAGTATCGTAATAGACACTAACGTTTGGTATTCGGCCGTCGTCTATGGTGAGTTGCCGGAATCGGTAATCTTCTACTGTCTTGATGCCTGCAAGATCGTTCTTTCCGAAGATATCGTCCATGAATTACTGGATAGGCTTAAAGTAAAAGCCAAAGCCCCTTATCGTTGGCTGCGTATTTTACGTTTACATCTGGATAGATTGACTGTGATTGTACCGGCTGGTGAATCCATAACTCAGGAAGTGCGTGACCCTAAAGACGTTCATGTCATGGCGGTTGCCCACGCCGAAAAATGTGATTATGTCATAACCGGTGATAAAGATTTATTAGAGCTCGGGAGCTACCAGCAAATCCAGATAGTTTCCAGCCGGCAGTTTCTAGAAGAAGTTTTGCCTCTACGGAGCTTGTCATGACACCAGGGGCTTTGGTTTTACAAGACGGTACAGTTTTTGAAGGGCAGGTCTTTGGGAGCAAAAAACCCGTAACTAGCGGCGAGGTTGTATTTCATACGGCGCTCAGCGGTTATCAGGAAGTACTGTCTGACCCAAGCTACGCCGGCCAGATAGTAACCTTTACCTACCCTCACATTGGTAATTACGGGGTTAATGCTAAGGATAATGAGAGCCGCGGCATTTTTGCCCGCGGCATGATTGTTCGCGATTACGACGAACACTACAGCAATTACCGGGCTGAGCAGTCCCTGGCTAAATGGTTAGGGAAAGCAAATATTAGCGCCATTAGCGGTATTGATACCCGAAAGCTGACGCGGCATATCAGAAAACACGGTGCCCTGCCCGGCGCGTTTGGTTCTAGCAGTGTTAAAAAGCTTTTGCAAATTGCCCGGGAAGAAACGGGGACAGCAGGTATTGACTTGGTAAAATCAGTCTCGACAAAGCAGCCTTACACCTTAGGCACAGCAAAATTAAGGGTTGCGGCAATCGATTTTGGCATTAAGACATCCATCATTGAGCACCTTACGCAATTCGCAACGGTTACAGTGCTGCCAGCCAGCGCGACGAAGCAAGAAATATTAGCGACCAATCCTGATGGTGTCTTTTTGAGTAATGGCCCCGGGGATCCCAAAATTATTGACTACGGCATCGCTACAATCCGGCAATTACTAGGTTTAGTACCAATATTCGGTATCTGCTTGGGCCACCAGCTGCTGGCAATAGCGCTCGGCGGTAAAACCCAGAAAATGCCATTTGGGCATCACGGTGCTAATCAACCGGTGAAAAATTTGCAGAATAATAAAGTTGAGATTACCAGCCAAAATCATACTTTTGCCGTTGTTGAGGCTAGTTTTAAAGACGCCGTCGTAACCCACCGTAACTTAAATGACGGCGTGGTCGAAGGTCTAAA
>JBBRXZ010000151.1:0-2661 GCA_038238095.1 Saccharimonadales bacterium (SeqCode)
ATTGAGGCCCACTTGACGGTTGTGCTAGCTGCACTAGCCATTGGCAGGACCATTGAACAACAAGCAGGATTGAGTTTGAAACAGATCATTAAAACCCAGAGACCGATACGCAGCGGTACGGTCATCATCGGCGGCAAAGCGTATCCGGCTGAGGCAGAAATCCCACCGGAGTTACTGCCCTTGTTACATAAATTAAGAGCGGGTCACTAATTTGGGAAAGTCAGGTTCTATGCATACCCGCAACAAAGCCCTCACAAACTACGCAGATACTGTAGGAAGGTGCCGGGCGTCATCAATATAAGCTGAAAGTCCTGTTTGAGCCTCTCGGTTTGGAAGTGACGGATGTTATAGGATACCAGAAAAGTGGCGCGGGCCTGCCTGGCTCCGGACGATGAGAGCAGTTCTGGCCGGTAACACGGCGGGCAGGTATGTTATAATCGATATAGAAAGGATATAAATTTTATATGTCACAGAAAACAGTTATTAGTATGGCTTTCCCCGATGTGCTCCTAAAAAAGATTGATAAGTTAGCTAAAGCTGAATACACCACGCGCAGCGATTTCATAAGACAGACCTTGCTACAGACGGCTCAGCAGCGCGAGCAACAAGAGGCTGATCAGCTCAAACAGTTAGGGGCGGATCTGGCTGCCGATGTTCGGGCTGCCGGTTACCGTACGGATGCCGATTTTGACCGTTTAGCTAAAGAAGTCCGTGGATATAAAAAAGCGCAGTCGTGACCCGACAGACGATCCGGTAATAGCTGCCGCTGTCCTATCCAGGGCGGATGTTTTAGTCAGCTCGGACTTTGATTTACTGGAGCTAAGGACTGTCGGTAAAGTTAAAGTCATCACCTATGGCGAGTTTCTGAAACAATTATCCGCTTGGATGGGCAGGCAATAGTACAAGGCTATAAAAAACGGCTTCGCAGATACTGCAGGAAGGTGCCGGGGGTCATCAAGATAAGGCGGAAGTCCTGTTTGAGCTTATCGGCTTGAAAATGACGGATGTTATAAGACACCAGGAAGGTGGCGCGGGCCTGTTTGGCTCCAGCCACAATGTGGGCATCATGCGGGTCTAGCGCGTAGTCGGCGAACTGTTTTTGGACTGCATGGTACGACTGGCTGATTTCTACGACGGTCAAACGCGCAGCAATCAGGCAGCTCAGTTTGCCGGGATTAATATGCAGCCTGGCGACAACCCGTTCGAGTTCGGCGATCGAGAAATTCGACAGGTATAGCTCGGTCTGCTTTATTTCGTTCAGGAGCATAAAAGCGGCGCCGGATGAAGAGAGAAGCGAAGAGATGATTACGTCCGAATCAACAAATATCCTGATTGGCGTGAGCCTGCCCATACTACAGCTTGGCGCGAGCCGCCGTAATTTCCCGGTGCACGCGGGGCAGTGACTGGAGGTCCGCCTGTTCAGCGCTGTACAGGTCGGCGTCCAGTCCGGTAAACATAAAAGACAGGGAACTGGCAGGCACCCTGTAAACTTTACCGATCCGCTTGGCGACGATTTCACCCCGGCCGATCAAATCATAGACCGTGTTTTTGGATAACTGTAACATGCCGGCAACTTGCTCCGGTGTGTAGGCCGTGGTAGAGGGTATATTATTACTGATCATGACTATACGTTATCAAACGTTACTAAAGATGTCAATAGTGCCCTCTTAGATCATCAATAATGTTACCCTCTTAATTACTGCCTGGACCAATACCGATACTTGTATGGATGCCTCTCAAGAAGAGTTAAAGGCCGATGAGCTGCTCGTTAGCGGCTTTCAGATTGTTTTTAACACTGTTGTTGACGAATGAATAAACAGAAGAGAGGATACCTTGTCGGCGTATTGACAGACGGGTGGTGTTTGGTACAATAAGTATGGAATTGCCGCGTAACTGCCAGTCCCGTTCATCGGGTGCGTCTTCTGCAAAGGAGTAGGTTACGCGGACTTTTTTTATTTCGGCCATTCCTGCCAACTAATCACCTTAGTATTTATGAAGCGAAAATAGGCCTGCCAATCTTTCTTTTGTTGGACCTTACGAGCGCTGATACCGACACAGTAATCTACCAGCTGCAATAAGTTATTATGATGCGACGCCTGAGCTTTAAACACCTTGATTTTCTGGCCGTCAGAGTCGTTGAGTTTGGTTCGCAAGTAGCGGCGTAATTCGCCTTGAAAAGTGCGACTGCCGCTTTTATCAATCACCAGCGTCGCCTTATCCAAGTAAGGCAGCGCGTTGGTTAACGCCATTTGCGTCGCGTATTTATAAAACGAAGACTCAAGGTTCAAACTATCACTGAAGAGTTCTGACGTGCTCTTGTCGATCGCCACCGTTACAACCGAAAAATTATATGGAAACCTGCCAACTGACCCACATTCACTTTTAAATTGTTAAGGCCTATGAAATCGGCTCTGCCCTATAGCTAACATTTAACGATAATATTTCCGTATCTGTTAATTTAACCATACGGCCTTTTATGATACTACCTGCCCACAGGGTTAAGTGATAATGATTTTCCAAATTAGTCCCCCACCACGTTACTGAGCTCAAATTTATGCCTTAAGCTGAACCTGCAAAGACACACCAAGTACATCCGCTAGGCGCTTCAGAAAAGCCAGGGAGGGCATTGTTTTGGCATTCTCGACTCGTGAGATAACTGAC
>JBBRXZ010000152.1:0-2622 GCA_038238095.1 Saccharimonadales bacterium (SeqCode)
AGTAGGCGTTTCTTAATGGTTGCTGAGGAGAGCTTGTTGGCCATAAGGCTATTTTTGTATTAATCAGTCCTTAACTTTAGCTTAAAACGAATGGCCGGTTAGGGCAAGGGGGTGTGAGCAGTTACACTCTAATCATAAGCAAAACGCCTAGAGGTGTGGTATCATAGCTGCTAGAAACATATGGGAATATTGACGAGGACTGCTCATGAGTAAAGTGGCGCATTATTTGCAGGAGCATCTGGTGGGTGAAGTGATGACGAGTACGGATGCCCGGCGCTATTTTGCGACCGATGGCAGTATCTTGCAGCTGGCACCAGCCCTAATCGCCTATCCGAGAAATGAAAACGACGTCCGTAAGACTGCTCGTTTCAGCTGGCAGCTGGCGGAACGGGGACGCGTGATCCCTATCACAGCGCGGGGTGCGGGTACTGATCAAACAGGCGCTGCTCTGGGCAGCGGTATTCTACTGGTATTTCCGGCCCACATGAATCGCGTTCTGGAACTCGACACCAAGTCCAATACCGTAACCATTGAGCCGGGAATTAACTACGCTAAACTTCAGCAAACCTTACATACCCATGGCCGTTTTCTGCCGCCCTATCCTGCATCAATTGAATATTCGACCCTAGGCGGCGCCATTGCCAACAACAAGTCTGGAGAAAAATCTGTTAAGTATGGAGATACACGGACCTATGTCCATAGCTTAAGGGTAGTATTGGCTAACGGCGAAGTAATAGAAACGGGCCGGTTGAATAAGCGTGAACTAAGTAAAAAACTCGGATTAGCTACGTTCGAGGGTGAAGTTTATCGTTCAGTTGACACTTTGCTGGAAGAGCAACAGGAAATGGTGAAGCGCTTAGAACGTAATGTTACCAAGAATAATGCCGGCTATGACTTGCTTGACATCAAGCGGCGTGACGGCTCGTTTGACCTTACGCCGTTAATCGTCGGTAGCCAGGGCACCCTTGGAATTATCGCGGAAGCCGTGCTTAATACGGAACCGCATAATCCTACTACGACTCTAATGCTAGCTAAATTTGACAGCCTGGAACATACTCAACAAACCATCCTTGAACTGCGAGCTCTGCCGGAGTTGCCAAGTGCCATTGAGCTTATAGATGAGCATGTTTTGCAACAAGTTCATTTGCTTAATCCTAATCAGTTAAAAGAGATTGCTGCGCCGCCATATCCTGCCATTACTTTGCTGGTGGAGTTTGATAATAGTGACCGTAAACTAAAGAAACTTACCGGTCGAGCTGAGAAAATATTGCAGAAATATGCTAAGGATGTACAGGTTGCTACTGAGCCGGAGCAACAACAACAGTTCTGGAAAATCCGCCAGGCCACTAGTTTGCTAGTAGGCCATAACGATGGTTTAGCGCGCGCCGTGCCATTGACTGACGCCGCTGTGCCGCCCGATCGCCTTCGTGAGTACATAGAAGGTGTCTACAATCTGCTAGAGGCAAATAAACTGCAACCGGCGCTATGGGGTCATGCTGGCGACGCCAACCTCCATATGCAGCCACGGCTTAACCTTGGCCAAGTCGGTGACCGCCAGAAAGCTTTTCGCTTCTTACATGAGTACCATAAGTTAGTTATAGGTTTGGGCGGCACTATCAGTGCCGAAGCCGGTGATGGCCGTTTGCACACGCCATATCTTGAAAGTATGTATGGCCCCGACGTCTACGCCTTATTGCAGAAAATCAAACAAATCTTTGACCCCTACGGCACACTCAACCCCGGTGTTAAATTCGGCACATCGCTGGACGATGTCAAAGAGATGATCCGTCCTGATTTCAGCCTTGATCACCTCTACGACCATTTACCGCGTTCCTAAGATGAGTATACTATTTAATGTCATAGGAGCAGTAGGCTCGCTTCTGATACTTTTTGGTTTTTATCGCACTAGTATTGGCCGTTGGTCAGGTAGATCTTTCCTGTATGAGTTTGATAACCTTATTGGCGCGGTCTTAGTGGTTATTTACCAGATTCACTTTCGTGCCTATATAACCGTAGTGCTTAATATTATCTGGGCTGTCGTGGCCTTTAGGGGTGTCACCTCAATTGTTGAACGCCGCAATAATCACTCGAAATCGAAGTAAAATAGAAAACTTACGTATTGCTTTTGGATCAGCTGGTGCCCGAGAGAGGACTTGAACCTCCAAGCCTTGCGGCACAGCCACCTCAAGGCTGCGTGTTTACCATTTCACCACTCGGGCTTGCGCTGGATAATTATAGCAGTTTGATCGCGTTGCACGAAGGCCGCCAGCTTGTCTTTTTTCCTCTTTAAATGGGCGCCATGTCCATGGTAGTACATATACTGAAATAGCTGGTCCAGTTGTAAATCCGCCCTGTTCAATGTATATTGACAGCTGACCTTGGGTGATTAGCTCAGCTGGCTAGAGCACCTCGTTTACACCGAGGGGGTCGGGGGTTCGAATCCCTCATCACCCACCACGACACTGCCGTTGACTTAAGCTTTTTGAATTGACTTTATGCAGGACTCCGAGGATATACTGTAGGTAAAAAGGAGTACTCATGAAAAAAACACATACTATTGCAATGTATCGATCAGCATTTAGACGACCTAGGGTTCATCGCCCGACACAAAAGAGCCTCTCA
>JBBRXZ010000153.1:0-2530 GCA_038238095.1 Saccharimonadales bacterium (SeqCode)
GGCATGACCACTGTTAAAGAACTGCGTGGCCAGAAAATTGAGGGCACCATTTTGTCTCATCAAGTAGTCATGCCGACGGTTCGCGGCGACCAAGAAGAATTGACCGCCCTTGAAGCATGGCTTAAGTCGTATCATTTTGAAGAGCTGTTCGACAGACAAAGTGGATTTTCTGAAGATATCTTGGAGGTAGTGCCGGACAAAGAGTTTTTAATCGGCAATAATTCGCATGTCTTTGGAAAAACCTATCGACCACTAGTTCTGCCGTCGATCAAAAGTTTGGAAAAACCATTAGACCGCCCAGGCGAGATCCAGTCCAATGCCATGCGCATGGCTGGTTTGTACCTACGGGAAATTTTTGATCTCAATAAGGAGTTCAACAATTTCCGTCTGATGTCTCCCGACGAGACATACTCCAACCGCCTTGACAACGTTTTTGAGGTAACCGGCCGAGCTTGGGTCTGGCCGCATGACGAAGGCGACAAAGATATTACCCGGGACGGCAGGGTCATGGAAATACTGTCGGAACACGTCATGCATGGTTTGGCGCAAGGGTACTTGCTGAGTGGCCGTCACGCGGCACTGACAACTTACGAAGCCTTTGCGCAGATTTTTGGCAGCATGGCGCATACTTATCAGAAATTCTTAAAGTACGTCATCAAAATGCCCTGGCGCGGCGACTTACCTTCGTTCAATTATCTGTTAACTTCAACGGTCTGGCGCCAGGAACGTGACGGCTACTCACACCAGAATCCTGGCTTCATCTCGGGCCTGCTGGAAAAGCACAATGATTTTATTAAAGCCTATTTCCCGGTTGACGATAACAGTATGCTGGCTGTGATGGAAGAAGCCATGGGTTCGAAGAACCAGATGAATATAATAACCGCCGGGAAAACTCCTGAACCGCGCTGGCTTACTTATGACCAAGCCAAAGATACTCTCCAGGATGGTCTCAGCGTTTGGGAATTCGCGAGCGATAAGAATCCGCACATAGTGTTGGCGGGTGTTGGTGATTATGTAACCAAGGAATTACTTGCTGCTCTCGAAATTGTCAAGCAGGCCGCGCCGGAAGTTCGTTTACGCCTGGTAAATATATTACGTCTGCAGGCAGCTTGTTCCTGCGAGGATGCCTTCCATCCGCAGATCCCAGAGGCTGAAAAGTACTTCACCGTAGACAAACCGGTAATCGTTAACTTTCACGGTTACCCGGAAACAATGAAAAATATCCTGTTCGACGTTAAAAATCCGCAACGTTTTTCGGTCCATGGCTACCAGGAAGAGGGCGGCACCACCACGCCGTTTGACATGCAGGTCCGTAATCGTACTGACCGCTACCATTTGGCAATGGAGATTGCCGGCACGGCTTTTAAAGAAGGCGTAATTGACGAGGCTAAGCAGCAACATCTGACTCAAACCTGGCAGAAAATATTGACCGACCACAACACTTACATTAAGCAAAACGGGGCTGATCCGGAGGAGATCGAGAATTGGCAGTGGTCCGGTCCTACCCCAACTGTGCCCGAAGCCGATGAATCCCAGCATAGCACGCTGCTGCAAGAAGCCCGTACCCTGGCATTTATCGGATTGTCCAACAACCCTGAGCGCCACAGTTACCGGGTGGCTAGCTATTTTCAGGACAAAGGCTATCGGATTATTCCTATCAATCCCAAAATAGACGAAACACTGGGCGAAAAGGCCTATGATAGCTTGCTGGATATTCCGTCTTCGGTGCACATCGATATCGTTGACATTTTTCGGAGGCCAAATGAGGTCTTACCGCACATGCGCGAAATCGTCGAGCGTGGCAGTATTCGCACAGTCTGGTTGGCCGAAGGTGCCAACAGCCACGAAGCCGAGGAATTTGCCGAAGATTACGGGCTATCGATGATAACTAACCAATGTATTATGAAAGTGGACCTCGGCGACGGGCACCATGATGATCATAACCACGAGGAGGACTTCTAATGAGCGGCCAACCATCCATAATTTCCAAGAATGATAAGACGCCAGCTGTTCTGCCCAACTTGGCTGATTATGAAGCTGTCCGGGCCGAATTTTCCTGGGAGAAAGCTGCTAAAGACGAGATTGACTATTTTGATGACGGCACCTTAAACATCGCTTATAACTGTGTTGATCGGCACGCTACTGGCCAGCGTAAAGACAAGACTGCCTTACTTTACGAAAGTGCTATGGGCGATAAGGAGAGCTACAGCTTCGGCGAGCTGAAGGAATTAACTGATAAGTTTGCCAATGTGCTGAGTGCCCAGGATGTATCTAAAGGTGACCGGGTATTTATATTCCTGCCGACCATTCCGGAGCGCTACGTGGCTTTCCTGGGAATCTTGAAACTGGGCGCCATTGCCGGTACCATGTTCGCCGCCTTCCAGGAAATGGCTTTGTTAGACCGCCTGGCCGATAGTGAGGCAAGCATGGTGATTACCAATGCTGACCTTTACCCCCGCATTAAAAATATTCAAAAAGATCTGCCGAATTTAAGAAAAATTATAATTGTCGAACGCGGCTCTGCTGAACA
>JBBRXZ010000154.1:0-2515 GCA_038238095.1 Saccharimonadales bacterium (SeqCode)
ACTTTGCGGCAACGGCTTGGCCGCTTCGTCAGAAAGAGTCTCTCTTTTTCCAAGTCCGATGCGATGCACGAGCTGTGTTTGCGCCTCTTTCTGCATGATTACAATTTATCACTGGCGCTCTCTTGTGGTTGAGCCACTACCAAACATTGTAGCGACGAAAAAGAGCAATCAACTCTCGCAAAGATTTATCAGAGATACGTTTGGTTTTGACTTGGATAATGATTGACCAGCCTCGACCAACAATGGAATTAACTGCCGGTATGCCTTGCGCCCATGCAAAGAAATACGCTTCATCTTGGGGTGAGTAGAACTTAACTTTTCGACATTCAAGTTCGATCATATATTGAAGACGCCCAACGCTGGAATTCAGCCGCGCCGAGCATAAAGCATCCAAGCAAACCGGAGCAAAGGAATTTGAGAGGCACGCAGTCGAGGCGTCGAGCTGGAATGACTTGTTGGGCTGCCCATTATTGGAACGAGCCGCATTAGACTAATATTCCCACCGATCCTATGCGAACTTTCTCTTTGTCTGTTAGCTCTGCATATATCTTATACTTTTCATTAAATCCAAGCTGCTTGGCAAAATATTTGGCTCTGTAATATTTATTGTAGCAATCACTCTCACCTTCGATTTCTCCCAACGTAGCCTCAAGGTCGGTGTGTTTCTCAAACCAAGATTTACCTTCATCAACGAAGGAAAGTGCAATGCTCTCAACCGCCTCTACCACATTAGAACCGTCTCGCTCAAACCACCATATATCTTTTCTCCTTCTCTCGGCGGGATTAGATAACCGTCTGGTGTAAATACTCTGGTCGAGAGAACAAGACAAATGTGAGCGTATGTGACAATCCCATTCTTCAGGAATCAAACGCCCTTTATCATCAACTTTAAGAGATTGACCTGCATCGGGAATGAAATCATAGAAAACACCTGTCCAAACACAAACAGACATTGGAGTCCAGCTCGTGACATTAGAGAAGTAGCTGCCGACAGCACGAACATTCAATACCCAAATACAATGATTATGCCAGCCCCAAGATTTCCGCGCACCAACTTTAGAAAAGCCGTTCTCACGCAGGATAGGAGAAAGATGCTTCTTCAGAACTTTATCAATATCAGGAGATGAAATCATACAATTAGCGAAGCAGCCCAACGCTCGAATTGAGGGGCTGCCCGCGAACGGCATTCAACCTCCGACGTAGGAAGATTGATGAGAGGCATTCTATCGGGCAGTCCGCTCGAAGGACTTGTTGGGCGCGGCTTAAGGGATAAAGGCATCTACCGCAATTGACCATCCGGGGAGTGCTGGAGCGGCTTCAGCACTCTCCCCTTTATGATAAATCGCTGGCACGTCTGGCGCAGCAGCCCGATAAACTCTGACGACCTTTTCGCGCAATACATCTACATCCCAAAAGACAACTGTTCCGCACGCAAAATAATCCGCACGCTTCTGCGCTATCTCACGCTCGGCTTTAGCGCCATAATCATTCTTGCTTCTTACTTCAACGGCAAAAACAGGTGCGCCTTCGAGAAAATCTCCACCTTTCAATGCGCCAACATAATAAGCGGCATCGGGGCTAAACGACTTGCGATGCGGTAGATTGACGGCAAAGCCTACATTATCTGGAAAAGCGTAGCCGGAATTTGTCTTTTGCTCATAATCATCTAGGCTGCGATAAATTTTGCCGCCCGCGCGCCCAGACACACCACCAGTAGGTGACATTTCAACAATTTCTCCATTTACTAATTCAGCTTTACCGTGTTCAGGCACGCCATATAAATCATCAATGGTCGCTTCAATCTTGGTACTCATCATCTCACTCCTTTCCGACAAACTCCATTCTAAGTCCAAGTAGAGTAATCTTCATAGGACTTACGCAAGAGGGTAAAAACCTTGATAATTAGCGCATGGTTAGCAGCACCCGACCAACGCGCTTAGATTATTGTCAGTATCTGATGAGCAGTCAGATCAACTACACGTTGACGAACTTTGCTGACCACTCCTTCAAGTTCAGTCACGACCAACTGAACCGCTACTTACGTGGTGCCAAACTAACGCCCCGCTTAGTTTGGGAACAGACCCGCGGGCACATCGTCACGTCGCCCAATGGTTATTTGATCTTTGACGATACTGTCGCCGACAAGAACTATTCGCGCGCTATCGAATTGGTGCGGCGGCAGTGGAGCGGCAACACTCATTCGGTCATTCGGGGTATCGGCATCGTCACCTGCATTTACGTCAACCCGGAACTGGATCGGTTCTGGTGCATTGACTATCGCCTCTTCGCCCCCGCCGAGGATGGTAAAACGAAACTTGACCATGCCACAGAGATGTTCGATTCAGCCATCCATGATAAGCGGCTGGAATTTCGCTGTGTGTTGATGGATACATGGTACGCTTCCCGTCAATTCATGCTGCATATCGAGAGAAATGACAAGATTTACTATGGCCCCCTCCAAGATAATCGCCAAGTGGATGAAGGCGATGGGGCAGTCATTGATTACAGACGGGTG
>JBBRXZ010000155.1:0-2503 GCA_038238095.1 Saccharimonadales bacterium (SeqCode)
AGCAGAGGCTTGAAGAGCCTTGTGTCCTCGGTTCGAGTCCGAGAGGAGCCACCAAATCGATTAGCGGGTGTAGCTCAGTTGTTTAGAGCGCGTCCTTGCCAAGGACGAGGCCAGGGGTTAGAGTCCCCTCACCCGCACCAATATGAGACTCTAATTGACCTTCAATCATGGGGGTCTTTTCTTTTTTGCTAGTGCTTGCATTATGCCTTGATAACATATATATATTTGTATAGACAGGAGGATATTATGGGTGATCGTAACGCAGAAAATGAAGAAGCAGGACGTATTACAGATAGACTTGAAAGAATGTCTGCAGTCGGGTTAGCGGCTGAAGCCAGAGCAGACTTTGCATATGCCGAAGCAACAGCAAGAGGTAAAGAAAACCAAATGTATTGGTTAGCAAGAGCGGCCACGCATGCAGGTCTAGCCGCATATAAGGCAGTTCAAGAAGCGGACATATTACAACCGCCTCCAACTGAACCAACAGAGGCAGACCAAGTACTTCTAGTCGAAGCTACTGAAGCTACTGCTGTATTACGCAGCCCTACAACTGGCAACTTATATGGTATTAGCTTGGATACTAGCCCAGATGGTGAGGAAGTAAATGTAACAGAGCTTGAAGAGCTTCTTTCAAGCGAACAGTAACTTGATCCATATCTTGTTATAACACCGTGGGTACAGCAACGTGGTGACAACGGAGTATCGTCATAACTTTAATCATTGTGCTGCACCAATTTGACACCAAAATTAGCTCCCTTGATCGGGAGCTTTTTGTTTATTGATCGGACGGTTGGTTTCAACCTAGTCCGGTGAAGTCGACTAAACCGGACGAAGATATGTCATTTTCTTGATTGAAAATAAGGTAACAACCCACCATCGAACCTTTATAATTGAACGATGGGCAAGACTAGAAAAAGCAAACCTGGAAAACTTGGGAGAAATGAGCCATGTTTTTGCGGTAGCGGAATGAAGTATAAGAAATGCTGCCTCCCGAAAGGCCTGGCACCTCCTAAAGCGCTTCAGGTACCGCAAGAGGTCATAGATGAGCAAGAGCAAGTGGCACGAAAAAGGCAATTACTCTTACAAAGCAAGGGTATTTATATAAGCCTGCCAAACACCATCACTTTCAAAGGGAAGAGCTTTCTCGCGGCAGGTAATAAGATTATGTGGGACGATAATCCTCATGCTACGTTCCATCAGTTAATTTTGAGAAATCTCTCCCACACTCTAGGTCAAGAATGGTGGGATACCGAAAGCGCAAAACCTCCCGAAGAGAAGCACTATATTAAGCGCTGCTTTGAGGATCTAGAAGGCTCGGATAATAGGGATGACTTAGATGTGACGGTAGTTGATGAAAATACTCGCACAATGATTGCGACCGGTGATACACAGTCTCTACTCAGCCTAGCATTTGATGTTTGGCTGCTTACTCAAAAGGTTTATATGCGCGATGATTGGCTTAATCGACTTCGAGATCGTACAGCTTACCAAGGTGCAAGGTATGAAATAGGTGTTGCCTCGCTTTTTGTGCGAATGGGTTGTGAGTTGGAATTTTATGATTCTGACGTACCGGACGAAAACGGAAGATTGCCAAAACGAGCTGAATTTATAGCTACTCATCCTCTCACGAAAAATCGGGTTGCAGTAGAGGCAAAGAGTCGGCATGTGGATGGGGTCATTCATACTCCAGGTACGATGAATTATAGACGCGCGCTAAAAGGAGATATTACAAATCTCTATAAAAAAGCACTTCTCAAGCAAACGGATAGCTTACCCCTAGTTGTCTTTACTGATGTAAACTCACCGACAGAAGTTGGCCAAACAGTTCAGAGTACCCAATGGTTTGCCGATGTTAAGCGCTCCTTTGATAGCCGCCCTGACTCTACTTCTGAAAATCCCGATAAATACGCTGCCTTGTTTGTTACTAATTTTTCATCGCACTATCAAGGCAATAATATTTCTCGTGGAGGGCAACATCTTTTCATAGGCAGCATACACTCGCAGTATCCACTTACTGATGGCTATCAAGGTGAGTTTATGAAGAGGTTGCTGCGGGCAGTTGGTAGTTATGGCTATGTTCCGCCAAGTATGGATAACTCAAAAATTGCAGTATATGAATCACCGACAATTTCCAGTAAAGCAGACTTTATTGAGAAGCTAAGCAAACTCACTATGCCGCAAAATAGTGACCCCGAATTTGAAAGAAAGAAGACTGAGTCCGACAACCTCGTAGATATGCTGGTTTGGGACGCAACTCAAAAGAGTGGTGGCGGGTGGAGTAACGAAACAGCTGCTGAATGTTTTAAGCAGTTCGAGTGGCTTTATAGACAACATTGATATCTTTATTTTTCTAAAGTTGCTGTCTAACCCACGTGCACTTCAAACCAAATAACCGGCGCTAGCTGGTTATTCCTGTTCCTGTCTGTTGTTTGTGACTAAAAAAGACGACATACTTTCTCTTGGTCATCTACTAAAACAAACAAGGAAGAAATATGTCGTCAAC
>JBBRXZ010000156.1:0-2476 GCA_038238095.1 Saccharimonadales bacterium (SeqCode)
AAGAAATTTCTGGACTCAAGCAAGCAGCAAGGATAATATACAAGGCCATGGACTGGCCGATAAAAATACAGGGGCGCTTTGTAACAGAGGCGGAGGTGGAAGAAGTACGGATGCTTCTTGACACCCATCCGTTATGGAACCGGTCTCGCTTATCCTGCGAGCTGTGTATACGCTGGAATTGGCGGCGCTCTGACGGTCAGATTAAAGATATGGCCTGCCGCGAGCTACTGCGCAAGCTTGAGTTTCGTAACCTGATAAAGCTTCCCCCACGTCTGCGTCCCGGCCCTGGCGGGCTGCCCAAAATTGAACCGGTAACGGTTGACCAAGTGCCAATATCATGTTTGTTGACTGATATCAAGCCAGTGAAGATTGTCAACGCGAGGGATTACGCCGAACATGAGAAAGCCTTCAACCACCTGATGAACCAATATCACTATCTCAGTTATGGACGACCGGTCGGCCAGAATATGAAGTATATGATTATTGGGCGGAATGAGCGTTTTCTTGGTTGTCTGCTGTTTGGTGCCGCTGCCTGGAAAATGGAAGATCGAGACCGCTGGATAGGCTGGACGGCGGATGTTCGCGAGCGCAATCTTGGTTTGATTTGCAACAACACTCGGTTTTTGATTTTCGACTGGGTGAAGGTACCTCACCTTGCCAGTTATGCTCTCGGAGCTTGTCTGCGCCGTCTGCCTTGCGACTGGAAACGGCGCTATGGAGCTGATATAGCGATGGTAGAGACATTCGTGGATACAACGCGATATCTTGGCACCTGCTACAAAGCGGCAAACTGGTTGAAGATTGGCCGGACAAAAGGGCGAAGCCGCCAGGACCGAAATAACACACTCAAGGTTCCGATCAAAGATCTTTTCGTTTATCCATTACGGCGTGATTTCCGTAAGTTGTTACTTACGTAGACGAAAAGAAAGCTGCGCAGGTCACAACGCGAGAGGATCAGGTCGTGACCGTAGATGGTGCAATAACTTCATTTTTGGGCACAGCGAATTTTGCGGAGTACGAGCAAAATGTGTATGAGAAATACCAGGAAATGGCGGAGTATGAAATTATCGCCAAGCTGAACTTGCTTCTGGCAAACGTTGTGTTCCTGGAGATCTTGAAGAGATGGGCGTCCCAATGTGGTTGTCGTTATCTCGAATATCGTGAAATAACTGTTCGATTGAAGTCCGGACGACCGCTGAAAGTTCAGTCGCCTGTTTTTCTTCGAGCAAAACCAAAGAAAAAACGCGGTAGATCACCAAAACGACACAAAGGAGCCCTGCGACACCTTGGTTTAGAGCTCCTTGGAATACTGAAACGAATAAGTCCTGCGCTGATGGAAATTTGTGTATCTATGGCTGTTCTCTGCCCTTCTTTTGAAGTTGCCGCAGGCGCTTTGCGAGGGCTGGGGGTGGCCATGAATGAGCATCTTTTGCAAAATATCACCAGCCGATTTGCCAAGCTGGCTAAAAACATCAGGGTCGAATGTAATGGTGATGCTGTTTGGCAGAAACCGGGCATCAAGATTTTGATCTGTGTTGATGGCGGGCGTATCCGTGAACGATGTGCAAAACGCGGCAAACGCAAGAAAGGTCAAAAAAGACAGGGCTATTCCACTGAGTGGTTTGAGCCAAGGTTGCTTACAATCAGTCAATTTGGCCCAGATGGCCAAAAGATCAAATCCGTCAGCCCAATTCTTGATGGATCATGCGGCAGCTTGGATGATTTTTTTGAACTCGTCAAGGAGTACCTGGTATCGATAAATCTTGATGAGGCTGCGGAAATTATTTTTTGCGCTGATGGTGGAAAAGGCATTTGGCCAAGAATTGACATGCTCATCAGCGAATTGGGCCTGAGTAAGGCAAAACAAATTTTGGACTATACACACGCAAAACAGAATATCAGCATTGTCAAAAAGATACTCTCTGATGCCCTGAAATTGTCAGACAAAGAATGTTGTAAACTCTCTACACAGGTTCGGGAGCTTCTCTGGCATGGTAGCATTAATGGAATCGCCTCTCTTGTCAGGGAAAAACTAGCCCGGAAAAAAAGTGCTGCAAAGTCTGCCTTGAAAAAATTGAACGACTATTTTGGGGATCACTCTAGATTTCAGTACAAAACATTCCGCGATAATGGCCTGCCCACCGGTAGCGGCACTGTTGAAAGCGCCATCCGCCGTGTTATCAATCTCCGTATCAAGGGAACAGGATTGTTTTGGAAGCGGGAGAACGCAGAAAATATAATCTTTCTACGCTCATTGGTACTCACCGGCAAACTGAAAAATGCTTGTCGGAAAGGTTTGGGAATAGTAAGAAATATGTTTGATAACAATACGATCAACGACTTACCGTTGACTGCTTAAATTATGTAACTTTTTTGTATTGCACCCAAGAATGGTGGTTTTCCTCAAGACAAAAGGCCAGAGCGTCAATCGTAAACGGATCCAAGGTCTGATGCAGGGGATGGGGTTGATAGGTAT
>JBBRXZ010000157.1:0-2473 GCA_038238095.1 Saccharimonadales bacterium (SeqCode)
GCAATTTATCACTATCGCCAAGCCCTTCGACCAGATAAATATGCATAGTCATCAACACCAATGTGTGATTACGACGGTACCGAAAATTTACCTTGCCCAGCCAACTATGGACTTTCATCTCTTTCAGGCCGGTTTCTTCCCTAATTTCACGCTCGGCGGTATTTTTAGGCTCTTCGCCGGGTTCCACATGCCCTTTGGGAATAGTCCAGCGGTTTTTAGCATCCTGCATAAGCAGAATATGCACTGCGCCAGTTTCCTTATGGCGACGAAAAACAATACCGCCAGAGGTAGTCTCGCGGACAACCTCATCAATAACCGGGCGGCGTTTAAGGGCCAGTTTGCGGATGCCTTGAAGTGGTTTAGGTCGTTTCATTTTCCTTAAATACCTTAGCCGCTACCAATTTTCTTAGATATTCGGGCTTTTTTTACTTTATTTACTGCCTTTTTAGTTTTTTTAACAGTTTTGTCAGCAGGCTTTTCCGACGACTCGCGTTGGCGCAGTAAAGTGCCCAGCACGCCATTTATGAACTTCGATGAATTGTCACCACCAAAGGCTTTGGCTAATTCTACAGCCTCATTAATAACAACTTTAGGCGGAACATCAGTTTCATTCTCCAGCTCATACAGACCAATCCTCAACACAATGCGGTCCATGCGGGCAATCTGGTCGATTGGCCATTCCGGCGCTATTGGTTGTAAGGCGGCATCAAGCTGGATTGCCTGTTTAGTAACTCCCGTTACAAGCTGTTCAATGAATTCCACATCATCAATCATTTCCCGGTAGCGGACAATGTTACGCTCCAGCACCTCCCGTAAATCAAAGCTGCTATCAGCCGCTTCACTGCGTAACTCCTGCTCATAGAGCGTCTGAAGAGCGATAATGCGGCCAAGGTGACGATTCGATGCCATACTGTTAATTTTTCCTTTTAAATCTCGCGGTCTCTCAGGCGGCTTTAGCCGACTCCCGCTTGGTAGTGCGGATTTTGACGGGTGACTTAGCATTAACTTTACGCGCCAGTTTCAGCACCAAGTGGCTGCGACGTGTACCCGTTTTGCGCGGACTAGTTCGCTTTTTTGGTTTTCCCATAGATACGTTTCCTTTTCGTTACAATAACAAAACTTAAGTCTATTTTACAGAATTTTGCCGCTTTTCTCAAGAGGGCGCATCAGATAGTAAGTAAGGTTACCCAAATCCACCTGGTTAGATAGTAATTCGGTTACCCTAGTTCTCATGAAGAGAATTATGTACAAAACCATCATTGAGGAACAATTACCAAAATACTTAAAAGCTAAAGATAGGCAAAAAACTGACATCATTGACCATGTGGTAGCTATTACAACTATGGAGCGTAAGTCGGTGATCCGGGCTTTTGGGCGGGAACGTCGTCGTTCCCGCTACAAGGCAGTGTCTAGGTTTGGACGACCCAAAGTCTATACCAAGGAAACCGACGCGGCCCTGGCTTGGGTCTGGGAGCAGTACGACTATCCGTGTGCTGAACGTTTAAAGCCGGAAGTACATGAGGCCATCCGGATATTTGTCCGTGACTCTATGTGGGACTATAGCGAAACAGCCACTGAGCAACTGTGGGATATGAGCTTAGGAGCGATGAAAGTTCGTACCGTAGCTCTAGCCAAGAAAGCAGGCTTGGTGCGCGGCATCAGCACCACAAAAAGTGGTGAGTTCCTGAAAAGTATTCCGGTTTTCTTTGGCTCCTGGGCAAACAAAGGCCCGGGCCATGGACAGCTCGACACGGTCGTGCACAGTGGGCAAAAACTAATGGGTACCATGGTGTACACAGTTAATTACACCGATGTTGCAACCTACTGGCAGGAGCCAGTAGCCCAGCTGAACAAGAGCGAACGGGCGACCCTCACTAGCCTCAAAACGATACGCGCCCGGGCACCGTTTCCTATCCATGAGCTTCACCCGGATAGCGGCAGTGAATTCATCAATGAGGTGGCTTATGGCTGGTGCCAGGCTCAGGGCATTGAGCTAACCCGTTCCCGGCCACACAAAAAGAATGACAATTGCTATGTCGAGCAACGCAACCGATCAACAGTCCGTCGATATGTCGGCTATGGTCGCTATGATTGCCAGGAAGCAGTGGACGCTATGAATGAGTTGTACGAGGTACTACGGCTGTACCTTAATTTCTTTCAGGCAACCTACAAGTTGGTGGGCAAGGAAAAGATCGTCAGCCAGGACGGCGACCAGGTCACTAAACGTTCTAAGCGGATCTACGATGAAAACCGCAGTCCGTACCGCCGGGTGCTGGATCATCCGGATATTGACCAAGCCGTGAAAGACGAGCTCACTGCCCAGTACGAAACCTTGAATCCCAAGGTCTTACGGGATAGAGTATTAGTATTAACAAGTAAGTTAGAAAGGGTTCAGCGAGAGCTGGGATACCATTACTAACAGCTGGGTTACCATAAACAGATACGGTAACCTTTACTTACTATCTAATACGCA
>JBBRXZ010000158.1:0-2458 GCA_038238095.1 Saccharimonadales bacterium (SeqCode)
GAGCGCGGTATTACTATCGTCTCGGCCGCTGTGACTTGTTATTGGAAAGATCATCAGATCAATATTATAGATACGCCCGGACACATTGATTTTACTGTTGAAGTTGAGCGAAGCCTGCGGGTGCTTGATGGCGCCTGCGTGGTTTTTGACGGCAAGATGGGCGTTGAATCACAGTCCGAAACTGTTTGGCGCCAGGCCGACAAGTACGGCGTGCCGCGTATCTGTTTTATTAATAAAATCAATCAGACCGGCGGCGACTTTTACAAATCGCTCGACACTATCCATGCCCGTCTTAGCAAACGAGCTTTCCCAATCCATCTGCCCATTGGATTTGAGCAGAGCATTAATGGCATCGTCGATCTTATTAATATGAAAGCTTATACCTATAAAGAGTTTTCCGATCACGAGCTTGTCGAAGGCGAAATCCCGGCCGACATGATGGATAAAGTCAAAAAATACCGCAGTCTACTGGTCGAAAATGCCGTAGCCGAAGACGAATCTATACTCGAAAAGTACTTTGAGGTTGGTGAAGAGGGCCTGAGCGACGCAGAGGTTAATCAAGCCATTCGCAGTGCCGTCTTAACGGGCAAGTTCTTTGCAGTCACCGGAGGTGACGGACGGGGTGTAATCGTAGAAAAAGTGCTTGATGCTGTCAATGAATTCCTGCCCAGCCCGCTCGAACGTGGCTCTACCTGGGGCACACATCCCAAAACCGGTGACGAAGTCGAACGAAAGCCCAGCGAGAGTGAACCATTCAGCGGCTTAGCCTTCAAAATTGCTACTGATCCCTTCGTGGGTAAACTGGCCTACTTCCGGGTCTACTCCGGTAAATTACAGGCCGGCAGCTATATTCAAAACAGTTCTACAGGGGAAAGAGAACGTGTAGGCCGCGTAGTGCGCATGCAAGCCGATAAGCGCGAAGACGTAACAGAAGTCGGCGCCGGCGATATAGCCGCCATTGTCGGCTTAAAGGGCACAACTACCGGCAATACCCTTTGCGACCCGAACAATCAGATCGTTTTGGAGAGCATAACCTTCCCCGAGCCACCGGTGTCTATCGCTATCGAGCCGAAAACCAAGGCCGACCAAGAAAAGATGAGCATCGCCATGCAGCGCCTGGCCGAGGAAGACCCTACTTTCCGAATCCGGGTTGATGACGAGACCGGCCAGACCATCATCAGCGGCATGGGCGAGCTTCATCTGGAAATCATCGTCGACCGCATGAAGCGTGAATTTAACGTCGAAGCTAACGTCGGCCAACCGCAGGTGGCTTACCGCGAATCAATCCGTAAATCTGACGTGGAGGTCCAAGGTAAGTTTATTCGCCAAAGCGGCGGCCGCGGCCAATACGGTGACGTCTGGCTGCGCATCAGCCAGAACGAGGCCGGCGCCGGTTTTGAATTTATTAACTCTATTAAAGGTGGCATTGTACCGGGTGAATACATCAAACCCGTCCAGCAAGGCATTGAAGAAGCTATGAGCAATGGGGTGATTGCCGGCTATCCGGTAGTCGACCTCAAGGCCGAACTCTATGATGGCTCTTATCACGATGTGGACTCTTCGGAAATGGCCTTCAAAATTGCCGGCTCTATGGCGCTCCAAGCAGGCGTCAAAAAGGCCAACCCGGTACTGTTAGAGCCAGTTATGAAGGTAGTCGTCGTTACTCCCGAAGAATTCATGGGCGAAGTTATAGGCGACCTCAACAGCAAACGCGGGCGTATAGAGTCCATGGAAGACCTGACTACCGGCATCAAAGAAATCACGGCCTTTGTCCCCTTAGGCGAAATGTTCGGTTACACCACTAACCTGCGTAGCTCTACTCAGGGCCGGGCCAGCTCCAGCATGGAACTCGACCACTACGCCGACGTCCCCAATCACGTCGCCGAAGCCATCATCGCCAAAAACACCAAATAGAAGCATAGCGCCGAAGATCGTAGAATTATTGCGAATTTAACTCTCGTGTTATAATTTGTCTTTATGATAGCAAAGCCGTCATCTACTGCCGCGGCCCAAAAAATAACTTCAGTAAAAAAAGAGTTCTTAATTTTTATCTCAATACCAGCAAGCATTATCTTGTTGGTTATTCTCATTCTAGTGGTGCCGAGCCTGTTGGCCCATCCCGGCTACGATTTTCTGTATAGTAACTGCTCAACCTACGAGTGCTCTAAAAGCTTTCTTGTGGGCAGTGACGGCCGGATCAAAGCAATAGATGCCTCGTCCAGTAGCTATGACAACCAGGCCAGACCAGACATTTATTATCACGATACTCAAAAAAATTCATCCCGGAGAATTGAATTTACTGAAGCGAATTCATATAAATAGGACTTTCGTAAAACCCCAAACCTTGCTAGCGTAAAAGTGCCCCAACTTTTACAAAACTAACGAGGAGAAATAAAAACAATGCGAGTAACCGCTCAGATGTATGGGCAGTTTCTGGTTAATACGCCGCTCAACGTAA
>JBBRXZ010000159.1:0-2448 GCA_038238095.1 Saccharimonadales bacterium (SeqCode)
TATTGGGTCAATGTGGAGTGTTCTGATGACTGTGACGGGTCTATGTGGCATCGCCAAAACAGCAACGTAATTGACATGATTATGCCTGTGGATAACTTCGCCACACGTGACAAATTAGGTTTCAGTAGGTGACATCTACGGTAGCAGTAGGTGACAAAACTGGGAGCAGTAGGTGACACTGATGTCACTTAATAGAACAATATAAAAAACAATATAAAAACTAAATAAATTATTAAGAGAGGGCCTGTGGATAACATGGCTAAAGTAAAAGTTCAAATAGTAGTTTCAAAGGTCGCTGAAAAGGGTGACTACAAGGGTCGCGTTGTATCTGGTTGGGAGTCATTCTCAATCGAGTTCAAAGGCGAGCAGATAACGAAAAAACGTCAATGGACCATGTGGCTAGATTTACCTAGTGACCTTGTCAAAGATGACGTCGTTGAGTTCACTGGAGACCTTGGCACTAAAGCGGCAGAGTTCGAGAAAGACGGTCAGATATTTAAGACTGTTGAGCACAGCATCAACTCTCCAAGCTTTACAGTGATCACCAGAGCGGTACCGTTGCCTATGGACACTTGGAATAAGTCAGCAGAACAGCCGTTCTAATGGAGATTCGTATTTACGGCGACCCAGCACCACAAGGCTCCAAGACGGCTTATGTTCGTGGCGGTAGAGCAATACTTGTCGAAGCCAATAAGAGGCTCCCAGCATGGCGTGAGACGGGTGTTATGACCTGTTTTATGCGTATGAAGGAGTTACAGGCTAATGTGATGTTGGGTCCCGTAAGTGTGTCTATGACGTTTTATGTTGAGAGACCTAAATCTGTTAGCAGGGCGTTCCCAAATGTGGCTCCGGACTTAGATAAGTATTGCCGCAGTGTTGGTGACATTCTTGAGCAGGGCGGTGTTCTATCTAATGACGCTCAAATAGTTTCTTTAATGGCTAATAAGGTTTACGCTGATGCAGATAATCCCCCAGGCTGTAAAATCAGGGTTTTACATATTGCTCAATGATCAGGGAAGTCTGTAGCTGTGGGGCAGAGTTTGAAACTGATGACAGAGATGCTGTTGTATTGCTGAAGTCATGGCGTAGGACACATAAACACTTTATAAAGCCACCAGAGACGTCAGGAAGCCCGTTTCAAGTCGTAAGCGATACACATGTCGGTTTAGGCTTTCAACCGCTCTACACCCCCACAGAACACGAAACTGAGTATGGTAACGATTCTGTAACGGACAGCGATTCATGCTAGACACGACACAATCACAGCCCCTAGCCTGTAACAGATACATCAAACGAGAGGAAAATATGAAGTATCTATTCGGAATAACAACATCAGTTCTATCCATCATGTACGCATCAGACTTAGCAGGCCGAGGTGTAGTGGTAGGGCATTACATCATCCCTGGACTAATCATCTTGTTCCTGTTAGCGGCAAACAAAAACTATGAGGACAAAAAATGACGCATGCAAGGTTTAGTGATCCATGGACATCTCATGAAGCAGCTGCATCGATAGACCAAGTCATAACTAAAGACTTGCAAAAGTGCATCCACATGATTTTATCATTCAAACCGATGATAGATGAGGAACTGGTGGACGCTTATCAGGCTCAAGTAGACATGGGGCACATCAGGCAAGTATCACCGCAAGCGATAAGAACTGCAAGAAACGAGCTTTACAAGATGAAACACATCTACGTTTCTGGAGTCAAGAAGACTAGGTCAGGCAATCAAGCGAGAGTATGGAGCGTCAATCTTGGGTTATGAAGAAGAGAGAGAAGAGCAAGAATACCGAGATGAGGTTTGGCGTATGCGAGACCCGTCATTAGGGCCACCTCCAATTGAGCTAAACAACATCGAACGTGAAGAATTACGTATCTTGCTTAAAAAGGAACGTGACTGGCAAGACCACGTCAAAGATGAGTCTAAAAGTTTCATTCCATGCACATGCATACGGCACAGTCTAGAGAGAGATCTAAACAATGAGTAAGCCATTTACCAAAGCACAAGAACACGACATCGCACACAAGGCGGCAATGATCGCTAATACAGCGTTTGCTATGGGTCGAGGTGCAGAATCAGCCAGGATAATAGCGTATCTACGTGAGCAGGTCTGTGAGGTTATGCGAGTTGATAACAAATGCACTGATGACACTTGCTGGCTAATCATGGATATCCTCGCGTATGTCAGCAGATCCAAAAACCCTTAGAACACAATCCCATTAGGAGATGTCAATGCAATACTCTAAAGCTCAATCACTTTACATAATCGTGTTTAGCCTAGTCAGCATTCTTATCATGCTGGCGATAAGCACTTACTTCATACCATTCAACTGCTGGAATCAAAACCTACCCGAACAACAACTAATAGAGAGATGCGAACAATGAGACAACATAGAACCAAAAAATTCTGTGATTTTAAGAAATCAGACCGAACAATAATGATAGA
>JBBRXZ010000160.1:0-2441 GCA_038238095.1 Saccharimonadales bacterium (SeqCode)
AAAAAGTGGTGCATAGACCGGAGAAGTCCGAAAAGATGCTTGGCCTGCCGATTCTGGCGGTCAGTCCAACTGATGTCGGGCGTTTAACCCGTGAACTGGAATCGATAGACGACAGCCTTCTGCAGTTAGGCCTGCGTAAAGGCGGTGGAGAAATCAATGTGCCCGAAACCAGTCAGGTAATGGATCAGCTCGTGCAAATTAACCGGCTTAATCTTCTGCTCACTGCCGACCGTAAACTATTGCATGAGTTTCTGTTATCTGTCAGCTCGAAGGCTCCGGTTTTACATCTTAGTTTTTGTGCCGATCCTTCAACGGCTTTTACTGAGAAACTTATGTTGTGGTTGCGGCGCGAAATTCATCCGCTGACACTTATGACTGCTGGCTTACAGCCAAATATGGGCGCCGGCTGCATCGTGCGCAGCACTAATAAGTACTTTGATTTTTCACTGCGCCAGAGATTTGCTAAAAAACGCCAACTGCTACTGGCTAGCCTGTCTGACCCTATCCCGGAGAAACCGGTGTGAGTAGCGGTAAGAAGCACTTTGACCGCTTAATAGAAGCCGGTAATCCGGTCGGTGAGATTATTGCGGTGGAACGGTTTTTGATTAAAGTTCGTGGTTTGCAGCCCTGCACGTTGCAGTCGTTAGTAATGTTCGAAGATGGCAGTAAAGGTTTTGTTCATGAGGTGCAGTCCGACCATGTGCTGGTGTTACATCTCGGCACTGAGAGTATGCGGACCGGCATGGTAGCCGTACTGCAGCATCATAAGCTAGTCTGTAAAGTCGGTAAGGATTTTATCGGCCGGGTAATCTCCGTAACCGGTGATCCTCTGGACGGTAAGGGACCGATCGCCGCGGATGATGTCTGGCCAGTCTTTAATACGGCACCGCCCCTGTACCAGCGGCGGCTAGTGGAAGATCAACTGGAAAGCGGCATAACGGCTATCGATGCCTTATTCCCAATTGTCCGCGGCCAGCGGATGACCATGCTGGGCGATAGCAAATCCGGTAAAAGCACGCTGGCGACGCAGCTGACAATTAATCAAAAAAATACCGACCAGGTGGTAGTTTATTGCTTGATTGCTAAGCGGCGCAGCGATGTTGACACGCTGCTGACACGCCTGCAGGCGAATGATGGCCTTAAAAACGCTATCGTGGTTGTCTCGACAATGTTTGAATCACTGATTAGAAGCTATATTGCACCGTACGTGGCTTGCTCCCTGGCTGAATATCTGTGGCAAAAATGCGACCAGGATACAATTATTATCTATGACGATTTGACCAGTCATGCCCATGCTTACCGCGAGGTTGCCCTGCTCTCGGCCGTCAGCCCCGGTCGTGATTCTTACCCCGGCGATATGTTTTACGCCCACTCCAGCTTACTGGAGCGGGCCGGCCGGTTGGATAGCAGCGGTAAATCGTTGACCAGTATACCCATAGTGCATGCCGCTAATGGCGACATCACGGCTTATCTACCGACCAACATAATGTCTATTACCGATGGCCAGTGGATACTGGATATGGGCATATTCCGGGCCGGTATCCGTCCGGCCTTAAATATCGGTCTGAGTGTGACCCGGGCCGGTGGCGCCGGCCATAACAAACGCCAAAAAGAGTTTGCATCGCGAACACTCAAAGTCCTGGCTGACTACCGGCAGGCTGAAGAATTCTCGCATTTCGGTTCTGAACTGGCGCCTGAAGCCAAACAGGCCCTGGCGACCGGCAAACGAATCTTTGAGATTTTGACGCAGAGTCCCTCGGACACTTTTTCATTATTGGCCCAACAGTTGATGTTTGATCTGGTGCTTAATCTAGGGGAAGGTGAAGACCTTAACCTGCACGCCTTAAAACAAAAAGCCGACGAATATGCTGCAAAAGTGTCTAAAGATGAAGATTATGATGAAGTTTGTGGCCAGCTGAAAGCGGCGGTTCTGGTTGAACCAAAAAGCACATCTAGCGTGAAGCCAAAGGAAGCAGCGAAGGTATGAAAAGATTGAATGAAATCGCCAGGGAAGAAGCGGCTATGGCGACAATGGTAGAGCTAACCGGCGCCTTTGAGGGCATTGCCAGCATGCGGATTGCTCAGATAAAGAACCAGGTGCTGCAATCAACTAAATTTTTTGATGAACTATGGGCTATTTATTCTCAGCTAAGGGTCAGTGACGTCTTTAGGTTCGGCCGGGACACATCAGACGCCGCGGTCATTAAAAAGGAGCTTTATATTATTATTACCGCTGAGGGCGGTTTTAGCGGTGATATAGATGAGAAGCTCGTCCGCCTGATGCTAGAAGATTTTGATAAAAATAAACACGACATTGTAGTTATAGGGCACCATGGTGCCCTCCAGTTAACTCAGCGCGGCGTCGCCTATAAGAAGCACTTCAGATTACCCAGCAGGGACAAGAATATAAACGTCCTGCCTATAGTCCGTGAAATATGGCA
>JBBRXZ010000161.1:0-2414 GCA_038238095.1 Saccharimonadales bacterium (SeqCode)
CATTCCTTCTTGAGAAAGAAAGGACGTAAAATCCTATTGTCGAAGCTCAAAAACTTTTTGATCTACTTAGTAAACCAGTTGTCACGTCGCCGTGCTGGATTGAACCGGGGATTTTGCCCAAAAACGGACTCTGCATCGTCGGCGGCGAAGCAAAACTTGGTAAGACATTTAACATATTTTCCGGGTACGCTAAAGCGTTAGCTTGCCAAGAGAATCTGTATGAAAACCCCGAGTGGATCGTACCCGCCGCGTGTAAAGTTTTAGTAATAGAACAAGAACTCGGTGAGTATATTTTGCAAAAGCGCGTTCAAACGATGTTTGCAAACAGTAACTTAGCTTACTATGCAGATAACCTTTGGGCGATTAGCAAAGAACCGGAATTGAAACTTGATACCGCGTTGGACAAAATTCGCAAACAATTAGACAAAATCCAACCGAACGTTTTGATTCTTGATCCTATTAGTAACTTCCACTCGGGCAACGAAAACGCGGCACAAGAGGTCGAAGCTTTGATTAACCAGATTAAAGTTTTACTTCGAGAATATCGAGAACTGGACTTGTCGGTAGTCTTTACACATCATTACGGAAAACCGCCTTCCGCGCAATATGCCGATGATGTTGATAGACTTTCGCCTTATACTTTTCGCGGTAGTTCAAAATGGTACGATGCAGTAGATACGGCGCATACAATTGTTAAAACAAAAACATATAACAAAAAAGACGACAAAAGTAAGCCGTATATTTCTTGGCAGATGAAGAATAGATTTACCCTGCGTGCGTCGGAATGTCCTCCTGATTTTTACACAAAATTCAACTCAGACAACGACCAGCGGGTTATATTTGAAAGGTACGAGGGCCAAGCCGCGACTCCCGTACCGATCAATACTTTCAAAGCGCGACCTACTGCGGTTGTTGATTCTGCTGCGGGGGTAAAGCTGGCGGCTGTGCCGGGGCAGTCATCCCTTGCGCTGGTTGACCTTGTGGATTAGGTTGTCCGGCCCTCGCTGCGGCCATAGATTGCATAATTTGAATCTGTTCTGGCGTCGGCTGTCCTTGGCTTGGTTGTGGTTGTGGCTGCTGTGGGCCTTGAGCGGGTGAAGCTTGGGCCTGTGGTTGCTGCGGAGGTTGCTGCGGAGGCTGGTCACTCTGCTGTCCGGCCTTAATCATATCGTCTGTCATTTGATTTTTTTCGGCAAGCTCTTGTTCATTCATGGGCTTGCTTTCTTTTTGTATAAATGTCGAGAGATACGGTAAAGCGGAATAGGTCAATGTGCCGCCCGAATCCATGAATTTGATAAATTCCCGCGCAAGGTTTGGATTTTTCATTGCTTTACCTACGAGAAAAGGCAGTGAAACAACCGCAAAACCTGTACCGGCGGCGAGCGCGTTCATAGCCGACCCTTCTACGTGGAATTTAGAAGTTGAAAACGCGGCGTACAGACCAGTCAAAATAACACCTTTGACAGCGTAGTTTCCCAAGCCCGACATCATTTGGCCGCCCGTCATTTCTTTCCACGGTATTTTTTGGCTGTGCGCGGTAATAGATTGTGCGAGTTCAGAAAATCTACGTTGCGCGTCCGGTGAACCTGTGAAAAATTCCAAATTCGGCAAACCGTGCTGTTTTACATATTCTGCGGTTTTTGAAAACATTCCCGAGTTAGGATCGTAACTGCGGGCGAAAAAGTCAAAGATAATCGAATCGCCTAGATTTTTCTTGAACCCGGCTTGATCTGAAGGAGGTAAGAACTTCATCACAGAATCAAGCTGTTGCGTGTCCATCTTTTTTGCCGCGTTTACAAAATCGTCAACAGAACCCGAGTTATCAAGCAGTGTTCTTACATTCGGGGGAAGCAGCGCACCGTCCTTGAATTGTGATCTAAAATGAGAAATCGAGTTTTCGATATCTTTAAGTCCTACGCCCGTAACGTCTTTCGCGTCTTGGTAAAATTTCTTTTCGGCGGCGGCTACTACGTTAAGTTTGCTGTCAAGCTTGCCTTGTTCGATTTCAGCTTTGGCGGAGTTTATTCTAGTTTCAGCTTGGAACTTTGCATTAAGATCCAAGTTTGTTTGCGGCGTTTGTGCTTTTCGGCGTGCAGATAATAGATTTTTTGCAACGTTAGTATCATACAATCTTAGTCCGTCAATTGTCTGGTCGAAATCGTTAATGTCTTGTTTATATCTTAATTTTAATTCATCAAGCCGGGTAACCGTTTCACGCTTCGACGTGCTGGTTGTTTTGATTTCCTGAATATCAGCAAGATAAGTACCTTCCCACTCTTGTTTTTTTAATTCTTGCCCTGCAATAGCTGTTTTAACATCGGCGCGTTTATCTTTAATTCCGGCAGTCCCGATTTCGGCTTTTTTACCTTTTGCGAGCGCGATTTTATTCTGTATAGCCGCTGCTTCAGCATTGA
>JBBRXZ010000162.1:0-2408 GCA_038238095.1 Saccharimonadales bacterium (SeqCode)
CTGGTGGATCATAACCGTAGAGTTAGGCAATGCGTAGCGCTTGCCTTTAGTGCCGCTGCTGAGCAGAAAGGCCGCGGCTGAAGCCTGTACCCCTATACCCACGGTTTGAATATCGTTGGTAACATATTGCATGGTATCGTAGACGGCCAAGGCGTCATAAACACTGCCCCCGGGACTATTGATGTAAAAGAAAATGTCTTTTTTGGCGTCTTCGGCCTGCAGGAAGAGCAGTTGGGCAACTATTATATTGGCACTGGCTTCATTGACATCACTACCTAAGAAGATAATGCGGTCTTTTAATAGACGAGAATAAATGTCATAAGCCCGTTCGTAACGGCCTTCTTGCTCTATAACAGTTGGGATCAAAACGCTCATTAGCTACAGTATAGAAAATTAGCACTCTCAAGTCAAGAGTGCCAACCTTATTTTATCCTGCGCGTTTTATTTAGCGTGATTACTAAACCAATACTTCCTGAGGATCTAATAGAGGAGCTGCGATTCTTGCTTTAACCACGTCGCGTAAAGCGTTAATTACATCATATTCAGGGCTAGGGATTCTAGAGGAACTCTCGTAACTTGCCTCAACTAAACTACGAGCCGCATGCGGGGCATATGGACTTTCCGGATCAGCCGCCAGTTCACCTAGTTTTTGAAACATTCTAGATGCCTTGTCCTGCTCGAGTATCGTTTCATCACGATTAATAATGAGATCCGCGGCACCATCCTCTTCTTGATCAAGCATCGCGACTGCCGTGCGCTCCATTCTATCAGCAGGTTCTTCTCCCAATCTTACTCTACCGTTTTTCAAGAATTGCATCCGCGCTCTCCCTTATAAGCTCATAATACTACACTCTGTGCAAGTAGTAAAGAGCGCATAGAAAGTTGCACAGAAACCTTAATATCTCTAGGACTTGGTGGCGTAGGTGCGGAGTTTGTCGAGGGTTTTTTCGGTCATTAGACGGGTACGGATATCGCGGCGATTTTCGGGTTTATCCAGTTCGGCCTGCATATCGGCATCAGGATATTGGCCTTTGAGAAGCTGGATACGGATATCGAGTTCCTCAGGAGTAACGGAGATGTGCTCACGGTTAGAGATTTCGCCCAAGATCAGGCCGGCTTTGACCCGAAGTTCAGCCGACTCGCGTTGTTTTTCGCGGTGAGCTTCAGCGTCAAGGCCTTCGGCGTCCAGATGTTCCTGCCAGGTCTGGCCACGGTAAACAACATTACGCTTTTCTTCCTCTTCGATACGACCGATTTCTTCATCTACTAAGCTCTTGGGGATGGCGACGGTACTTTTGGCAGCGATCTTTTCCAGCAACTCGTTATCGTATGCCCGGTTTGTTTCTTGTTGCTTCTCAGCCTGAAGCTGCTTTTTTATATCGGCTTTCAGCTCGATGAGTGTTTTGAACGGCCCAATAGTGCTGGCAAAACTGTCATCAAGTTTAGGTTGCTCAAGTTCCTGTACCTTATTAACTTTAATAGTAAAAGCCACTTTTCGGTTTTGTAAATCCTTCGAGCCGTAGTCTTTAGGAAAAGTCAGTGTAAAAGTCTTTTCGCTACCGGCTTTGATGCCAATGATTTCAGCTTCAAAGCCAGGGATGAAGCTGTTGCTGCCGAGCAATAAGGAGTAGTCTTTACCTTCGGCCCCATTGATCGGCTCAGCCGTTTTAGCGTCGGTGCCTTTGAAATCAATTATTACTTCGTCATTCATCTTAGCTGCCCGGGTGACTGTTTTTTTGGCAGCAGCCCGGTTACGTAGATTATCAAGCACCGTATCGACGTCTTTAGCAGTTACTTCGATTTTTTTGGGTGTCAGCTTTACTTTTTTGTAATCAGGCAATTTTATACTACCGACAACTTCAACTTCGGCCACAAATTCCAGCGTAGTATAAGGTACGAATTTGGTCAGCGAAACCTCTGGCGGAACCACCGGCCGAAGTTTTTCCTGCTCTATAGCACTAACATACGCTCTGTTAATCGCCTGGTCTACAAATTCCGCTTGCAGGGCTGCCTGGTCAAGCTGTTTTTCTACAAGATGAGCCGGGGCTTTACCCTGACGAAAACCTGGAACTGTGACGGTCTTACTTAGCCCCTCTATAACCTCCTGCTTTGTAGCATCCAGTAAAGCTTTGTCGGCGACAATCGTGAGTTTGAGTTTGGTAGGTGTAAGCTGCTCTTTTACGATCTGCATAAGGAGTTAGTGTAACAGGTCGGGGGAGATTTCTCCAGAGGCAATTACCACCTCTACCTTAACCTATCCCCCTCTACCTAAGAGGCATGCGAATCAGTACTCTTTCTCGGCTCTGTCGGCCTAATAATCTGTCCTGATAGCGGTGTCGCCGATCCTACAACCCTAGGGCTTTGGTCACCTGGAGATGTAGTTACATCTGGTTTTTGGGTGTATTGGA
>JBBRXZ010000163.1:0-2404 GCA_038238095.1 Saccharimonadales bacterium (SeqCode)
CAATGCCGCCCAGACAGGGGTTAACTGGCAGTTCACGACCGACACAGCCCGCACCAAGCTGAAGCGGCTATACCCGGTGGTGGAGATGTAACAAAGGGCGACTATTATCTAGTCGTTAGGTTAGGGGAGATGGGGGACTAGGGCGATTATTACATTGCCGGTTAACGTGGGAGCAGCCTAGACGTCCAGGTCATCGAGGTCGGCCAGTTCGGCACGGGTTCGTTGCATACGGTCGCTGGTTTGATCTTCCTCACGTGCAGCCGCAGGTTCCGGTTCTTCGGCAGTTTCCGTGACTGCCGGCTCCTCTTCCGGCTGAAGCCGAGAAGCATCTTCTTCATCGCTTGCAATAGCATCAGCAGCCACGGCACTACCATCACCTGCTACCGGTTCACTTTTATCGGTCTTAGCTGTAACATTGCTAGTATTGCCATAATCAAGTGGGCCATTATCGATAATTTTGAGGTTATAACGGGCGTCGTTCTTAGTACCGAGAGCCCGCAATAGAGTTCTTAATGACTGGGCGGTCGCGCCGCGTTTACCGATCACCCGGCCGAGGTCTTCCGGGTCAACCGTTAATTCCAGAAGCACGCCCTTCTCGTCTATGCGACGATCGATATGGACAGCATCCGGCTTGCCAACTAAAGATTTAACGACATATTCTATAAATTGTTGGTCAATGTCACTCATTGATGGCAAACTCCTCAGGGTTAGGGTTAATGGTAATCCGGTACATAATTAAGTATAACAAATTGAACTCGGCTACCTGTGAAAATTCTCGCCAGGCAAGCTAGGGGGTTGTGGCGTCTTCAACAGACGCGGCTTCGGCAGGGGTCTCAACAGCAGGCTCGACGGTTTCGGCTTCGGCTGGTTCTTCAGTTGCAGGCTCGACAGTTTCAGCTGGAACCTCTTCATTAATTTGAGAATGCTCAGCAGGTTCAGCACTCGCCTCTTCAATGGTCTCAGCTTCAGACGCAGCCTCAGCTGGCACCACGTCTTCGACAGGGGCCGGGGGCCTAGTGCTGCGCCGCTTATCGGCATTGCGGACAGTACGCTTTTTGTCAACAGGTAGCTTAACCCATTCCGGTAGCTTTACGCTTTCTTTTTTAAGCAAACGGGCAACACGTTCCGATGGCTGGGCTCCGTGATCAAGGTAAAAGGCAACTTTTTCTTTATCAATCACCACGGTTTTGGCATGAGGGTCATAACTACCTAGCTGAGCCACAACTTTACCGCTGGTCGGCGTCAACCTGGAGTCCTGAACAACAACCCGGAACATGGCGTGACCTTTACGGCCGGTACGTTGCATACGAATAACTAGCATATATCTACGGGATTCTTTTCTTTCTCACGCCTTACATTTTCTAATGACAATGTTTGCTATTTTACAGATAACGTCCCCTGTTTGTCAAACGGCTTTCTGTTTATTAAACTTTAACTGTAGCTTTGTAATAGTCGAGGGCGGTTTCGGCGGCCTTTTGCTGGGCAGCTTGTTTGCTGGGGCCAGCACCTTGGCCGCGTAGGTTACCGGCCACGTAGACACCGACTAAAAAGGTCTTGTCATGATCAGGTCCGTCCTCATTTATAACTTTGTAAACAGGTGTAGACAGTTCCTGGCTTTGGGCCAGTTCCTGTAAATAAGATTTGGAGTCCATCCAGGAGCCGCTGGACAGAATTGCTTCAAATGTGCTGAGTATACTTTCAGTAATGAAAATTTTGGCGGCTTCATAGCCCTGGTCTATATATAAGGCACCGATGACAGCTTCAAAACTATTGGCCAATATTTGGGCCCTGGCCCTTTCGCTACCCCGCTTCTCACCGCGGCTAAGCCGAAGCAGCGGTTCAAAACCAAATTTTACAGCCGCCGCGCCGATACTTTCCGTCCGCACCAGACTACTGCGCCAATTGGTTAAAATACCTTCGGGCTCACCATAATTATTAAACAGGTATTCAGTGACGACCAGTTCCAGCACGGCGTCGCCTAGAAACTCCAGGCGTTCGTTGTGCTCGCGTACGGTTTTTTTATGCTCATTCAGATAGGAGCGATGCGTAAATGCCGTCAGTAACAGTTCAATGTCATTAAATGTAACGTGGAGCTTATCCTCCGCGAAGGCAAGGTAGGCGGACTTATCCATACCTTAGAGTTTGCCCTCCCGAATTCTTTTCATACCCAACAGGATTAGCTTGCCAATGTCGTCGTAGGCGATTTTGTCTATAGCCTCGTTAGCCGCCAGCCATTTTATATCATTTAACCAGCCCTCGGGGTGCAATTTATCACTATCGCCAAGCCCTTCGACCAGATAAATATGCATAGTCATCAACACCAATGTGTGATTACGACGGTACCGAAAATTTACCTTGCCCAGCCAACTATGGACTTTCATCTCTTTCAGGCCGGTTTCTTCCC
>JBBRXZ010000164.1:0-2404 GCA_038238095.1 Saccharimonadales bacterium (SeqCode)
AGAGGAAACATTACAGAGATATTGCGGGTGATTGACTCTTTGCCCCCAATTAAAACGCCTTTTCCGGATGAAGACACCGTGATGCTAGTCAAAAGGACCAAACTGGAATACCTTGAGCGCAAATACGGTTATACGAAGTAATGATTGCCGTAGATGCTAACCTTTTGCTTGAGTTAATAGAGAATCGCCGACGTGTTGGGGCGGTGTGCGAAGCAATTGCCGCCTTTGGGCAACTGGGTGAAGAAGCTGGTATATCGACGTTGTCGCTCAGTCATGCGTTTTATCTGGCCGAAGCCCACAAGATCCCACTGGACAGGGTAGAGAAGTTAATTGCCGCCTACAAAATCTATGATGTGGCTGCAAGTGATGTTGAGTGGGCGCTGGCGCATTACAAAGGTAAGGACTTTGAAGATGCTTTGCAGATTGCCGCGGCCCTGCGGGAAAAATGCACGGCTTTTTTAACCCTTGATGCTCCGCTTGCAAAAAAATACGGCAAACTTTTGAGCATAAAGTTAGTCCGCTAGATCTAGATAAAGTAGATCAGATCCCGAGTAGTTAAGTATTGTTCATGCTCATCTTGCGTTGGAAGAGAGGCGGTTTGACCCAAGTGAGTAGCCCAAGGTACACTTTATAGTAACGAAAGTCCGGAGGGGTACAATATGGCTAGAGTAGAAAATTCACCGGCTAAGCAGACCAGTCATTGGCTGATACTTATTTTGCTGGCGCTGGCGCAGTTTATGGTGGTGCTGGATGTGTCGATTGTTAATGTGGCGTTACCGGCAATCCAAAGGGCGTTTACGATGTCGCAGACCAGCCTGCAGTGGATTGTTACTATCTACACTTTGACCTTTGGCGGCTGTTTGCTGCTGGGGGGCCGCGCGGCCGACCTGTTTGGACGGCGTAAGGTCTTCATGATTGGCACTGTGCTGTTCACGCTGGCGTCGCTGGCCGATGGCCTGTCGCAATCGGGCGGCATGCTGATTACATTTAGGGCCTTGCAGGGCTTAGCGGCGGCTTTCATGTCGCCGGCAGCTTTATCAATTATTCTGGTTACGTACCGGGAAGGGCATGAGCGCAATGTGGCTCTGTCTGTCTGGGGAGCGGTGGCTTCCGGCGGTGCGGCCGTGGGCGTGTTAGCCGGGGGTATCTTTACGCAGTACCTGGGCTGGCGCTGGAACTTTTTTGTTAACGTGCCGGTTGGTATTCTGGTGGTTGTAGCGGCGCTGCGGGTATTAGACCGTCACGATTCCACGACCGACCACAATAATCTTGATCTGCCCGGCGCTATCTTAGTAACCGGCGGCCTGATGATGCTGGTGTACGCGCTTGTGAAGGCGCCAACCGAAGGCTGGACCAGCCATGCCTCGTTGCTGCATTTCGGCATTAGCCTGGCGGCTATAGCGGCCTTTATAGTTAATGAAAACCGGGCGAAACATCCGTTGATGCCGCTGGGTATTTTCAAAAATCGCAACCTGTCCGGTGCCAATGCGCTGCAGATCTGTATGACCGCGGGCATGTTTTCGATCTTCTTCTTTACCACGCTCTATTTGCAGGAAATTCTGGGCTACACCCCAATTAAGACCGGCTTTAGCTTTTTGATTGTTCCGGCCGTTATCGCCGTGGCTGCTACCAACGTGCCGCGGCTGGTTAAAAAAATCGGCTATAAACCGATCCTGATGGTAGCGCCACTATTTGTCTCCGCCGGCCTGTTCTGGCTGTCGCATATACCGGTCCATGGTACGTTCTGGGGCGATGTGGCGCCCGGTATGATGCTGCTGGGCTTTGGCATGGGGGCGACCTTTGTCAGTGTGACCATTGCCGCCACCTCCGGCGTCCCGCACGATCAATCTGGTCTGGCTTCCGGTATATTGAACACCGCGCAACAAGTCGGCGGTTCGATAGGTTTGGCAGTGCTTACAGGCATAGCCACCTCAAGTAGTGCGCGCTACATTACTAACTTACATTTGCATGCGGCACCGGATCACCTGACTATTGCTACGGCTACCGTCCACGGCTTCCACGACGGCTTCCTTATAGCCTCTACTTTCGGCATCGCCGCCTCATTAATCGCCGCCATAGTTTTGCGCCAACCGCGTACGATCCCCGAGGCTGCAGTTCCCGCCGGCATTGCTTAGCTGGTTTGGATCTAGATTATATTTGAAGTACCTATTCCCAAATTCGCTAACAAGTATGTAGGAAGTTGCCGACGAACTGTAACTGATTTGAAACGGCAGCGTGTCAGGCCATCGACAGACAATGAGATCAAAAACGCCCGCCATGCTTTCTACGCCAAAGGAATGAAGTGGGAGTAGTGTGCTCAGTAAGTCACTTGACTTGATCAATCATTTTGTGTATCATAGTGAGCATAAGGAGATGTATTATGAATACTACTATGCGTTTTAAT
>JBBRXZ010000165.1:0-2389 GCA_038238095.1 Saccharimonadales bacterium (SeqCode)
ATCCTGAACAACGTGGCCGCTTAATGTCACTGTCTGTTTGTAATATGGTTTATACTGCTCAAGCTCTTGCTGGGCAATGCTGCCCCGCCACAAACCAATCATCAGCCCGGCGATAATTGCCAACATTACCATGGCGCGGACTCGCCGGACTAAAACCATAAAAAACAACGCAATGCTTGTAATAAGCCACTGCGGCCCGCTAAAAGTATTGCTGTTGATTTTCAAACAAAGCACGGTACCGGTAATAATGCCAATAGCCAGCCAGGCCAGCTGCCATGATATAGATATTCGACTGTTGAGCCATTGCTTCATGTTAGCCCACTACTGGCAAAACTTGTTCCGGGCAGCCGCCCAAAATGCGTCGCATGGCATCACGCTCGCTGGCCGTAATCCACAGCCTGTACTTTAGCTTGACGGCAATTTGCCGGGCAATATAACGACAGCGATAAGGTTTATTAGGCGGCAGCCAGGTTGCCGCGTCGCCGTCAGCCTTTTTTTGGTTGGCAGGACCATCTACAGCCATAAGGTTGAGAGGATCGTTAGCTAGCGCCCGGCGGGTCTCGGCAGGAAGCTGCTGCGCGCCCTTTTGCCAGGCGTCAGACAGAGCTACCATGTGGTCAATCTGTACGGCGCCGCTGGTAAGTTTACCCCGAGTAAACTCGATTATTTTGTCGGTATAGGGATCATGTAAGGTACCCCGTTGTACGCTGCAGTCTGTAGCCGACACCACACTAGCATTCGTCATATAGCGCCGCAAAACGTGGTTACGCACATCGCAGTTACCTACCGACTGCCAGCCGTCACCAAATTGGGCCCGCGTGTAGCCGGTTTTTGGAGACCGACCTTTTACAGCTAAGGCTCCCAGCGCCTCGGTTGCCAACTGTGAGTTTTGGCCAGCCCGTTCTATTGTACCGGTTAGTTGTCCACCATTTTGATTACTCCGGGGGCTGCGCAGGCCGTCGTAGGCTACGCCGCCAATTATAATAAAAGCAACAATTACTATTGCCAGAAACCGTCGCCGTCGCTCAATCATACGCCGCTATCTAACCCTTTCAGGCCGATGCCAGGCTTTCCGCCATAAACTTCCGCCAGGAGCGTTGCAGGCGCAGAATTTTACCGCGCACGGCCAGGCAGGCTTTGATTTGTTCCTCAAAGAATTCGTGTTCAATATCACCGTTGACTAAATCCCGGTACTCTTCCAAGTACACCACGCTCAGATTACAGAGCAGCATGGCCTGTTCCAGCTTCTCAATGGCCTGCGCCGGGTCACCGAAGCGCCGGGAGTGGGCTGTGGCCAGGGCCACCGGGATGGCCAGGGCGCTGGACAATAGGTTTTGAGTGATCTTACCATAAATCTCGGTTTGGGACGGTTTTTCAACATCGCCTGCAATGTCGGCACTGGGGTGCTGAATACGTTTATTAAGGGTAACCGCCGTGGCCAGCGACTTTTGGTAGACTTCCAGGTCCTGAAAGCTTTTGACTGGTTTTTTCGGTTGGTAGCTCTTCTTATCGTAATAACTCATACTGGGCGCACCTCCTTGATCTTTTTAAACTCCTTATTAACTGAGTAGACTCCTTCTTTAGTGCTAATATTCTTGCGGCGCCGGCCTTTGGCCGGTTTATGCAGCACATGCAGCGGAAAGAACTCAAAATAGTCCTGCTCGTCGAACCAGGCGCACTTGAATTCAAACAGCCTTAGCCCGGTCAGGCGAGACAGCGCCATGGCGTAAAGAGTTAATTGCTCGATCGGCTGCTCTTTGGCAGCGTTTGGTTTGTAATCGAGGATGTGAATCTGACCGTTACGGATCTGGACTAAATCGATGTGGCCGGTGATTAGTTTCGGTAATTGGTCGGTTTTCAGTAGTTCCGGCTCAACTCCAGCCGCCACTTTGGTACCCTTGGGCGGCTTGCTGTACAGGGCAAATCCCAGTTGTGACTGCAAGTGTTTTAGGTCATCGCCGGTAAGGTAGACCGGTACTTCGGTGGCTATGGTTACAGAATCGTTAGCCAGCATAAACTTCTGGACCGCCTCGTGTCGGCCGGTGCGCTGCTTCACCGATTGCAGCACGAAAGCCGCCAGCCGGTTGGCATAGTTTTGCTTGGCCCGCACAATCATCTGCTTTTTGGAGAAAGCCAGCGGTGCCTCGGAGGCCCTTAGGCCCTTCTGGAAGTATTGGTGCGGTGTTTCCGACGGCACTAGTTCTAGGAATTCCTGCAAGGGCTTATAGCGGCGGTGCTTGAACTCTTCCTGGATAATCAGCTGGCACTTGGCCCGGTGGAAACGGAAACGGTAAAGTTGCCGGTGGGCCAGCGTGGCGGTGATGATCATATCGCGGGGGCTGGCCAGCTTAACGGCGTAGGGACGCATTCGGGAGAAGCGGCACAGCGA
>JBBRXZ010000166.1:0-2379 GCA_038238095.1 Saccharimonadales bacterium (SeqCode)
AGTAAGCATAATTTTCGCTGTTGCCTGCCTATCAGCACCGACTAAGCTAGCGACCTCACTATCTGATAACTGCGGAATGAATTCCGGAACATAGAGGTTGCCATCCCGGCCTATACCTCTGGCTAAAGATTCCTCAAACGATACGACATCCTCTGGATCGCTCAGATTTACAAACTTCATACCCTGTTATAGTACACCGAAATTAAGCAGAATCAGCGCCTTAACCATAGGTTAATACTAGCAGATGGGCCTTTCTCTTCCCTGTTGACCGCTTGTTAACAGATGTGATATGCTGTACTACAAGTTATGAAGAAGAGTTTGCACCCCGACAATTATCGCCTGATGGTGTTTGAAGACCTGAATAATGGTTTTCGGTTTCTAACGCGCTCCACAGCTGCTACCGAGGAAACCACCAAATGGGATGACGGCAACGAATACCCTTTGGTAAAAGTCCATATAACCTCCGCTTCACACCCTTTCTTCACCGGTGAAGAGCGCATCCTGGACATCGAAGGCCGTGTCGACAAATTTAAAGCCCGCGCTGCCGCCGGTGCCGCCAGCAAAGACAAACGCGCCTCGGCTGCCCAGAAGGAAGCTAAACGCACTGCCGCAAAGATCGAAAAAGCCGAAGCCAAAGCCGAGAACGTCAAAACCGTTGGCAACTAATTCTTGACTGAGTTACAACCATTGTTTATACTTGTATATACAAGGAGATTAATACAATGCTCTACACCCAACACACCCAACAATGGGGCAACGGCACCGGCATCCGCTTGCCAAAGAAAGTTTTGCAGGCCGCAGGCTGGCAAGACAATCAGACCGTATCTATTAATTTGCATGGCAGTTCAATCACTTTGACACCGGTAAAATCAACCAAACGGCAGCTGCCAACCCTTGAACAATTACTCGAAGGTGCCACACCGGAGAAAGTTGCCGGCCAATGGGACTGGGGAGCTGACCGCGGCAATGAAATCATCCGTGACTGATAAAACAACCAAACCCCGCACTACCCATATACCCGCCGCCGGTGACATAGTGTGGCTAGAGCTAGACCCGGCCACCGGCCACGAACAAGGTGGTCGCCGGCCCTGCCTGGTACTGTCGGAACAACAATTAGCTATCCAAACCGGCTACGCTATAGTCTGTCCTATTACATCACGAATCCGCGGCTTGCATTTTGAGGTACCATTATCAAACACCAAAACCAGTGGCGTCGTCCTAACCCACCAGGTACGAAGTATCGATTTATCGGCGCGCTTTGCCAAATTCATTGAACCGGCAACGCCCGGCGTATTACAACAGTGCCGTGATTATACGCAAGTATTAATTGGAAGCGCCCAGAGTGGACACTAAGGAACAACACTTACGAGCTGAGCTCGCAGAATTGGATATCAAGCTCCAGGATCCTGCTATTTATGCCGATAGGTCATACCCCAAGCTTGCCAAAAGACTAAGTACAGTCGAGAATCTGGTGGCCCTATTCGACGAAAAAGCCAAATTACTAAGTGATAAGGCGGAAGCTGAAAAGCTTAAAAATAGCAATGATCCGGATATACAACAGATGGCTTCAAGTGAGTTGCAGGACCTGGACACAAAAATTACCGCCAACGAGGAGAAACTGATTAAAGCGCTCACCCCCAACGATCCCAACAACGACCGCGACGTTATCATGGAGATCCGCGCCGCGGCCGGCGGCGATGAATCCAGCCTGTTTGCTGGCGAGCTCTACCGGATGTACGCCCGTTGGGCTGAAGCACATAATTATAAGCTTGAACTGATCAATGAGACGCCCAACGAGGGTGGCGGCTTTAGCGAAATAACGTTTGCAATTCGCGGCAGCGAAGCCTACAAGCAGTTGAAGTTTGAAGCCGGTGTTCACCGCGTGCAACGTGTGCCGGTTACTGAGAGCCAGGGCCGCATCCACACCTCTACAACAACTGTTGCCGTCCTGCCGGAAGCCGAAGAATCAGACATCGAGATCAACCCGGCAGATTTGCGTATCGACGTTTACCGCAGCGGCGGCCACGGCGGCCAGAGCGTCAATACAACGGACTCCGCTGTCCGCATTACTCACATGCCATCCGGCCTGGTGGTCTCTAACCAGGACGAGAAATCACAGATCAAGAATAAGGCCAAAGCCATGAGCGTGCTCCGCTCCCGTCTGCTAGCCCAGAAAATAAAAGATGAACAGCAGGAACAATCCGATGCCCGCAATAAACTGATCGGCTCCGGCGACCGTTCCGAGAAAATCCGTACTTACAACTTTCCTCAGGACCGCATCACCGACCACCGTATCGGTTACAGTCGCTCCAACATTCCAGCTGCCCTGGCCGGCAACATCGACGACCTGATCCAGGCCCTCCTAGCCGCCGAACACGA
>JBBRXZ010000167.1:0-2375 GCA_038238095.1 Saccharimonadales bacterium (SeqCode)
AACGCCCAAGATGGGGAAATCTACGGTGCCTTATAAAGACCCGGCTGTACGTAAACTTAAAAACGCGGAATATAGCAAAACTCACCACAAAAAAAATAAAGTAGCTAGGTTAGCATCGTTACTAGCTAGAAGAAAAAAACTAAGAAACGAGTGGAACACATTTAAAAGTACACTTAAATGCATGAAATGTGGGTTTAGCCATATAGCCGCATTAGACTTTCACCATACAGACCCTAATTTAAAAGAAGGTATTGTTAGTAGGTTTATTAGTAACGGACAGTTCAGAAAAGCAAGGGAGGAAGTTGCTAAGTGCATAGTCCTTTGTGCTAACTGCCACCGCGTACACCACTACGAAGAATTAAAAAACCCCGCCTTGTGAGCGGGGTTCCCTTGCGGCTACAGGTCTGATTAAGAACCTGAAGAGCCCCACATACCCAATGGGTCTGACCAGCCGAACGAATAACGCTCGCGGGATTTGTAACGTACGTTACCTGTATCGAAGTCACCGTCCATAGAATTCTGGAGTGGTGTACGCTCGAAATGCTTCAGACCGTTTGGTACATCAGTGCATAGGAACCATGCATTTGTGTCGGTCAAGAAGTGGTTAACTGTGTAACCGCCAGGAACTGAACCATTGTTGTTGATTGCACTAATATCGTTATCAGCTGTACCGAGACGAAGTTTAGTTTCCAACAAGCGAGTTGCAACGAATTGCAATGCAGGTGGAACAACCATTTTCTTAGGACGAGCGGCGATTAACAAGCCACGCTCATCTGTCCATGCAGCGATTTGAATAATAGCGGCTTCTAAAGAAGTCTCATTCAAGTCAACAGGAGTAGATGGAGCATTACTGTTTGTGCCACCAGAAACTAATGGATGTACAGTACTAAACAAAGATACGCCATCGCCACCGACAACAGCAGCATTGAAGCCATTGTTTAGTACGGAAGCAGCTTTAACTTGCTTAGTGTAGGACATTGCACGAGCCAAAGACTTGGTGTAACGAGCTGACAAAGAGTCATACAAGTTATCTTCAATTGCTTCTTCAGTGATTGAGAAGCCAAGGGCGATGGTTTCGTGTGAGTAGCGTGTGGACCAAGCTTCTTGTGCATTGTCATAAGAAATTGCAGCGCCTTCAGACTTAACTGGGGCAGCTGAGAAACCTGATAATTTGGTCTCTTCTTCGAATGAACGCTCAGAAGTTTCGGTTTCGTAAATCTCTTTATGCTCTTCGCCGTAGCGTGCATATTCGAGACCGAATAAAGCGTTTAGTCCTGGGAGTAACTCTTTAAGGAGTTGCGAACGTGAAATAGCCATGTTATAGCTCCTTTATTAGTTAGATGTACCAGCGGACTGGTAGTATGAATGAACGCCAAAGTTTAATTTAACGATGCAATCAGTGTACGCGTCACCGGGGTTAGATGGGAAATTGCCACCAAATGTAGAGTTAGCGTTAACCAAATCAACGATTTTGCAAGCAAGGGCGTTTGTGTTAGCAATAGTAGCTGACAATGCAACAACAGAATTACCTGTATATGTATTAACAGTTGTAGAGCTTGTACCAGCTGTGAAGTTAGCTAAAGCAACTGTTTTACCAATAGAGGTAGCAGTTACAGAACCTAAAGACTGAACTTGGAACAACGCATCTGGGTCATCCATAACACGGATAAAGATGTTTGTGTAACCTGCAGCTACAGCGCCTGTTGGCAAGTACTGTGCATACAAAGGATAACCAAGTTGTTGACCAGCTAACTGGTAACGTACGCCTACGCAAACACCTACAACACCAAAACTACCGGTAGTTGGAGTTGCTGCTACTACTGTTGGTTGCCCACCAGCGGCTACGCCTAATTGAACCAAATCACCGAAACCGATAGGTGCAGTATTGTTAACTTGCAGTTGAATCTCGCGAATCACACCGCCGTTAAATGCCTGGCCACCGATTAGGTTAATTGGCTTTAGTCCATAAGGACCTGATACTGTTGCCATATTAATACTCCTAAATTAAATTATTTACCTCCAAAAGTCACTTTGGTTGAACGCTCTTTAAAGAGTGGCATCCGTGGATCATTCTGGCTCAAAAAGTTATTATCTACCGACTCCATCTGACTATGGTTGAGCTTTTCATAATGCTTTGCTCTTTGTTCCATAAATTCTTTTGGTGCACGGCATAAAACTAAACCACCAATTTCAATAGAACCTTTAAACTGCCCATCAATGGACGCGTGGCTCATAAGTTCAGGATAATCCTCAGCCTTAACAGGCTCAAAACCTTCCCGACGTTTCGCAGATATATTCATCGGGTCTGAGACACCTAAAGTTGAGGTGCGTACATAACGATGTGACCATCCTTCACGTTCATTAGGTTGTGGTAG
>JBBRXZ010000168.1:0-2346 GCA_038238095.1 Saccharimonadales bacterium (SeqCode)
ATATTTCTTACCTACCTAATAATAGTAACATCACCCTTGCGCCAGAGAGTGGAACCATCTTTGTAATCGACCTGCACGAGATAGACATAAACGCCGACATTGAGGGGTATACCGTGATAGTTTCCATCCCATGTCGGAAAGTAGTCATCGTTTTCAAAAATCATTTCACCCCAACGGTCAAAGATCTTCATGTGATACGACTTGATGCTGTTTCCGTAGATGCCGAAGAAATCATTCACGCCATCGCCGTTCGGTGTAAAGGCATTAGGGATAAACAAACTCGGCTCCTCGATAATGATGATCGGTGTTTTAATAATAGTGTCGCGACAACCGAACTCCGTGATAGCAATAAGTGTAACATCATAATTACCGGCAACAGTATAAGCATGAGCAGCATCCACCGTAGTATCGCCGGTTCCGTCACCAAATAACCACTGATAAAAGTCAGCGCCGGAAGAGAGATTGGTAAATTCATACTGCGCATTTTCCACCACGACTACAGTACCAAAATCAGGTGAAGAAGAAAAATCAGCAACCGGCAACGGATGCACAACAACCGTATCAATCGGTGAAAGTGTATCAGCGCAACCAGTGGTACTCATGACAATAACAGAAGGATAATAAGTACCGGCAGAATAAATATGCGTCGGGAAAGTATCGTTAGAGAAAGTACCGTCACCAAAATTCCAGATAAAGCTGGCAGCACCAATCGTGTTGTTAATGAAAGAAACTTCCAGCGGCTCACAACCTTCATTCGGCACAAGCGTGATGTCAATCACTGCATAAGCCCCCACTTCCACAATGGCGGTAACAGAATCTATACAGCCAAATTGATTAGTACCCGTAACAGTATAAATAGTAGTAGCAGCAGGAGTCGCATTAACTATTACACCTGTGGTGGAACTGATTCCGGCTGCAGGTGACCAGATGTAGGAAACGGCACCCGAAGCAGTGAGATTAATACTCTGACCGGGACAGATAAAGGCAGGCTGCGGATTAATAGCGACAACCGGAAGCGGATTGATGGTGATATTGGTAGAAGCCGTATTCACACAGCCTGTAACAGAATTAGTGCCTGTAACAGTATAAGCGATATTGGCAACAGGAGTGGAGGTGACAACCGCACCGGTTGATTGATTAAGTGAAGTGGAAGGCGACCATGTATAAGTATTGGCTCCGCCTGCAGTAAGTTGTACAGATTGTCCCGGGCAAATTCCGAGAGGCGCTGTAACAGTCACAGCGGGAAGCGGGTTGATATTCACGATAACAGAAATAGTATTAGTACAGCCGTTCGCATTCGTTCCAAGAATTGTATAAGTTGTTGTAACAGTTGGAGAAGCAACAACTGAACTGCCTGTTGACTGATTTAATCCAACATTCGGTGACCAGGTATAAGAAACTGCACCAGACACAGAAAGCGAAGCAGAAGCGTTAATACAAATGCTTGTATCAGCAGAGGCCGAAAGAACAGGCAATGGATTCACATTCACAACAGCAGTAGCGGTATTAGAACAACCATTCAGTGTTCCTGTAACAGTATAGGTAATAGACGCAACAGGGTTTGCTGTAACAGTAGCACCGGTTGTTGCACTCAGAGCAGTATTCGGGCTCCATGTATAAGAAGAAGCACCAGTTGCGGTGAGCTGCACCTGATCACCCACACAAATAGTTGCGTTGGCAGGATTGACAGTAACAACAGGCAAGGGATTCACAGTAACAACTACAGTAGTATCATTTGTACAGCCTGAAGCAGCAGTTCCTGTAATGGTATAAGTAGTTGTGATAACCGGATTCGCTGTAACAGTAGCACCGGTTGAAGCACTCAAAGCAGTATTCGGACTCCATGTATAGGAAACAGCACCGCTCGCAGTAAGTACGGTATTATCACCGATACAAATAACCGCCGTCGAAGGCGTTACACTAATGGTTGGGGGTGGCGTATTTACCACAATTGCAGCAACAGATGCAGTGCAGCCGTTGTTATCAGTTACTGTAACAGTATAAGTACTGGCAGAAAGATTCTGGATATCAGCAATGATTTGTGCATTACTCCAGAGGTAACTGTAGGCAACAGCACCGCCTGTAACAGTCAGGTCAATGCTGCCGTTTGCATTACCGCAACTTTCATCTATGACCAAAGTGCTCAATTGCAATTGGGCAGGTTGATTTACAACAGCATTTGCAGAAGCAGTACACCCATTATTATCTGTAACAGTCACAGAATAATTTCCGGCAATAACATTGGAGATGTTTTGAGAAGTAGCATTATTACTCCAGTAATAAGTGTAAGGACCAGCACCGCCGTTAGCAGAGCCATTCACACTGCCGGTAGCTGAATTGAAACAC
>JBBRXZ010000169.1:0-2286 GCA_038238095.1 Saccharimonadales bacterium (SeqCode)
AGCACCTACGCAGAAGTTTTATCGCATAATCAGCCGAAGGGCGTTAGCCAAATGGCACTCACTTTGTAAATTTTGAGCCTCAATGCGCTAGATGTAACGTTGAATTGCAAGTGCGTCGGCGTCATGACGCTTGGTTTTTTTGGAATTTTTCTTGGACGCTTCGCGTTTGCTTTTTTCGCTGATTAGGCTGGTAGGTACGTGAAGCGATAGTCCTTAGATTTCCAAGGCTTATTTTACTGGTTCCAAAAGAGGGGAAGGCTTTTTTGTCGAGCTTCGGCTTGGCAATGAGTTTTCCCTTTTTGTCGTTACAGAAGCTGAGGCGAGATGCCCGTCCTGTCGATCCAGTCCCATGCTGCGTCGTGGAGCGACTGATCCGATAATGACGTTAGCAGGTCCAGCGCGTTCCCTTTGCTATGGCAAGAATGACAACAGAACGTGTTCTTGCCTACGTGGACTGCAAAGCTCCTGTCCTTGTCGTCTCCATTGTGGATAGGGCATGGACCGCGAAGCTGTTGGCCTCGACTAGTCCTATCTTTCCAATTGTGGCTGCGGAGGACTTCTGCGATCGATAGTTGACTCTTGAATGCCGCGAAGTTTATTGGCGGACGCTTGCCTTTGAGCTTTGGTTCAATTACTTTGGAGTTGGTCGTGGTGACCTCTAATGACTGTGGCGTGTCCACACTGGGGCCCACGGCCTTTTCTTTTTCCTTGGCTTGCTTCTCTTTGGTTTCGTACTCAGGGTCGAAGTTTTCGTCTTTTGCCCAAACTGCATAGACCTGTCGCAGGAGCTTGGCCATGCAGTGACCCATGATCAGGTTGTAGGGCTTTCCCATGGCTGCCTGGCGAGCATAGAGAGCTCGCACGGCAGGGTTATGCTTGACTGCCGATTGAGCTGCTGTGTAGAGCAGTCGACGGACATGGTCATTTCCCTTCTTACACATGTGAAAGGAAGTGCCTTTCTTGGGGGTTCCGTCTCGGTTGGTTCCCGATGTGTTGGTTTCTTCTGGGAAGATTCCGAAGTAACCGATCAACGCCGAATCTGTTTGAAATCGCTCGATTTTGACCATTTTGGCCACCAACGCAGCAGCCGTTTGTAGGCCAATGCCTTTGATGCTATGGATTCGCTGATGAGCGCCCTCTGGAAGTGAATCCCAAGCCTTTTTCATGATTTTGAGCAAAGCGATGGACTGCTGCTTGCCAGCGAGCACCTCTTTCAATTTGGTTTTAACCAACTCCTCTTGAACTTCGTCCACTGCATGAGCTGTAGATGATTTCGCTGCTAGGTGAAGCTTCTTAGCAAGCTCCGGATCCATGTGAGGAATGTCCAAGATCGAGTCAAGCTTTGCAGCAGCAAGTCGTTTGGCCGTAGGATACTTTGCAAGTACAGCCAAGCAATATCCTTTGGAAATATCATTAACGAGCATGGCTAACTCGGGAAAGCAGGTCGCCAAGAGTAAGTGAAGTTGATTGACCAAACGCGTCAGGTTAGTAGCGTTGGCTTCCATGGCAGAAACGACACTTCGAAGCGTGGAGAATGCTGGATTGGGAGGCAGCATAGCAGGCGGCCTTTCGACGATTGCAAAGCGAGCACATGCTAGGCTTTCCACAGGATCGGCTTTCCGTTTGTCATAGTGAGCTTCACGATAACTTTTGTTTTTTGCAGTCGTTCCGACCGAAATAGTCATGTTGAGCTTCTGTTTATGCAACCAATGAATAAAGTTGTCCGCATACTGGCCCGCAGCATCAATCCTGATGTTGAGATGGTAGTTGCTGGATGACTTGGCGGCCAAAGCTTGAAGGGCTTTTAGCAACTTCTGATAGCCTTGATCGCATTCTTCAAAGTGAAAGGCCTTAGAAGCCGTTCGTTTGTTTTCGTCCATGAACGAAACGTGGTGTCCATACCTTGCGGTATCGATGCCGATACCGAAATGTGAAACAGGAATTGTAGTCAAGATGTAAAATCCAAAAGGGACAAAGAAACAGATCTCGCGAGACTCCTCCAGTTGCCTTCGACCACAAATGCTCGTCATTAGGCATCAAGTGCCAAGATGTAACCTGTGTTTGGTCGAAGTTCGGAGGGAGCAATCTAGCGCAAGTGGTCAAGCCACAGCATGAGTTAAACGCTCCTCACGAACGACAATCAGAGAATACTCGAACCGTACGGATCGAGTACAATTTCAAGATACGAGCATGAGGGCCGGATTTGCAATGTTTACTAGCCTTCCAGCCCGCACGCTAGCGCGTTGCGGCTCAACGTGAGTGCCATTTAGCCATCGCCACTTAGAC
>JBBRXZ010000170.1:0-2276 GCA_038238095.1 Saccharimonadales bacterium (SeqCode)
AGGCCTGACACCTGCCCGGTGCTGGAAGGTTAAGAGGGGATGTCATCGCAAGAGAAGCATTGAATCGAAGCCCCAGTAAACGGCGGCCGTAACTATAACGGTCCTAAGGTAGCGAAATTCCTTGTCGGGTAAGTTCCGACCTGCACGAATGGTGTAACGATCTGGACACTGTCTCAGCCGTGAGCTCGGTGAAATTGTAGTAACGGTGAAGATGCCGTTTACCCGCAACGGGACGGAAAGACCACATGAACCTTTACTATAGCTTAGCATTGAGTTCTGGTACTGGATGTGTAGGATAGGTGGGAAGCTATGAAGCGGTGTCGCTAGGCATCGTGGAGCTAACGTTGAAATACCACCCTTCTTGTACTGGAATTCTAACCTAAATAGGGACATTGCTTGGTGGGTAGTTTGACTGGGGTGGTCGCCTCCTAAAAAGTAACGGAGGCTTTCAAAGGTACCCTCAGCACGCTTGGTAACCGTGCGTAGAGTGCAATAGCAAAAGGGTGCTTGACTGTGAGACAAACAAGTCGATCAGGTACGAAAGTAGGATATAGTGATCCGGTGGTTTAGTATGGAACAGCCATCGCTCAAAGGATAAAAGGTACTCTGGGGATAACAGGCTGATCTCCCCCAAGAGCTCACATCGACGGGGAGGTTTGGCACCTCGATGTCGGCTCGTCACATCCTGGGGCTGGAGAAGGTCCCAAGGGTTCGGCTGTTCGCCGATTAAAGTGGCACGCGAGCTGGGTTCAGAACGTCGTGAGACAGTTCGGTCCCTATCTGTTGTGGGCGTAGGATTATTGACAGGTTCTGACTTTAGTACGAGAGGACCGAGTTGGACTGACCGCTGGTGTATCAGTTGTTCTGCCAAGAGCATCGCTGAGTAGCTACGTCGGGATCAGATAAGCGCTGAAAGCATCTAAGTGCGAAACTGACCTGAAGATGAGTAATCCATATAAGGGCGGTCGTAGATGACGACCTCGATAGGTTGCAGATGTAAAGGTAGAAATACCAAAGTCGAGCAATACTAATTACCCAACAGCTTATTTAAATATACTGCCCGAAGTCTTTAATGACTATATAATCTAAGTGACGTTCTTACTTGCTCAACATCTTTCACAATATTACATGAATTATTATACCATAAGATTCTGAGTATTATACATACGTACCATATAAATGTATAAACCCACTCAAAGACCTTATGGGGTTGATAGGAGTAGTGTTCACCTCTTCCCATCTCGAACAGAGAAGTTAAGCCTACTGCCGTTGATGATACTGCAATCACATGCGGGAAAGTAAATAAACCCCAAATACATTAAACCAAAAACCCTTATTACTTAATTGTAATGAGGGTTTTTGCCGTTAAAAACTAACTGAATTATGCAGAATTCTAAAACAACGGAAACTCCGCCACTGAAATCGTGTTGATAATGACCTTTATTCTCTTGCCTTTTATCGTCCTGATTAAACTCTTGCCTGTTTTAACATAAAGTTGAAGGGTTTTCTGACGGAAAAACTTGGCATTGTCCATGGCATAGTTTACAGCGGAACTACTGAATGTAAGCGACATTTTAATTGCCTTCGCCTTCTATACTGCCAAAACTAAAAAATTTATTGTCTGATACCTGCACGTAATCTGCTTTGTTGGTACTGAGGTCAAGTTCAAATTTCCATTCTTTGCCCGATACTGGTTTTGGAATGGCTGACAGATTCAAAACCTTGGGAAACTGACTCGTGCAAATCTCAATCACTGTGCCATCGGGCAGGGTAAAACGCCAATTGACTGCCTTGTTTTCTTCGGGTTCGGTTAGTTGAAATTGCCCATTGGCGACGACTTGGAAAGATTTATTGTTGAAATAGGCACTCTTCAAATCTAAACCGTTGCCGACATTGGCACTGTACATCAACACCGAATAACGAGTTTCTTTAAATTTGCCATCTGCCGAATAGAAGCGGTTTACCTCCACAAAACCATCGTTATTCAAAACCGATTGATTTTTATAGGCAACCTCCGAAGTTTCGGTGAGGCAATCTGTTTTCAAAAGCACCTCATTGCTTACCGCTGGGTCTTCTACGCTACTTCTGCTACAACTAAGCAATAACAAAAAACTAACCATTGAACTTGTAATTAATAATGGGTATTTCACGGGGTTCATATTTGTAGGCTAAAAGGGTAGCCTTTTTATAAAAGAATTCTTTGCTCAACAAAACATCGTCTAAATAATAGTCAATGTCTTCTTTTTCATCCAAATAGCCATTGGGCGGAATGCGTA
>JBBRXZ010000171.1:0-2263 GCA_038238095.1 Saccharimonadales bacterium (SeqCode)
GGTATGTCCTTTCCTCGGGCTTCACACAAACTGTTACCACTTTGCATGCCGAGTTCCGTACTATCCTGATGGCTAGTCTTTAGATAGGCTGGATTTGATGTACCAGCTAGAGAATGATCAGCTTTGCTTGGCGCACTCATGTATATACTGTATTATACATTTAAGACGTACTATGTCAACATGTTTGCACCTAATCAGGGATGAGATTAGTCGATGGAGAAATATTTTGGAAGTTCCCCATGATGAGTATTTATAGTGAGTACGAGAACTAACATAGAACTCTGTTTATTGTGCTCTAAGAGACTTGAAAGCCTGTTTTACAAGCTCTGATTGTTTAGCCTCTGCTGCTTTTAAGCTCTCACTACTTTGGCACGAAAGACCATTTGGCATGCTTAATGTATAGTAATTTGATCCAATTTTACGGATATAGTCAGCAGAAACTACTCCATCATTAGGCTGATTATTAGGATTTGTCGTACTCCTTTCAATAGAGGCAAACTCACCCGAAGTAGTTGCCTCTCCCGTACAGCTTGATGGTTGACCTTTGAGTTGCAACGAAATAAGCTTCACATAACCAGGTTGCGTAAGTGTGTACGGCTGATCATTATTGGGTCCTCGATAAGCTGTTTCAGTTGTTGGGCTAGTCATTTCGTAGCTTAGCCTGTCAAGGCCAGGGAGCAATGTCATCCTAACCTTCCATTCCGTTATGTCAAGCTCTTTAATGGCGTTGGTGTTTTTCTTTGTAGTTTGATTTGTACTTATCCGGTTAGCTGCACTAAGCGTATTATTCGCTGTTTTGCTGGAGCGCAGTACATAACCACCAATGCCAGCTATAATGGCTATGATTATTATGATTAGCGTAATCTCTAAGGCGCTAAAACCTGCTTGATTGTTATGAAGTTTGCTCATTTGGAGTAGTTCTTAAAGTTAGAAAACAATTACCATAAGCATAAGCTTAGCTAACAGAAAAGGCAATAAAAGAGCTCATTTACATGATTTAAAAGTCCTGATGCGGCAAATGGGTAATAGTTTACGCCTTATCATGGCTGAAATAGTTCGCTGGAGGAAGATATTAGACTTGCCTTATCAAGAGTATTTACTCGCAAAATAAGATGTGGAAGTTACGCTTTGCTTAGAGGTCCGGTAACTAGCCTCTCATAATAACTTTTTCTACCTGAATAGCTGGCTCTTACCAAAAGGAGTTATAATAAAAGTATGGTCGAAAGAGGCAAAACAGTTATGCCAAGCGGTGAACTACCACATGACGATGAATCACCGCGTGATAAGGTGCCTAGCCATAAGTTGCCTGCTAGATTCCTAGAGATGGCAATAAACCATCCCCCGGCACCTCCAGAGTCGGCTTCTGGCACTGTACCCGGCCCCGAAATATCGGCACCATACGTAGAAGTTGATGAACAACCCCCACGAGAGAATCCGCAGCCCTGAGAATCTGCCAAGGCCAGTTATAGAGCTACATGAGCTCTTAGCTAGCCATGATATACCGCATGCTTTTGGGGGCGCCATTGCTGCCAACTTCTATACCTCGCGCGAGCCCACGGCCGATATTGATGTGAATGTTTTTATTCCGCTAAGCGAGAGAGTCGATGACATACAGGTAATAACACCTATCCTGCATATGCTAGACCCGCAGCTAACATTAGAAGATGCCCAACTTCACCTGGGACGCATAAGAGAAGATGATCAGACAGCCCTTGCTTACAAAGGCACTCGGGTAGATTTATTCTTTTCATTTTCAGATTTTCATGATGAGGTAGCGGAACAGATTAAATACGTGGAGTATAAAGGTACTCAGCTGCCGATTCTTGCGCCTGAGGACCTGATAATTTTTAAGATAATGTTCAGCCTTTACCCCAAACGACGCGAACATGACTGGTCAGACATAGCAGGCATAATACACGGCCAGCGCAGTGAACTTAACGCTGAACGAATTTACAAATGGCTTAATAAAAGTTTTGTATATTCAGACCATAAAGAATGGATAAACCACAGACTGACCGAGTTGGGGCTACCCGACCCTTCCGATAACTAACAAGTCTTCATATTCTGATTCTGACTTACATGAATAGGTGGTGGAGCAAGTAGGAAGAAGTTTACACCTTATCAAAGATGAGATAGCTCGTTGGAGGAAGATACTGGAAATTCCGTATCGAGAATATTTGCTTGCTAAGCGAGAGACGGGAGTTACACCATCAGGTATAAAGCAGTTAACTTAGTGCTTTTGTTCGTTCTAATTAAACCGAAC
>JBBRXZ010000172.1:0-2256 GCA_038238095.1 Saccharimonadales bacterium (SeqCode)
AAGCCTCACAGCGATGTGAGGCTTTTCTGTTTCTAGCGCACCGTAGCCAAATCGTAACCAGCAAACACCGAATCAAGTCGTGCAGCAGCGCTAGCCAGTTGTTCTGGTGCTAGGTGAGCATATCTTTCCACCATCGCCCCAGTGCGCCATCCACCCAACTTCTGTAACTCATGGGTAGGGGTTCCTGCCTGCCGTTGCCACGTGGCCCAGGTATGTCTTAAATCATGCCAGCGGAAATCTTTAATGCCAGCACGCTTTAGCGCATGTCCCCAAGCTTTCGTGTTTGCGGTCATGAGCGGTTTCCCTGCATAGGTAAACACCCTTGTTTCGTGTTGACCTAATTGCCGCTGCAAGACGGCAATCGCAATGTCATTTAAGGGTACTGCAATGGGCCGGCGATTCTTGGATTGTATGCCATGGATCCAGGCATGCCGTAATTCAAGATTCACTTGTGACCATTCCAGCTTGAGGATGTTGCTTTGCCTTAAGCCAGTGGCCAGCGCAAACAGCACGGTTTCATGCTGATGCCTTGGCAACTCACTCAATAACGTTTTAGCTTCCTCTACCGTCAATGCGCGTTCACGACTATTCGTTTCTTTAAAGAGCCTGATCTTGGGGACTTTGTCAGTCCATTCCCATTCGTCACGTGCCCGAATCAGAATAGACCGAATCAGTGCCAAGTAGCGATTGGTGGTGGCTTTAGATACCTCTTTAAGCTTTGCACTGCGAATCTTGTCGATGACTTCCAGATTGATCTCATCTAACCGTAATTCACCTAGGTAAGCATGCAGCCAAGCGAGCTTCTGCTTATCTTCTTTGTGCGTGGCTTTGTCGGACGTTTCCAACAACCATTTCACTACCGCTTCTTGCCAAGATCGACTAGGTTTGACCCCTAGCCTTACTTGTTCCCACAACGCGGTTTTAAGCTTGTCGTGGAGTTCTAGGGCTTGGACTTTGTCCGCAGTCCCAGTAGATCTTTGTATTGTTCGCCCATTGAGGCTGATCTTAAGCCACCATTGAGTTGAATCTTTGCGTTTGTAGAGTGACATACTGTTTCCTTTCTATCACTTTGCAACGCTCGCGTCTGATATTGTGCGCGTATATGGCTAATGAGGTCAACCTCTAGAAAGACCCAGCGCTTGCCTATTTTAGAGCCAGGGATTTCTCCTGAGGCTGCCTTAATAGAAAGCGTCACTGGGTGGATCTTCAGAAAAACAGCTGCTTCATGTAAATTGAAGGTGATCATGACCGTGCGTTGCAAAACCTCGAACTAGAGGCATAAGCGCAATCATGTCGACATCTAAACAAGATGTCGCGGAGGTTAAATTCTTTTTTAAGAATTAACTTCCAGTTTTAGTAGGTCAGCGGTTTAGGGATTGAGCTTGCGCACACTGTCTTCCGTTACCCCACCATCTTCAAAGGGTTCAAATGCCGTATTGACGATCGCCGCGATCAAGGCGGCAGATTCGGTGCCGAAGTGATGCTTCATATAATGTTTTAAATCGAGAATGAGTTGATTGCGTTTTGCATTGTCTGAATTGCGTTTCTTAGGAAGCAACGCATCTGGTGCAGTAGAGGCACAATCTGCTGCGGATCCAATGAGTTCTATGATGGAAATAATAGATTCATGACGTTCTATTTCTTTAAGTCTTGTTTCTATATTCAAGATGTTTAACAAAGCCGCTTTTGAAGAGGCATTCTTGGAAGCTTGTTCTGACAGATCAAGCTCGGCTCTCTTAAGGGCAATCATTAAAAATGTCCATCCTGAATGGGCCTTAGCTTCAGAGCTTAGGTCATGCAACTCCCGCACCATGCGTTTGGATAAGGTGCTTAACTGTTGAAAGGCTTGTTGCTGTTCTTTGTCACTTGGTACCGTGATAGGATCCGTATTTTTACCGAGTAGCGTTGGATGTAAGCGTACATATTCTAGGAAGTCGATCAGCTTTTGTGGGTCATTAGATTTAGTTGAGAGCTTGGCCCAGACTTTTTCCATTTCAGTATCAGAGGTGAGGCGAAGTAACAGCGCTTTAAGGCTATTAAGCCCGCCTTTGTGAATTAATGCTTCTGTATGCAGGCGCACTGCTTTAGGCAGCCATTGAGGGAATTTATCCATATAGCGAGTCTATGCTTACGATGATATAAAGGCTAGTGTGAGAATATAGGTACTTCAAAAGTATTTAAAAAGTATCTACAGGCTTTCAGAAAAGTATCTACAAGGTATCGATGAGGTATTGACATGGGTATCTGATCGCTAAT
>JBBRXZ010000173.1:0-2254 GCA_038238095.1 Saccharimonadales bacterium (SeqCode)
ATTTCTTCTTCATTTTTTGGTTGTCTTTTTTTTCTTAATGACTCTCCTTTCATTTCAACTCTATGTGCATCATGAACTATTCTGTCAAGGATCGCGTCAGCGATTGTTTGTTCGCCAATGATCTCATGCCATTTGCTTACAGGGATCTGTGAGGTGATAATGGTAGATGATTTTCCGTGCCTATCTTCAATGATTTCCATTAGTACAGAGCGACTGGAAGCATCGAGGGGCTGGATTCCAAAGTCATCGACCAGAAGCAGCTGTTGTCTTTCGATCTTTGCAAGCTCTTTGATGTAGGATCCATCCGCCTTAGCGATTTTCATGCGTGCGAAGAGTTTTGTGCTGTGCTGGTAAAGTACCCGGTAGCCTAGTGCGCAAGCCTGGTGGCCTAGTGCGGAGGCAAGGAAGCTTTTGCCGATGCCTGTGCTTCCTGTAATGATGATGTTCTCTTTGTTTTTGATGAACTCACAATCGGCTAAACGTAGTACCTGATTCTTATCCACTCTGTTGTTATCGAAGGCTAATTGTTCCGGACTGGCTTTGTATCTGAAGCGGGCAGCCTGTAGTGTGCGGTCCAGTTTTCTGTTATAACGCTCATCCCATTCAGAGTCGATTAAGTGAGCGATCATTTCATCGGGCGTAAACTTCTCATTCTTGCCCGATTCAAGCGTTAATGTAAAGGCTCTGGCCATCCCGGCAAGCCTCATCTGTTTCATTTTTGTTAGGATCTCGTTCATTTGATTTTGGTTTTAGTTTATTGATTAATGGATAATTACTGATAATAATTTCCTCCGCGGATGTTGTCGTGTGAGGGCATGTGCGTGGGTTCTGGATCTTCTTCATACCTGTCAAGATTTTTTCTTAGGATCTCCTCGATGATCTTGTAGTTGTAATATCCAATCTCATGAGCCCGCTTGCAGGCTTTGATCAGCCTGGCATTGGTCAGCCGCTTTCCAAGCACCAGTATACCCATGCAGGATTTATAGGCCTGTTCTGGATGTTGTTTCTTGGCAAGTACCTGGCCGATGTAATATTCCACAATTGGGTCGATCGCTTTGCCTTTTTCTAAAAAGAATGCGGGGCTCCACTCCGTTACATAACGGTGCTCGGCAGGCATGTGCGCTGGATCTGTGGTATAGTTGTGCGGAGAGCGGATGCGCTTGTGTGATGCCACCAGCTCATATTGACGGTAGATGTCAACCTCCGAGCGGGAGTATTGCATCCGCAGCTTTTGGCCGATCAGCTCGTAAGGCACGCTGTAGTAATGCTGATCATCTGTCAGCTGAACATGGCCGTTCTTCATTACCGTGACCTGCTTTATCTTCCGGATCTCATAGCCTGTGGCCGGCAATGGGTGAAGTGATGACAGCTCCATAAGCCATTGGTCCGTACGGGAGCATTCCTTTCCCGTGAGTGCTTTATCGTTGAGTGCTGCCAGATGTTGCCAAACTTGCCTGTTTAGTTCCTTTAGAGGAACGATCTGATGTTCGGGCAGGCGAGTGTATACTTGCTGGTAGGTGATCTTAACAAGCCCCTCTACAAGCGCTTTATCCTGAGGTTTCCGTGCCCGCGCAGGAAGAATGGCAATGCCATAATGATCTGCAAAAGCTTTAAAATTCACATTCAAAGTAGGCTCATAGCGGCTTGCCTTGAACACAGCCGACTTCAGGTTGTCGGGCACGATGGCTAGCGGAACTCCTTTAAAATAATTCATCGCATTTTCGCAGGCAGCTATAAAATCTTCGACCGTTTGACTGCGCATGGCTTCCACATAGGTGTACTGGCTCCAGCCAAGGGTGGCTACAAAGACCTGTGCTTCTTTGATCTCACCGGTGTCTTCATCCACGTAAGGCAATGTGCCTCCGGCATAATCAACGTACATCTTATCGCCAACCTTATGCTCAATGTGCATGCTGGGGTTAACTTTCTTACGCCAAAGATTGTAATAATGGTAAAAGGAGGTCTCACCGTAAGTCTCCGGATGCTTCTTCTTAAACTCCTGGAACTGCATGGATACAGTCATTCCGCGTCTCCTTAAAGCAACAGCCATCTCAGGAAAAAAGGCATACAGCAGGCTTAAACGATCCGTTAAGATAACTTCCTTAGATGGATGAAAGAGCTTGTTCATTTCAAAGTCGCTCAGTTTGAAAAGCTCTTCTTTAGTGGTTTTTAGAGAATGAAAGTAATCAATGTAAAGCTTTACCGTGTGCTTGGACATGCCTAGGCGATCTCCGATTTTCTTCTTTCCCATCTG
>JBBRXZ010000174.1:0-2249 GCA_038238095.1 Saccharimonadales bacterium (SeqCode)
CTAAGACGGCTGAGGCGTCGAGCACGTATTTACTCACGCCCCGCCTCCGCGCGGCGTTCCACGCTCAACTCGTCCACCAGCGAGCGGCTTCCTTTGACGTGCCGCCGCACTTTTTCCTGCGCGCGTTTGATCGCCTCAGAGCGTGTCAGGATGCGCAGCTCGCCGCCTTCTACGCGGATGATAACTTCGTCGCCGATCTCGAGGCCGAGTTCGCGGCGGTGCTCGGCGGGAATCACGAGTCTCCCGCCCTCGGCTATTTTGGTGCTGATTCCGCTCACGTGTTCCTCCGTTTTCTGACGTTTGATATACCGGTGGGATTTTACCACAGGACTAAAGATTTGGCATCATGGTTAATTAGTGACAAAAATACATAATGTGACATAAGTATTATTATCGGACTCAAGGGATATTAGCTATCTTTCCGTGACTATTCAGGAGGCAGACCTCCAGATTAGTTTTGCTTCTTTTTCCTTTAGTACACTGGAAACTAAGTTATGAGCACTTTTAGCTGTATCCTACAACCATGCACAAAGAACATCTGACACTCAGCCAAGCTGACCATGACTTTTTAATGACCCTTGTTTCTCAAGGGCGTCTTGCCGCCCGTGTTTTCAAACGAGCGACGGCTCTCTTACAACTGCATCAAGGCCAGACTTTAGTGGCGGTCGCCGCCTCCTTGCAGGTCACGCATCAAAGCGTGGCGCGCTGGCGTGATAACTATCTCTTGCGTGGCTTGCAGGCTTTAGAAGAGGCCACGCGTTCAGGACGCCCCGTCCGCATTGATGGCAAGCAACGCGCTCAACTGACTGCTTTAGCTTGTTCAACCCCACCTGCGGGCCGGGCGCGTTGGACATTGCGCCTCTTAGCCGACAAAGCCGTTGAGCTAGAGTTGTGTGAAAGTCTGTCGCACACTCGCGCGCGCTCTATTCTGAAAAAAACTGTCTCTCTCCGCACTTAAAGAAGCAGTGGTGTATCGGGAAGATGGATGCAAGCTTTCTCGCACGCATGGAACAGATTCTCTCGCTCTATGCACAGCCTTATGATGAGCGCTATCCGGTGATTTGTTTCGATGAACGGCCTTGTTTTCTGATTGGCGACCATGTAGCGGGACTTGAGATGAAAGCCGGCCGGGTCAAGCGTGAGCATTATGCTTACGAGAAAAATGGCTCCTGCGCGCTTTTGATGGCGATTGAACCACAGACCGGAAAGCGAGAGGCGCAGGTCAAAGACCAGCGCACCAAACAAGAGTATGCACTCTTTATGAAAGAGTTGGCTCATCGTTACCCGCAAGCCACGAAGATCAGATTGGTGCAGGACAATCTGAACACGCACAACACAAGTTCCTTTTATGAAACCTTCAGCGCGGAGGAAGCTTTCGCTTTGGCCCAACGCTTCGAGTTCTACTACACGCCCAAGAGCGCCAGTTGGCTCAACATGATTGAGATCGAGTTCTCGGCTCTCTCCAAGCAATGTTTGTCGAGGCGCATTGCGACCAAAGAAGAACTAATGAGAGAAGTCTTAAGCCTTGTCAAAGAGCGCGAAGAGAAAGCCATCAAGATCGAATGGCAATTCTCAATAGAATCAGCCAGAGGCAAATTGAACAGGCATTACAGAGAAATCAATGCTGATAATGCTCAATATCAGAAAACTTAGTTTCCAGTGTAGTAAATACGTCTTAGACCTATTTGCGAAGGCCCGAAAATTCCCTGATAGCTATTGCTTATTCATGCTTCAGGCATTGAAGTTAACTCGCGATAATGGACGTGTCTCTTTTATTGTCCCAAACACTTTTTGTGATTTAGAAAATTGCGATGAGTTTCGACATTGGCTGCTGAACAAGATTCAACTTGATAACATCTGGCAATCGGGTTGGGCTTTCAAAGAAGCGATTGTTGATACTATTGTTTTCGCGATTACGAAACAGAAACCTAATATGGCAGCAGAAGTGCTAATTGAAGTTGATGAGCGTAAATATCAACGAACAATTTCTGGTTTCATCTCGAATGAATTATGCAAGATTGATTATCGTAATACGGAAGAAGACCGCAGGATTCTCACTAAAATAACACGACACAATCCTTCTCTCGGTGATATAGCGATTGTTAAAGCAGGAGTGAAAATGTATGAGAAGGGCAAAGGGATACCCCCGCAAACAGAAGAGACAATGAAAGTGCGCCCTTTCTCTACGAAGAATACAAAGCCTGAAGGATGGCAGAATCTTTACAGAGGTGAAGACATAGGTAGATATA
>JBBRXZ010000175.1:0-2232 GCA_038238095.1 Saccharimonadales bacterium (SeqCode)
GGCTTACGCTGTTTTTGACGACAGCGTTTGCCGCTCCATAAAACAATGCCGAACGATTCCCACCTACGGTAACTACTTGGACAAGCAGTATCGTAATCCTTATTAGTCTACTCAGATCTGAATGCGGTTGAAGCGATTGACCGCAAACACCAGCGTTACCAGCAAGGTTAAGCTCATTACTATCAAGTCTATGCCCAGTCCGAAATGGGTCTGGCCGGCCAGCAGGAAACGCAAAGCATCGACCATATAACTGACAGGATTGCAGCTACTGATAATTTTTAGCGCAGTCGGTACGTTATTGAGGGGATAAAGCGCGCTAGACAGAAAGAACATTGGCATAACCAACAAGTTATTAATCCCCTGAAATCCCTGAAAGTCTTCGACCATTGAAGCTATGCCTGCCCCAAAGCAGGTCAGAGCTAAGCTCATCAGAACCAGTATCATAAAGGCCGCCGGCACCAATGCCCAATTGTGGGGCCTAAAGCCAAATATAGTTGCAACGACGAACACCATAAGGCCTTGGATAATCGAGATAGTCGCCCCTCCCAGCGCGCTGCCAAGTAAGATCTTAATGCGGGAGACCGGTGCCACTAAAAGTTCTGAAAGGAATCCAAAACGCTTATCCTGTAAAATGATCATTCCCCAAAAAACTGCAGACAGAAGCACGGTCTGGGTGATAATACCGGGCACCAGGAACTGGATATAATCACCCTCGCCGGCTCGCCGGTAAATAGCGCCAATGCCATAGCCAAGCGCTAAAAGCAGCAGCACCGGCTGGCCAAGCGTACCAATAAGGCGTGAACCGCTGCGGGTATAGCGCCTGATTTGCCGCAGCCATAAGGTATAAAGTATATCCATGCTACCTCAGCTTTGTATTACGGAGCGCCATCTTAAAGTTCAAGCCATTATTGGCGGCGTCTGATTCATCACGGATGGTAGTGCCGGTCAATTTCAGGTAAGCCTCTTCCAGTGTCCCCGTATTGGTTTGTTTACAGAGCTCAGGTGTGGTGCCGCTGGCTACTATGCTGCCATGATCGATGATGGCGATGCGCTCGGCGACGTCTTGTGCTTCGTCTAAATAATGCGTAGTAAAGAAAATAGTCATGCCTTTTTCCTGGCTGAGCTTTTTGACGTAATCCCACATCAGGTTGCGGGTTTGGGTGTCCAGCCCTAAAGTAGGTTCGTCTAGAAATAAAATCCGGGGCTCATGCAGCAAGCCGCGGGCGATTTCCAGACGGCGGCGCATACCTCCGGAATAAGTCTTGATCATCGAATCCTTGCGGGCCCATAGTTCTACCAGTTCGAGCAGCTTCTGTATCCGTTCCAAGCGTTCGGCTTTCGGAATGCCATATAGGGTAGCGTGCAAATCCATGTTTTCATAGGCCGAGAGTTCCTCATCCAGGCTGGGATCCTGAAACACTATGCCAAACGCCTTACGGGCCGCATCCCGCTCTTTGGTCACATCGTGGCCGGCCAGTCTAAGTTCGCCGCTGGTTGGCCGCAACATGGTTGTCAGCATCTTAATGGTCGTGCTCTTGCCTGCCCCATTCGGGCCTAAAAAAGCAAAGATCTCACCTTTTTTTACTTCAAACGAAATACCGTCAACAGCCTTAACCTCACCAAACCGCTTAACCACATCCTTTGCCGATATTACCGTCTCTGCCATAAGTTGTATACTATTATACATCCAAAACTATACTTTGTATACTATCAATTTTAATTTGTTAGGTAACAATCAATAGTGCACCCCCTTTCTTCTTAGGCTCAACTCACAATACAATCGAAACTGCACCTGCTCCTTAACAATCAATAGTGCACTGTTTTTTGTGAGATTTTGGAAAAGGAAAGCACCATGCAGATGCACAAACGGTTAACTACCCCCAAAAGTCAGATTCACTTTAGACTGGTATGAGCAGATGGTCACGCTCAACGTTGGCTAAAGCGGCTCAATTGCTTAATGCTAGTCATTCATCGTCTTTTGGCTGTAGCAAAGTACTCATCTACTGCTTGCTCAACTAGTGCCATAGCTTGCTTGCGCCTAGAACGATTAGTGAAGATTTGTGGGTGCTTGTTTTGTATGGCCATACATATACGCTTTGTGCTAGTTAAACCCCCAGGGCTGCCAGCTGTAAGGCTGGCCTCCCGTGGATGATGTTTACCATCATGCCAACGGAGTGAGCAGTCAACTTTGTGGCTATTCTTGTCATAAATCCCCAGATGCTTTTAGCGTAA
>JBBRXZ010000176.1:0-2228 GCA_038238095.1 Saccharimonadales bacterium (SeqCode)
ATTTGTTTTAATCGAAACTCTGGTTCTGCTGACAAGCAGCTTCACCTGCGGCCTGGGCATACTGGCCGCCCGGCGGCGCGATAAGTCCCAGGTAGTAGCCTTTTTTGGTGTTACATTTCTGTTAGGTGTCTTCTTCCTGACGATGGAAGTAACTGAGTTTCATCATTTGTACGTAGAGGGCCATAGCTGGCGGCGCAGCGGTTTCCTATCGGCCTTCTTCACGTTGGTGGGCACGCACGGGCTGCATATAATGACCGGCCTGCTATGGATGGCTGTTCTGCTCATCCAGGTAATACGCCGCGGGCTAAAGGCCGCTACAGTGCGGCAACTGACAATGCTGAGCCTGTTCTGGCACTTCCTGGATATCATTTGGATCTTTATCTTTACGATTGTCTACTTGCTTGGGAGAACGGTATGAGCCACAAACCTGAAATAATCGTCTCACATCATGAGACCGGACATGGCACGCCCAAGTCTTACACGGTCGGCTTCGGGCTTTCCATTATCCTTACCTTGGCGGCTTACATATTGGTGATTAAGGATGTATTTAGTGGCTGGGCTTTAGTCTCAGCCCTAGCGGCCCTAGCCATTACACAGTTGCTTGTACAGTTATTATTTTTCCTGCACCTAGGCCGCGAATCCAAACCGCGCTGGAACCTCCAGGTGTTATTGTTCGCGGTCGGAGTAGTTATAATTGTCGTTTTCGGCAGCTTATGGATCATGAAAAACCTGGAATATAACCATTCGCACAGCATGAGCCCATCGAAGACTGATAAGTTTCTAATCCAAGACGAGGGATATAAAAATAATTCCCATTAAAGCTTATTACCGGCTGACCAAACCCGGCATCATTTACGGTAATGCCATGACGGCAGCGGCCGGCTTTTTGCTGGCATCCTCGATAAAAGATAGGTTTGATCTAGGGCTATTTATAGCTCTTTTACTTGGCACGTCGCTGGTGATAGCTTGTGGCTGCGTAGTCAATAATTACATTGACCGCGGTATCGATAAAAAAATGGCAAGGACTAAAAAACGCGCTATGGTAACTGGTGTAATTACAGTGCGTAAGGCGATTATTTATGCCATTATTATGGGACTTTCAGGTTTCTTGATATTGGCCCTTTATACTAATGCACTGACAGTAATTATGGGAGTGATAGGACTATTTTTTTATCTGGTCATGTACAGCGTCTGGAAGCGTCGTTCGACCTGGGGCACTGCGGTCGGCAGCGTTTCCGGTGCCACGCCAATTGTTGCCGGCTACACAGCCGTGACAAACCGATTTGACGTAGGCGCATTCCTCTTATTTCTGATTCTGGTTTTATGGCAAATGCCGCACTTCTACGCCATCGCCATGTACCGCTTTGATGATTACAAAGCCGCGGGTTTACCAGTACTGCCAGTCAAAAAGGGTATGCGAATTGCCAAGCTACAGATTTTGACTTATGTAACGACCTTCATTATTGCCGTAGCTGCCCTGAGCGCGTTTGGCTATACGGGCTATACCTATTCGGTAATAATGGTCGCTCTGGGTTTGTGGTGGTTATGGCTGGGCGTCCAGGGCTTTAAAACGACTGATGACGAGTTCTGGGGCCGTCAAATGTTCCTGCGCTCTCTTAAAGTCGTAATGGCACTATCAGTCATGACAGCTTTAGGGGCGCTCCTGCCTTAATGTAGTAAGCTGTTAGTGCTTATAAGCCGAGCCATTTATAACGGCGCCCATCTTGTCAAACCTATCTTCAAGCCTGTCAAAGCGGCCATTAAGAGTTTCAAACCCGGCTTCTGTGTACTTTTTAAATTCGTTGAGATCTTTACCTAAAATATTAACGTTAACATCCAGAGTGGTGACTTTAACGTTAAGGCCAATAACCTTTAAGTCTAGACTGTCGACCTTCGTGCCAAGCCCATCGACTTTGGCCTCAAGGGCTCCCACTTTAGCGTCAAGGCCATGAAACTTTGTGTCAAGAGAGTCGAATTTGGTATCAAGACTACCCACTTTTGTATCGAGTGCGCCAAACTTAGTGTCAAGGTCCTCAAATTTGACACCAAGCATGCCGACTTTACCGTCAAGATTGCCAATTTTGGTGTCAAGACTATCAACCTTAGTGCCAAGACTACCGACCTTAGTGCCAAGTTCACCAACCTTGGCGTCAAGAGAGTTAACCTTTGTGTTAATAGTGTCTGTCTTTCTGTCAAGAGAGTCGAATTTGGTGTCAAGTCCGCCGACC
>JBBRXZ010000177.1:0-2213 GCA_038238095.1 Saccharimonadales bacterium (SeqCode)
GAGTCTTAGCAAAGAGCAGGTAGATGCCAGTTGTTCCAGCAATTAGAGTGTAAGTACCGTTTAGAGAAGCATCTGTTGACGCGTCACCTGCACCGTTAACAAGATTAGCAATTACTACAGAGTCGCCAACAGCGTATCCGTGGTCATTTCCAGTTGTTAGTGTTGCTACGTTAGATTCAAGAGCTACTGTAAACACTGCTGGAGTTTGTGCAGATGCAGTTGTGATGTTAGCTGCTTCGTATCCTGCGTCCTTAAGGGCGTCAAGAGCAAGAGCTGTAGTCTTACCAACTACGTTAGGTACTACAATGAATCCAAGTCCAGCACCATCTGCTGCTGTACGAGCTGTAGTTGATTCAACCTTACCGTACCACTGTCCAGTAATAAGGCCAGAGTTAGCTGCGTTAGTTACTGTGAAGTTAAGCTTGTTAGCTGTAGCAACAGTTGCACTTGAAAGGTTATATGCTGAAGCTGTAAGTCCGGTGATGTTTACAACATCTCCAGCTGAAAGATTGTTTTGTGAAATGTATGTAACAGTTGTTCCGTTACCTGAAGCATCTGTAACTTTAAAATTACCGGCTGCTTCGACGTATCCTGGAAATCCTGCCCACCCTGCTTCAATATCTGAGTGGTTGTTTAGCGCTGGGTTTAGACGTGCACTAGGAATTGTGCTCTTAGTTGTCCACTGTCCATTTTGTGTAGCGCCATATACTTCGGCGTATGTTGGAGTGCCATCGGCACGTTCATCATTTGGTTTTGCTGGAACCTTACCGTGTACAAAATCAATACGGATATTTCCGGCAGAATCTGTAGCATTACCGTTGTTATTAACTCCGGCTTGTTGTGCTGCGATAGCTACGGATTCGGCTCCAGTAGCGTTTGCAGACCCAATGGCCGCGGGTAGGTTGTAACTTGACATTTATATTTCCTCACTGATCAATGTGATTGTTCGGTCGAACGAAGACAGGATGACAGAAATTACGCCTCTTGTACGTATGTATGGATCTCTCCACCCGAATATATGTCGTGCTTGCATGCAGCTTCAATTGCACGTCTTATAATCTTTTCGGCGGCCTCGGGTGTATTTACTTTCCTATAGTTAAGAGCCTCTAACGCTCCTAGTGCAACGTCTCCACCGCTACCAGAGTAGTAGATGTTACGTGCTTCTCTATCCCAGGAGTAGTCACTAAAGATCGGATAGATAACGCCTCTAATAGATACAAGAAGATTAGAGTCGTGGAAAGCTGCATCGCCATCTTCTTTACCTTCAAAGCCTGCATCTTGAAAAGCTTTACGCATTGAAGGAATAAACTTCTTAGTCATAAATACATCTAGGTCTTCAGCAACACGTGGCTTCGGGGGCTTCCATCCGAATTGAGTGATATTGCCACCTCGTGACGCGCCGGAGACAGCTATCAGTACACCGTTATTATTAATAATCTTAGATGTTGCTAGCTCCATGAAACGGCCATCATCATCTGATGCACGAGAGTCACAACCTATTACTGACCAACCATCGCCTTGGATAGCTACAAGCGTTGTCATTAACTCCCTCTCGTTAAGTAAAGTATACTACAGGCTAGAACTCTCTACCAAGGTCAAACTCATCTGGCCTCTTTCTAGGCAAGTTGCCATAGCTAGTATTACTCCAAGGATGGCCATCTAAGTATAAATTGATGAAATCATTGGTAGAGTCAGAGTTTTTCAAGATATCCCATAGGACTGGATCGACGCCATCGTATTGAATCATGGCATTCTTGTCTCTCATGATGATAACCATGACTTCTAGCTCTTTATCTATGGAGTAACAGGCTTTAGTAGCTCTCGGTCTTGGATTCCCGTAAGGATCGACTTTTCCTGATGTAGGGGCATTTATCCATTCGTACCCAGGACCACAAGGATTCCCAGAGTCCATAGAGGATACTCGAGCTTCCCGTCCCTCTAGAGTGCTTGGTATTAGAGCTTCTAAAGGATCTCTAGCGCCTCTGGCTGCCCTGGACTCACTTGCCTTACGTTGTTCCTCAAATAGCTCGTCTAAGCCTCTTCCAAGCCCGCTGCGTTTAGCCATTTGTACATCCATTTCTTGTCATGTTGGCCAGTCTACTGCTTGGCTACTGCCTGAAATGGTTAAATTCCCCTCAAAATTTTTCAACCTAGGCTACTGTCTACCCCATTTAGAGCTCAACAGTTTGTTTCACCTGGTCGAATACGGACAA
>JBBRXZ010000178.1:0-2190 GCA_038238095.1 Saccharimonadales bacterium (SeqCode)
AATCAGTCTTGCTTCCATCGAGACAAGCGGGCTGTTGATTTAGTCGACGACGCAATCGCAACGATTAGCCGATGGGCGTTAGCCCCGGTTTTCGGACAGACAACCGCCGCTCGTATCTTGAGTTTACATCCCTGATGGGATATCGAGAATCTCCGATTCGATGTTCGTGAAGAGCGCTTTCCCGCCGCTGTGGCTTTGACTACTTGCGTTAGATTGCTCCTCCGAACTTCAACTACTTTTTGTTACATCTTGGTCCGTTGAGACCTTATACGAGCATTTTGGTTGAAGATTCCCGGAGATTCACGACTTTTACCCTTTTTGTACCTTTTGTGAGTTATTAAATCATGAAGACAACCGTTTTTGGTGTCGGTATCGACACCGCCCGATATGGTCACCATGTCACATTTGTTGATCAAGACTTTCGTACAGCTACGCAAGCGTATCACTTCAAGGAGGACCGGGGAGGATACGACAAACTCAAAAAAAGTCTGGAGGCACTTGCCAAGAAAAATCCAGATGCAGTAATTCGTATAGGCCTCGACCCGGCTGGAATCTACGGCAACAACCTCACTCGATTCCTCCAAGGGTTGGAGATCCCTAGGTTGTCTGTCTCGGTCGCACATCCCGAAAAAAGCAAAGATTACCGCAAAGTCGTTGTCGGACGCAAAAAAGCCGATGCCACCGATAGCTGGGCGTGCGCTAGGTACGCCGTCAACGAAAACCCCCCTGCCACGCATGATTCGTCGGCGATGGACTCTCTGCGAAGATGTGTTTCCGCCATCGAATCAATGGCTACCGAACGAACTATGGCGGTCAATCAACTTCACAACTTGCTGGCTTCTGTCTTTCCTGAATTGGCCGTTTATGTCTCGGACATTGCCAGTTCGTATTGTCTCAAAGTGCTTGAGAAGTATCCGACTGCCAAACGTGTTGCTTCAGCCAAGTTGGATTCGATTCTGTCGATTCCTCACATGTCGGAGGAAGTAGCCAAGGCTATTCATGCTGCCGCGAAACAATCCGTAGCCAGCAGCAGTGACGACATCATCGAGATTCTGGTAACGCAAAAGGTCAAGCAGATCCAAAGTATCGAAATTCAACAGCAGTTGCTCGACAAAACCCTGAAAAAAGCTTGGGATTGTTTGCCCGAAGCACCCTGCAAGCAACTGCTGACTATTTGCGGATTTGGTCTACAAACTGCCGCCAGCATCGTTGCAAAAGTCGTCGATATCAAGCGTTTCGAATCTCCCAGCAAGTTGATCGGATACTTCGGAGTCTACCCAACGCTTTATGAGTCTGGAACGACCAAGCAAGGTTCGGCCAAACGCCAAAATCCAATTGGAATGGCGATGCAAGGCAACGACTTAGTGCGTCGCAATCTCTACATGGCTGCCCAAGCTGCTGCTCAACATAATCCAGCCGTTAAAGCTCTTTATGTTCGGCAACGACAACTAGGCAAAGATCATGGAGTGGCATTAGGTCACTGCATGACCAAGCTTCTTCGCGTCGCCTATGCACTCTGGGTAAAGAACGAAAGCTACTCACCAGAATTCGAGGCCAAACAACAAGAAGAAAAAAGCCTCAAAGAAAAAAGCGTCGTGGGCCCCAATTTAGAGGTCAAGCCTCAAAGGCAAGGAGTCACCACGACGCCATCTAGTGTAACTCCTAAAACCGAGACGTCCAATCGCAAACCGCTCAACTACACTATTCTCAAGACGCTTCTCAACATTGAGGACATTCTTGGAGTTTATCGGTGGAAACAGCGCTCGTCACGCGGAGCACAGATGCGTGGAGCATGTCCATTGTGCAACCACCAAGACGAACGAGCATTCGCAGCCAATCGATCCAAGAACGTATACTGTTGCCATCGCTGTGACAGCAAAGGGAACGCCTTGGATCTGTTGGCAAAACTCTCGAACACACCTATCCACGAAGCTGCGTGGGACTGGATAGATCGAAAGCAACTAACACCGCCACTGCTCTAAAAGCCAACTAGCTGCCAACGCCAGAAGCATCGACAACCAGTTGGGCTTCTTTGGAACCAGTAAAAGAACTTTGGGCGACCAAGGGCTAGGCCCTCACGTCTAGATCTTACACCCCAACTAACCAATCCGAAAGTGGAAAAAATCTTGGCGTAATACGCCAGAACCCTATTGCAATTTAACGTTACATCTAACGCGGTACGGCTAATTA
>JBBRXZ010000179.1:0-2188 GCA_038238095.1 Saccharimonadales bacterium (SeqCode)
CCCGGCCTCGGCTCTCGCTTCGGCCTTATGACACCAAATGTCCGATCAAATATCAACTAGTACATTTTTTGCGCCGGGATTTTTTCCAATGAAGTCCGCCACTGTTCCGGTGCTCTTCTTGCGAGCCGCCCAAGCTGGGACCGATTGGCCACTTGTGAAATGTATGGCTCGCCCCATCCGCAAGGGGTGATTTTTATTTGGCTCTGGTCCGTCTGCTTCAACGTATCCGGTCTCGGGGTTTTATCCCGGCCAAGACGGAGATCCGCGCGCCCGACACCTCATAATCGCAGCGGCGATTGAGCGAGCTCGTTCAAAGTCTTAGGTTTTCAAGCCGGCGTTCGCTATCAGGCCATCTTCCTTTCACCTCACCTCACGCAGACCTCGCTGATCCGGCGACACGACGGACGCTTGGGCAATCTCTTCCCAATGCGGCCGTCGCTTCGCCGGCAGCGACGCAGGTGCCACCACGCATCAGGACCGCCCAGGCAATGCGCGCTAGCGGATTGCCCAGCGTAACAACGACAATGACGCCAGTGTGGGGGCCCGCTAGCAGGAGCCGTCTTCAGCTCCGCCAAGTCCGGCAGCACGGCTCGCGCGATCCCATGAAACGGCCGGGCCATAGCGGCCCTTTCTCAATATCCGAACAGTTTTGAGTGTTGCCCGCAATGTCCTGGAAAGACTCTTGAGCTATAGGTTGATGATACGTGCAAACTGGCGTGGCGTTCCACAAAATGCTCACGACAATTCGACCATATTAACTACAAAAGGCTCTCTTGATAATACCGCATATTAATGGTTTGTCAACTATGGTTTATTTAATTTTATTTGCTTGCAAACGTCTTGTCGCTATGATAATTTTAAAGAGGTAAGAGGAAAAAATGGTTCAACCAACAGCGCGCGCGGCCAAACCCGCGATACTCGCTGCGGTATAGAATGCCAATTCTGCATAACTTGTGATGGCATACGTCACTTAATTTTCGTGCGCCAATTGACCACAAAAACCCATTTGGGGAAGCGCGCGGCAAGAAAGATATTGATGAGGCTGGGATGAAATTAAATATGACAATAAGGAATTAGCTAGGTAAAGAAATGATCCAAGGTGCCGCAGTGTCTATTAGGTTTCTTCAGAAAGTGGTTTAACCAAGAGGTTTGAAATGAAAATGTCTACGTTTTTAGCTAAGAAGATCGTTTTTTCACTCTCGATATTAGTGGTCGGCTTCGTTGCCGACCCTGTACTGGCAGGCTGCCCGTCGTCTGGCCTCCCGACATAAACGGTGATTGTGCCGTTGTTGGGGATATAAATCTCTCTGGATCTGCAACTCTTACGATGTCGAATGGCAATCTTTCTGTAACTGGTAATATTATCCTCACAGAAAATTCGATATTCTCTGTCACGACTGGGACATTAACATTTCCACAGACAAACTTTGCTCAGTATTCAATTAAACTAAATGGTCCATCACAATTCACTATGACTGATTCATCGTTTGTCACAAACGCCACAATACAAAATAGTTTTGCAATGTCTATAGCTACGTTCCCGGCAATAACATTACTGCCACGGGCGTTGTAGGCGCTAGTTCTAAGATCAACCTGATGAATGTAATAGAATCCCGGAATGGAATTTCGCCGCAAAGTTGCGCGGCGGTTGGCGGCTACCCGCCAAACAATAATGGCGTTCCACTCTGTAACCCCTTCAATCCGCTCTATCAATGTTCACGCTTGACGGCGACCGGCGGCGCAACAATTAATGCAAATCCTAAACTTACCTGTTCTCTATCAGTCGGGCGGGTTAGACGATAAGGCGCTAATATATATTTACACCTAGCCGTGGGAATATCTATTCCGCTAACATCAGCTCAAGTAATTGCAGAATAGGTCTAAACTCCCATCCAAAGTCTACGCTGACAGTATCGGCGCTCTAACCCCGTCGCCATGCATTGACGAGCCCTGGCAACGCTACTTCCGCGTTGCCGCAGTAACGGCTAAACACGAGGCATTCCTTGATGAAGATCGCATCATTATCCATCGCCGTGGCTCTGCTCGCCTTCGGTCTTTCCACCGCGCCCGCCGCCGCGCAGCCTATCTTACCCGATCTCATTGTCACCAACATCTCGATGAGTCCTGCAGATCCAGCAAGCGGCCAAGCAGTCACCTTCACTGCTACAACCAAGAATCAAGGAACAGC
>JBBRXZ010000180.1:0-2163 GCA_038238095.1 Saccharimonadales bacterium (SeqCode)
AGTTGGCAGAGCGCCTGATTTGCATTCAGGAAGTCGCAGGTTCGACTCCTGTCATCTCCACCAACTACTTTTTTACAGAATTTTTATACGTAGCCACACGGGTTAAAATAAGAATTCTGTTTTTTAATCGGAATTTTTACGTTCTTTGACAACTGAATAAATAGATAATCTTAATAATACAAGTTGCAATTAGAAAAGTAAGTTAGAAAGAAAGACATAAAATTTGCTCGTGAGTAAATTTTATGGTCAAGCTACTAAGGGCAAACGGTGGATGCCTTGGGACTTCGAGGCGATGAAGGACGTGGAAAGCTGCGATAAGCGACGGTGAGAAGCACTCATTCGATGAACCGTCGATTTCCGAATGGGGGAACCCAATAACTGCCGCCTGAATACATAGGGCGGTTAGAGCAAACTCAGGGAAGTGAACCATCTCAGTACCTGAAGGAAAAGAAAACAATAGTGATTCTGCTAGTAGCGGCGAGCGAACGCGGAAAAGCCTAAACCGATAGGATTTATCCTGTCGGGGTCGTGGGATCAGACATAACGGGAGAAGAAGATTAACAAAAGTGTATGGAAAAGCACACCATAGAGCGTGATAGTCGCGTATGTGAAAATTTTCGACTTCTAGTTTGACACCCGAGTAATGCGGAACACGAGGAATTCTGCATGAATTTGCCGGGACCATCCGGTAAGGCTAAATACTCCGAAGTCACCGATAGTGAACCAGTACCGTGAGGGAAAGGTGAAAAGAACCCCAGTGAGGGGAGTGAAATAGTACCTGAAACCGTTTGCTTACAAGCAGTAGGAGGTTCGCAAGGACTGACTATGTGCCTTTTGCATAATGAGCCGGCTAGTAAATGTCACAGGCAAGGTTAAACGATAAGTAAGCCGAAGCGAAAGCGAGTCTTAATAGGGCGCTTAGTCTGTGGTATTTGGACGTGAAACGGGATGATCTAGGCATGGGCAGGTTGAAGCGTGGGTAACACTACGTGGAGGACCGAACCAGTATAGGTTGAAAACTGTTTGGATGACCTGTGCCTAGGGGTGAAAGGCTAATCAAATTCCGTGATAGCTCGTTCTCGCCGAAATAGCTTTAGGGCTAGCCTCGGATTTATCTTTGCGGTGGTAAAGCACTGAATGGACTAGGGGCCTCACAAGGTTACCGAATTCAATCAAACTCTGAATGCCGTAAATGAATGTCCGGGAGTCAGACTACGGGTGCTAAGATTCGTGGTCGAGAGGGAAAGAGCCCAGACCAACAGCTAAGGTCCCAAAATTATAGTTAAGTGGAAAAGGACGTGGGGAAGCACTGACAGCCAGGAGGTTTGCTTAGAAGCAGCAATCCTTTAAAGAAAGCGTAATAGCTCACTGGTCAAGTAGCCCTGCACCGACAATATAACGGGGCTCAAACTATATACCGAAGCTTTGGATATTTTTAATATGGTAGGCGAGCATTCTGTAGCTGTGAAGCGGTTCCGTAAGGTCCGTTGGAGCAATCAGAAAAGACTTTGTCGGCATTAGTAGCGATAACGTATGTGAGAACCATACGCACCGAAAACCTAAGGTTTCCTGCGTCAAGTTAATCTGCGCAGGGTTAGTCTGTACCTAAGGCGAGGCCGAAAGGCGTAGTCGATGGCGATCCGGTTAATATTCCGGAACCACGGGTATGTGATGTGGGTTGACGCAACAGGGTAGGCAAGACAGCTGAAGGATATGCTGTTGAAGTAAATAGGCCGTCGTTTAGGCAAATCCGGACGACACAAGGCTAAATATACGGACGAAAGTACGGACCCTCGGGTCCGGAACAAGTTGCTGACCCCAGTTGCCAAGAAAATTCCCGTTCATCTATACATATTCCACTGGCAGTACCGCAAACCGACACAGGTAGGTGGGATGAGAATTCTAAGGTGCTTGTGAGAACCCTCGTTCAGGAACTCGGCAAAATGTAACCGTAACTTCGGGAGAAGGTTAGCCGTGTTCACCAAGAACACGGTCGCAGAGAAATGTTTCAGGCGACTGTTTAACAAAAACACAGGTCTCCGCAAAGTTGTAAAGACAACGTATGGGGGCTGACGCCTGCCCAATGCTGGAAGGTTAAAAGGAGCGGTTAGTCGTAAGGCGAAGCTGTGAATTGAAGCCCCAGTGAATGGCGGCCGTAACTAT
>JBBRXZ010000181.1:0-2157 GCA_038238095.1 Saccharimonadales bacterium (SeqCode)
AGCTAAGGTCCCAAAATTACCATTAAGTTGAACTAACGAGGTCCGATTGCATAGACAGCTAGGATGTTGGCTTGGAAGCAGCCATTCATTTAAAGAGTGCGTAACAGCTCACTAGTCGAGCGATCGGGCATGGATAATAAACGGGCATAAAATGGTATACCGAAGCTTTGGATTTATACTACGTATAAGTGGTAGGGGAGCATTCCAGTTGCGGCGAAGGCATACGCGTTAGCGGTGTTGGAGCGGCTGGAAAAGCAAATGTAGGCATAAGTAACGATAAGGCGGGAGAGAAACCCGCCCACCGAAAGACTAAGGTTTCCTGATCAACGCTAATCGGATCAGGGTTAGTCGGGACCTAAGGAGAACCCGAACGGGACATCCGATGGACAACTGGTTGATATTCCAGTACTCTTTATAACTGCGATGGGGTGACGGAGTAGTGACACTGCCGCGAACTGACGGAATAGTTCGTTGAAGGCCGTAGGTATTGGTTTGGTAGGCAAATCCGCCAGACTAGCTGAAAGCTGATAGTACAGCAAACCTTCGGGGGCGTTGATAGTGCAGGTAATCAGACTTCCAAGAAAACCCCCTAAGCTTCAGGTTATGAAGACCCGTACCGTAAACCGACACAGGTAGTCGAGGAGAGAATCCTAAGGTGCTCGAGTGAATCATGGCTAAGGAACTCGGCAAAATGGCCCTGTAACTTCGGGAGAAGGGGCGCCCCACGGTAAGACGTGGGGCCGCAGTGAAAAGGCCCAGGCGACTGTTTAACAAAAACACATGGCTTTGCGAAATCGAAAGATGATGTATAAGGCCTGACACCTGCCCGGTGCCGGAAGGTTAAGAGGGGATGTCATCCGCAAGGAGAAGCATTGAATCGAAGCCCCGGTAAACGGCGGCCGTAACTATAACGGTCCTAAGGTAGCGAAATTCCTTGTCGGGTAAGTTCCGACCTGCACGAATGGTGTAACGATCTGGGCGCTGTCTCGGCCATGAGCTCGGTGAAATTGTGGTCCCGGTGAAGACGCCGGGTACCCGCAACGGGACGGAAAGACCCCATGAACCTTCACTACAGTTTAACATTGACATTGGGTACAGGATGTGTAGGATAGGTGGGAGTTATTGAAGCGGGCTCGCTAGGGTCCGTGGAAACAACCTTGAAATACCACCCTTTCTGTATTCGGTGTCTAACCCCGCTAAGCGGGGGACACTGTTTGATGGGTAGTTTGACTGGGGTGGTCGCCTCCAAAAGTGTAACGGAGGCTTTCAAAGGTATGCTCAGTACGCTTGGTAACCGTACGAGGAGTGCAATAGCATAAGCATGCTTGACTGTGAGGCCTACAAGCCGAGCAGGGTCGAAAGACGGATATAGTGATCCGGTGGTTCTGCATGGAAGGGCCATCGCTCAAAGGATAAAAGGTACTCTGGGGATAACAGGCTGATCTCCCCCAAGAGCTCATATCGACGGGGAGGTTTGGCACCTCGATGTCGGCTCGTCACATCCTGGGGCTGGAGAAGGTCCCAAGGGTTCGGCTGTTCGCCGATTAAAGTGGCACGCGAGCTGGGTTCAGAACGTCGCGAGACAGTTCGGTCCCTATCTGTTGTGGGCGTTGGAGATTTGAGTGGGGCTGACCTTAGTACGAGAGGACCGGGTTGGACTGACCGCTGGTGAATCTGTTGTCCCGCCAGGGGCACTGCAGAGTAGCTATGTCGGGGATAGATAAGCGCTGAAAGCATCTAAGTGCGAAACTAGCCACAAGATGAGATCTCCATAATAGGACCGTAGAAGACTACTACGTTGATAGGCAGCAGGTGTAAAGGTGGTAACACCAAAGCCGAGCTGTACTAATTGTCCGATACTTTCCGGTAAAAAAAACTGGATCTTTGTCCTCTCTCCAAGATAATTTCTTCCAATGATATGTCAATGTTGATGTATAAGGTTAAAGTAAAGAGTTTAAAGACTTATTTCTTATAACTTATTACTTACAACATTAATGATATTCAGGTGCCTATATCGGCGGTGTCCACCTCTTCCCATTCCGAACAGAGAAGTTAAGCCCGCCTGAGCCGATGGTACTGCGGTAAAACGTGGGAGAGTAGGTCGGTGCCAGACCTTAATGCCCCCTTTCCTTAATGGATTGGGGGCTTTTTTTTGCC
>JBBRXZ010000182.1:0-2145 GCA_038238095.1 Saccharimonadales bacterium (SeqCode)
AGTCGTTCGACATATGGCAACTGGTCGTGACTTTCGTGAAGCAAACACTCACATTGAAAACACTACAACTGCACACGGAATTACTTTTGCTAACCTAGTTAATACTACAGATACTGGAACAGTATCAACTACAATGCTTGCAGCCAATGCTGTAACCACCGCAAAGATTACTGACTTAAATGTAACCACTGGCAAAATAGCAGACAGTGCAGTTACTTCTGCAAAGATTGCTGACCTAACAATTGCTACAGGCGACATAGCAGACCTAGCAATTAGCACGGGTAAGATTGCAGATTCAGCCATAACCTCAGCCAAGATTGCTGATGGAACTATTGTCGCTGGAGATATTGCAGATGGCGCTATCACATCTGCTAAAATACTAGACGGCACTCTAGTCAACGCTAACATCAACGCATCTGCTGCTATTGCCTACTCTAAACTACAGTTGGCTGGTGCTATCGTTTCAGCAGATATTGCTAACGATACTATCGTTAATGCAGATATTAATACCGCAGCCAATATAGTCAAGACTAAGATTCTAGGTACTGCGGTAGTGCTAACAGATACTGGCACAGTAACCTCAACAATGATTGCAGATGGAACTATTGTCAATGCTGACATAGCCGCTGGTGCTGCTATTGCTCTAAGCAAGTTAGCAACTGACCCACTAGCCCGTGCTAATCATACTGGCACTCAGACCGCTTCTACAGTTTTAGACTTTAATACTGCTGTACGTACAAACCGACTTGACCAAATGGCTGCACCTACTGTAGCGGTTGCCCTTAATGCACAGAAGATTACAGGATTGGCTGACCCAACTGGTGCTCAAGATGCCGCTACAAAGGTATACACAGACACACAAATAAGTAACCTTATCGCAGCAGCACCTGGCGCTCTTAATACTCTTAACGAGTTAGCAGTAGCCCTTGGCAACGATGCCGCTTTCTCAACTACAGTAACTAACTCTATAGCAACTAAACTAGCCCTTGCTGGTGGCACTATGTCTGGTGCTATTGCTATGGGTACTTCTAAGATTACAGGAGTTGGAGACCCAACCGTTGCGCAAGATGCTGCAACTAAAGCCTATGCGGACCTTAAACTAGCACTAACTGGCGGTACGCTCTCTGGCGCTCTGGCAATGGGTACTAATAAGATTACAGGACTTGGTACTCCTACAAATGCTCAAGATGGTGTTACTAAAGCCTATGCCGATGCAATCCTTGTTGGTGCTCCTGGCAATCTTACTGGTCCAATAACTTCTGTCGGTGCTGCAACATCTATCGCATCACAGACTGGTACTGGAACTAAGTTTGTAGTTGATACTAGCCCTACGCTGATAACTCCTGTACTTGGTGTGGCTACTGCAACAAGTATTAACGCTACAAGTATTCCTTCTACTAAGACTTTGGTAGTAACTACAGATAAATTAAACGTTCACGCAGCAACTACTTCAGCGGAACTTGCTGGAATGATTACAGACGAGACTGGTAGCGGTTCTTTGGTATTTGGTACAAGCCCAGTTCTTACCGCCCCAATAATAAATCTTGCCTTTAACGCACAAACTGGCACAACATACACACTTGTTGCAGCCGATAAAAATAAATTAGTAACGACTTCAAATGCAGCAGCCGTCACAATTACAATTCCCACAGGCGTATTTGCAGCGGGCGAACAAATAAACATTCAATCAATCGGCGCAGGACTTACCACTATTTCAGGAGCAGCGGTAACTATTACCTCAACTGGTGCATCATCTATTGCGCCGATACTTCGAGTAAGATTTTCTGCCGCCACTATTATTTGCACGGCGGCTGGAGTATTTACCGTAATCGGAGACATCGTCTAATGCCTATACTTGGAATTATTGCTAGCGCGTTTCGCTCTTTGAAATCTTTTATCGCCGTCGCACACAACGGCTCACCCGTTATTTCCACCTACCCGTGGTCTGCAGGCTTTGGGACAAAGTATGCAAACCCTGCAACCTTGCCTGCTAGTACTGGTTACAGCGTAGCATTCAACCCAGCAGGTACAGATATCGCCGTAGCACACGCAATAACACCATTTATTTCAACTTACCCCTGGTCTGCGGGCTTTGGAACCAAGTATGCAGACCCTGCAACCTTGCCTTCTTCCAATGGTAACAGC
>JBBRXZ010000183.1:0-2130 GCA_038238095.1 Saccharimonadales bacterium (SeqCode)
CCATCTTGGCCAGCGTTCACGGGCGAGCGCACCAACAGGCCGGACATATGGAAGCAAGCGATTTGATCAAAGTACTGCAAAACACCTTGCGAGGAGGGAGCCGTCCACATATGGGGAATGTCGGCTATCCTGTATCCACCGCTTCGTCGTCTTACCGAAGCACTGGGTAGTCGAACAGAGGTGTCCAGCTCTTTCAACCGCAATTCGCATCGGACCTCAGGCCTCGTCGCGAGGCTGCATTTTCAGGAATTTTTCAACGAAAGAAATCCTTACGCATTCAGCAATTTGGATTTTAAACTGTCGCTTAAACCGCGTCCTGCGGCGATGAACAGCGCTGATCTGTTCGATCGGCCTGCCAGAGAATGGCATCGGAATCACATAAAAATTGAGGCACGTTTTTATAGCTAAAAATTTTTCCCAAAATGAATCATAATTAAATGGTTCAACCATGTCCTTTGTCAGTTGCTCTTTGTTGCTCACTCCGGCGATATGGCCAATATCGAGAGCACCTGCAATTGCCTGTGCCGCAGCCATAAGTAGATAGGGTGGCGCGATGTCATGACACATTTTTGTGGCGCGCCTTATTGCTTCAAATTGTTTGCTTACCCCTTGAACACGAGCAACTAACAGAGCTCGGGCAGCCGCTATGCCGATTAGGCGTCCCGGAACAAGCGTAAAGGAGAGTTCATAAAGGGTAACTAAGTCCTTTTCGAAAATCAAAGACAGGTCGCCTTCGTAATCATGAAGATGGTTAAAACGTAGTGAAATCGTGAACAGCTCTTTATCGCTCATTTGCTGCCATAAGACGGGCTTAGCTTTCCAAAGCTGGTCATAAAATGTGTCTTTAACGATATTAGACATGTATAGATAGTGAGAAATCAATATTTCTTGGCGATCGTTTATTGTAAAGCTTTTAGCAATGTAGGTACCAAAATATTTATTTATCAAACTTGGGTGGCGCCTTGTTAGCGAAATCGTATTAGGTCGCGTCATAACACGGAAGACTTCCAAGTGCCCCACAGTTGTCCTAATGATTGACCCATCCGAGATTGACACAGCCGAGGCGGAACTCAAGATTTTAGTCGGCATACCAACAACGCCGTTTTTGATCAATCTCCGAAAAAAATCAATAGTGACAGCATATATTAACTTTGATAAAAATATTTTATCTTTTGCGAGAATACCTATAGTGAGAATACCTCTAGTTGACGAAGCTTCGAAAGGCCCACCCCTTTGACGTTTTTTTGGTCCAAAATCGGGTGGATTTTCTGTAGCTTTTTCGCGCATATATCTCTCTCCGCCGCAAATAGTATTGACCGCGACACCGGTAAACCCCGCAAATTCGCGAGAAAATAGGCTTCCTAGAAAGATAATAACATATGTAATATCGAGTACTTAATAACTGGCTGACGAGCCAGTCAGTGGCGAACCAGTCTCCGGGCGGTATCTCCCTGCTTTTTCGGGAAAATGCAGGGATAGTTTGAGAAAATGCAGCGAGGCGCCAATCGTAACCGAGCCAAACACTCTTGAACCCTTGCATCTTCCTCTCCCTTCGTCGGGTCGGTTGATGCGAATTCTCCGCTCGATTGTTGCGCCATCGGCCGTGGTCATGGCGGTTTGCGATTCCAAGATGACTGGCTGCGGCGGCATAAGATCTCAGCTCATCTGTGACGAGCTTGTCGGGGACAAAGCCATATTTCTTCAGCAGCTTGCGCATCAATTTAAGCGCCGCCCGTTTGTTCCTCCTAGTCTGGACCAGCACATCAAGAACTTCGCCCTCGGCATCCACGGCGCGCCAGAGGTAGACCAAGCGACCATCGATCTTGAGGTAGACCTCATCGAGATGCCAGGTAGTGTGGGGCTTTGACCTTCGTCTGCGCAGGTCCGCTGCGATCATCGGCCCGAAATGGTTCACCCAGCGTCGCACGGTCTCATAGGACACGAAGATCCCACGCTCAACAAGCAAATCCTCGACGTCGCGGAAGCTCAAGGTGAACCGGACATAAAGCCAGATCGCTTGTTGGATGATTTCGGGAGGGAAGCGGTAGCCGCTATAGCTGATCTTGGTCATCATCGACGGTTACGGCTGAAGGTCACTGACGGCAAGCCCAATGGCGACGTGACAATGCC
>JBBRXZ010000184.1:0-2115 GCA_038238095.1 Saccharimonadales bacterium (SeqCode)
AGGTTAGAAGTAATGCTACCGGACAAACTCCGAAGCAGCCGACAATTACTACACCTACTACATCCTCGAATGATACTGCCGGTGACTCGAGCTCTACTGATGACGGCACCGTTGACACCCCTTCAGATACCAGCGACAACACCGACACATCCGGAGATGACTTTACAGGCGACAGTATTGATGCCACCGACTCGGGCGCAACCTGCGATAATTCTACCTCAGCTGACCCGACTTCTCCTGATCCTACCAGCAGCGACGAAGATACCCCAACTCCTCCCGAGCCTGATCCTGCCAGCGAAGAGGATGTCAGCGCCCAAGAAGAGGATAAACCAACTCCTGTTCACCGCACTGCTGTGCCTCACGGTAATGCTACCAATCAAAAACCTGGCCAGCCATCGACTAATTCCCATAGTAATAATGGTAATCAACAGCCCCAACATCAAGGCACTAGTCGTCTTAGTAATAGTCATCAGAAGCCCCGCCACACATCGACTTCGGAAAAGCGAAACCCATTTCAAAAACTATATGACTTCATTGCACAGTAGCTGTTATTGAGTAAAGATTTACAAGCTGGAGAACTAGTTATGATTGCGAATACAGTGTCTATTAAAACCGAGTGTCAAATATAGCTGGCTAGCTAATATTATTGCTTTTTAATGTAGATAAGCCGTACAATTAGCTTGTAATTGACGGAGGTAGTTTGTATGTCGGTATTTGCGATAGTTGTAGTCGTTGTTATTTTGATTATTATTGGTTATGGGGTACGGATTATCAACCAGTACGAAAGGGGAGTGGTTTTTCGTCTGGGTAGAGTTAGAGAAGGTGTTAAAGACCCTGGCCTACGGCTAATCATCCCTATTGTTGACCAGATGCGGAAAGTCTCTCTGCGTATAGTAACGCTGCCGATTGAATCACAAAAAATTATTACTAAAGATAACGTTTCTATCGATGTCGCCGCAGTTGCTTATTACCAGGTGCAAGACCCAATCAAATCCATAGTGGAAATTGAGAACGTTGTGTCAGCTACCTACCAGATTGCCCAAACAACAGTACGCAACATTGTCGGCCAGAGCAGCCTGGATGAGATTCTCAGTGAGACAGTAGCTATAAATGAAAAAATCAAACTTATCCTGGAAAATTCAACCGAAAAGTGGGGAATATTCGTGAGCACCGTGGAAGTCAAAGACATCCAGCTGCCGGATACCATGCAACGAGCTATGGCCAAACAGGCTGAAGCCGAGCGCGAAAAGCGAGCCAAGATAATTGCTGCCGAGGGCGAGCAGCTCAGTGCTGCCAAACTGGGTGAGGCAGCCGACATCATATCGGCTCACCCTATTGCTTTGCAGCTGCGCAATCTGCAGGTCCTTAGCGACATCGCTGTCGAAAAGAACAGCACTATCATATTCCCGAACCAATTCATGGATACCATCGATAGTGTTAAGCAGTTCATGGCAAAAGAAAAAGTGTAAATGTCACTGGCAGGTTACCAGAAACAAATTGATTCCAGCCTCCAGCCGATGGCTAAGCCATATTGGGATCCTTTGAGCCAGCTGGCCCGCATCATTGAAGAGGTCGGGGAAGTTTCCCGCATTCTCAATCACCGTTACGGCGACAAGCCGAAAAAGCCGGATGAAATCCATAATGATCTTGGCGACGAGCTGGCCGACATCATCTTCGCGGTCATTTGCCTGGCCAATAGCGAAGGCATTAAACTTGACCCGGCTATGCAACGCGCCATCAATAAACTAACCACCCGCGACAAAGACCGTTACAAGAAGAAATAATACCAACCTGCCTGTCTTGTGCTAATCTGTTATCTGCCGTAAAATAACATATGTCTTGTTTATCCAAATAGCTAAACAACGTTTAGGTATTTGAGAGGAGAAGCGTAGCCGTAAGCCGAAGCTTTTGCCTACTAAGGCAAAACGAGGCAGAGGCGTACGCTTGGACGAGGCTCTTTAGCTCAGTTGGTAGAGCAGAGGCTTGAAGAGCCTTGTGTCCTCGGTTCGAGTCCGAGAGGAGCCACCAAATCGATTAGCGGGTGTAGCTCAGTTGTTTAGAGCGCGTCCTTGCCAAGGACGAGGCCAGGGGTTAGAGTCCCCTCACCCGCACCAA
>JBBRXZ010000185.1:0-2113 GCA_038238095.1 Saccharimonadales bacterium (SeqCode)
CCTGCCATCGATAAAAGACGAGTTCAAACTGCCGGTTATACTCAACCGCAGCGAACTTCGCGAACTGTTTAAAGCACCCACACTTCTGAAGCACCGTATCGTGCTTACGCTGATTTACTCCGCCGGTCTGCGTTCGCAGGAAGCCATTAACCTGAAAATTGCGGATATTGACTTTGAACGTGAAACCATCCACATCCGCCAGAGCAAATACAAGAAAGACCGGATAGTACCCTTGTCGAAACTTATGGCTAAAGGCCTTCACAAATACATGGCAGTTGAACATCCTCAGGTATGGCTTTTCAACGGCAAGGAACCTGATGGACGCTACAGCGTGAAAGGCTTAAGCTGGGTAATGCGCGAAGCTTTGAAGAAAACAACGATTAAGAAAGAAGTTTCGCTTCATTCACTTCGCCACAGTTATGCCACACATTTGCTCGAAGATGGGGTAAGCATCATCACCTTAAAAGGGCTTCTGGGGCATGTTGACATCTCCACCACGATGATTTATCTTCATGTTTCCAATCCACCTTCTACGCCGCCGCACAGCCCTTTCGATACCTTGTATCCTGAGAAATGATGCAGGATACCGGAAATGGGCTGGCACAGATCATAGGTCGTTTCGCCATACAGTATATCGAAAAGCACCAGCCTAACAGCTTTATTGTCCGCACACTGGATGCGCTACAGAAATGCCGCACCCCGGCCCTGGGCGGACATATTGAGCGTTGCGATTGCTGCGGACGCGAACGCACCACCTACAACAGTTGCCGCAACCGGCATTGCCCCAAATGCCAGGCTGCAAAACAGGCATTCTGGGTTGAGGACCGGATGAAAGATGCTCTGCCGGTCAAGTATTTTCATGTAGTGTTCACGGTTCCGCACGAGCTGAACGAACTCTGCATTACTGACAGTGAATGGTTTTACACTATCCTGTTCCAATGTGCATGGCACACCTTGCAGGGTTTGGGTTATAGCCATTACGGAGTTGAAAGCGGAGCCATCTGCTTACTGCATACCTGGGGGCAGAACCTGAGCCTTCATCCGCATATCCATTGCCTGGTTCCGGCTGCCGGTCTAACCCTGAAAGGTAATCTGAAACGCATCACCCGGCATGGGAAATATCTTTATCCTCAGGCGATGCTAGGTCCTGTTTTTCGCGGAAAGCTGTTGGGCAAAGTAAAAGCGTACCTGTCAGAAAAAGGGCTGCTGGCTGCGCACCAGCCGATGATTAACATCTTATACGCGACGAACTGGGTAGTTGACGTTGAGCCATCATTTGCCAGCCCCATGCATATCGTGAAATACCTCAGCCAGTACACGCACCGGGTGGCAATCAGCAACCAGCGGATACAGCAGATAGACAAGGGTGGAGTGACTTTTCAAATGAAGGATTACGCCGACCACAGCAAACAGAAACCGATCCACCTGGAGGGTGTGGAGTTTTTACGCCGCTTCAGCATGCACATCCTTCCCAAAGGGTTTGTGCGTATCCGGTATTTTGGAATACTGAGCAGTAAGATGAAAAGTGTCTTAAAGCCTGAAACTCTGAAACCTGTTAGGGTTGCAGTAAAAGAAACCCCGCAGGATCGGCTCAAACGCTTGTTACAGTTTGATGTTTACCAATGCCCGTATTGCAAAAAAGGCAGGATGTACGTTGTTGAAGTATTGCCTAAGATACGCTCGCCGTCAAATCCGCTTTACCCGCAACTGTGCGCAACAAGAACATGATGTAACGATAACGGATTACTAATCCTGAAATACAGGATCGGCATTGTATTGCCTGAAAATGCCTGAAAGCGGTCGGGAGCCTACAAAATCCACGCTATAAAAACACTTTTGATCCTTTTGAGTATAAAAATTTAAGCTATTTGTTGAAAACAGGTATTGAAACACACCGTCCGCCGCCTGGTATAAGGCTGTAATTAAACAGACACCACAGTCGAAAGTGCATAGGAAATCCGCCGTAATGGTATTTAGTTCAACATGGACTTCATGCTAGGCACTACGTGCCACATGAAGTCCTATTTATTATGTGCAGTGTTCCTTGTCAATATCAAATTCAAAGTGAATTAAATTCTTTTCTTTTGTTTTCAAACCATTCTTTCATAGCGTC
>JBBRXZ010000186.1:0-2101 GCA_038238095.1 Saccharimonadales bacterium (SeqCode)
GTTACTAACAATCCGGCAGCCACAAAGCCAAGCTCAATTGTTCCGGTTTTGTGATGATCAGCCAGTTGCCCGGCAATTGTAAACGCTTGCTGGACCGTAGCCTCATCATTACTGAGCTGTTTTTGGACTATATCATTCGTGAGCAGTAAGTGATTTACAAAAAAAGCGGCCTGCCAATGGTCGCTCAGCGCTGACCAGACAGACTGCGGATTTAATGCCATACCCGGTTTTAGCCGTGTCAGGACATCAACCGACAACCGTCCAGCCAGGTCATTGCCGCTTGCTGGCAGGACGGATAATTGTCGCTTCCACCAGATAGCTGGTAAGTAGCATAGTAATGCTAAAGCACCTAGTGGAAAAGCGTAACGCCAATCACTAAAAATCCCAAATACAATAGCAGCCATTAAGGCCACGCTAGCGACGGCTGCTAATATTTGAAAACCGGTTTTGCCGATAGCTTTACTTAGACGGGCCTCACGGGCCCGGCGGGAGGAAAGGTTTATCAATGGATTCATAAGACCAAACCCGCAATCAATAATGCCGGTATAGCTGGTGGCAGAAGCGGCCAGGCGATCACTTCAACCAAGGTCAGTACCATAACGACCAGCAAAGTCACGGCCGCCGCCAGTAATACGCCCAGCCGCACCACGAAACCAATCATCCGGCTGAATAGATTATCCACCCAGGCATGGAAGCGGTCCTCCAGGCTTCTACCTGGTTCTGTAATAATCCGCCGCCATGGCGAAAAAAGTGTATGTAATAATTGATTGACTGAGAAACTTTCGGTAACACCACGCCAACGTGGTCCAAAGCTATTAGCCACGTGTTTCCAGCCCCGGCCATACCACCACGAAAAAAACGCAAGCAACATAGGCTTAATTGTAACATTAGCCGATATTCAATTCTTGGCGGAACACACGGGTCTGGAACTCTACCGGTGTCTCACATTTTAGCAGTTTTAAGGGTAAAGTGAGACAAATGAGACACGGCAAGCCACATACGACCGTGTCCCATTTCTTGTAGGCTAACAGAGGTGGTAATTTTGCAGGCAAAACTTGCTAGACATCAAGTTATATGTCCTACGTATGCCATTAATCGAACTGAGTGGTAGTCATACCGAACAAAACCCGTACTCATCGCTTATGATATTATAGCCACGGAATAGCCCCTGACATTCTTGCGAGAGAGGGGCTATTTTGCTTTCTTGACTGACTGCTTGCGCCTTTGTAACGACAAAACCAGGATAGAGATATAAATCTGCAATTTCAGATACAATAAAGCTATGATGAACCCGAACCCATACAGCCCTCTTGACCCAGACTGGTTCAATAAGGTGATCACGAGTCTGCAAATAGATGTGGCGGCGATTGTTAATAGCCCAGCCATGAATTTGAATAAGACTATCACTCAGCTGGCTGAAGATATGGTCAAAAGTCGCCAAGAAATGCTTCGCACCATCGTTGAGGATATGCCAAAGATTAGGTTTCCTTCCTCCACGCTTTACTTTCCGCATTTTCCACCATCGGGCACAAACTCCAACGTAGAACTGGTAGGTGGCTCAGATGTTACGACAACCGGCACTAATGCTCAGGAACAATCAACAACAGAGCAGAAGTCGCAGCGTCAGAGGCCGAAATTTAGCCTCTACTTCCTGGAAACGAGCGGCAGCGTTAAATACAAACGAAAGACGCTCAAGGCATTGTCGCTGGACACTCAACACGGACGTTTGCTGAAGATGTTTATTGATACTGAGGGACATTTTGTTTCCGATCAGATTCTCCTGACAGTTTTTGACAAAGATGTCATCTACGAAATTGGCTATATCCTCCGCAATCTCAGGAACGCATTCAAGACAAACGGTCTCAAAATAATCATCGAACATCGCCCAAAAAGTAGTGGTTATGTGCTGATAGATATTCAAACGATGCAATAAAAATAGATTGAGTGAAGTCAAATGAAGGCCTAAATAAGGTCAATTGGCTTCCGTTTTATGGGCGTATCTAAGGGCGTAGTCTTGGCTTATAACCAAGGAGCCCAGCGTGAAAAACGATCTAACTATCCAGCACATAAACGTAAAAGAGATTAAACCCTCACCATATAA
>JBBRXZ010000187.1:0-2092 GCA_038238095.1 Saccharimonadales bacterium (SeqCode)
GTTCATGTTTTACTTTTCAGCGTTTAAGATAGAGATTCTACTCCAAATACCTCAGTTATTATAACGTTAACGGTTACGATTTGTAAATAGTTTATTCAATATACTCTACCCCTGTTAGAGTGATTTTGTATGTAATATAAGTAAAAAATGTATGCAAAACTGCCGTTATTTTATTAAAAACCTCTGTCATTAGCCTATATTTAAGCGCCGGAAGTTTGTCGGTTTTAATAAATACTGTGTAAAAATATATGTATTTTAATTAACTACGTTGATTTTATAACTACAATACTGTCCAAATAACAGATAGAGAGATACAATTCTTAATAATTTAACTTACTCGTTATGACCGATAATTTCCAATAACGGAACGCTTTTAAAATCGCTATCAAGTATTGCCAGCACATAGCTACAACTATTGTCCCGGATTCAGCTGCTTAAAAATTCCCAATAATTCTGCTTGTTAATGGTAGTATAGACGCTGTCCGGATAAGCTTTTTTATATCCACCTGGTACCGACGATGTATCCTGCAACTTAAACTCAAAAGCAGCTAATTTACCGCCCGCATCCTCAATTAGATCAATTTCCTGCTGATCATAGGTTCGCCAGAAATAATACGCTGGCTGAACTTGTTCAAGACTGTCGTGCAGCTTAAGGCGTTCAACAATAATAGCATTTTCCCAGAGTTTGCCGGCATCATCACGACCCTCAAGCCGGTTAAAGTTATTAATGACCGCATTGCGAATGCCGGTGTCATAGAAATAATACTTGGAGCTCTTGGCAATTTCCTTGCGCAGATTACGGCTCAAGCCTCCTAATCGAAAGATCACAAAAGACTTTTCAAAAATATCCAGGTATTGTTCAACCTGCCGGCGGCTGAGAGCCAGCTGCGAGCCAAGCTCGGCAACAGAGACTTCGGAGCCAACCTGAAAGGCTATTAGCTTCAGTAAGTCCCTGATCTTCTTTGAATCGCGCAGGCCCTCCAGGTTAAGAGCGTCTTTAAGCAAGTAGCCGCTGACTATTTCCTGCAACTCGGCCGCCTTTTTCTGGTAGCTATCCGCCGTTACTACTCCTGGATAACAACCGTATAACAGGTTATTCTCGACTTCCGTAGGGGTAGGCTGTCTGGCATGCATCTCTGACCACGATAAAGCATAGAGCATGGACGTCCACTTACGGCCAACCAGTGGCTCCCCGACCTGCTGGGCCAGCTCAAAACTAGCTGACCCGCTAACAATAATCTTAAGGTTTGGTAGCGCATCGACAATCCGCTTCAACACCAATCCAACCTCTTCTATAAACTGCGCCTCGTCTATCATTAGCACTTTGGCGTTACCAATCCACAGTTTAAGCGACTGCTGGCTAATGGTACTTTGGACTATCTCTTCCCGGTCCGCCGGGTAATCACCGTTCAGTGTTTTGACGTTATCCAAACCCAGATGAGTCTGCAAAAGAGACAGTAATGTTGTCTTGCCGACACGTCGGGCCCCATACAGAACTACAACTTTACCTGGCTCCATTAACCGGATAATTTGCTTAAATTTATAACGTGTGATCAGCTTCATAGATTCTCATAATAACACAAATAATGAATTATATATAAACTAACTAACGTTAATTAATTACAAAATTGAAACGTATTAATGTTTTATAGATGATGGTTATATACGTCAGCCGCTACCCTTCGTTACTCCAATCGGCGGATAGCCAGTCCGTCAATCTTCAGCTTGGTTAAATTAATGTCGTTGGTCACAAACACCTCGGCTTTACTCATAACCGCTGTCGCTAAATGCAAAGCGTCCGGTAACTTAAGCGAGGCGAAACGGGCACGCAGGGCCGCAGCATACTCCGCAATGTTCGCCGAAACCGGTATGACCTGGCTATTTGGAAAATCCAGTACCAGCTGACGCGCCCGGGAGAGATAGTCAATCTGGCCGCTGGCAATCGGGTGCACTAACACTTCGGCCACGGCTACCGTTGACCAGACAGCCGGCTGGCGCCCGGTCTCGATAGTTTGCAGCAGATCAAGGGCCTTCCGATGTTGCGGCGCCTCCGCATTCAATACATAGATCAGGATTACTGAATCAATTGCCA
>JBBRXZ010000188.1:0-2085 GCA_038238095.1 Saccharimonadales bacterium (SeqCode)
AAGAACTTGAGATCGTCCCCTTCGGGGCGCGGAATTCCCGCGCACAGACAGCACAACTCCTGAGTACGGGTGACGTAGTATAGATTGTAGGCTTCCGCCTGCGGCCAGTGTTGGGCCGCGTTATCAAAGATGTTTTGTATGCCATCGGCAGTGAATGGTGCGTAAAGCATCTTGCTCCTCAGTTGTCAACTACCACACCCACGAGGGGTGTGGCTTGTAGGAGTATCTTGTATTCCTACAACTTTCGTTTCTGGACTCCACCGCAATTCAGAGTACCTTCGCAGACACTCCGCTTTGGATTCATCATCCGAAACATTAAGGCTGGTTGACAAACAGCCTGTACTCATCCAATCTTGTCGAGTGAGCAGGGTTCTTAAAGCAATGTTTCTCGCTCCAACCAAATCAGAATGTAGCTCAAATCCGCACACAACACAACAAAAGATCAAACCTTTGTTGGGCCTGTTTTCTTTTCCAGTATGCCCACATTTTGGACATGATTGTGATGTGTAGTGCGAAAACACTTTAACAGGCATTGAACCCACAAGATTTGCTTTATATGCTGTGTATTCTTGTAGATCACGAAACGACCACTTACTTTGTTTGCGATTAGCGGATCGTTGCTTTTTCGATGCCTTCTTGCTGTGCCTGCGATTTGTTGTACTTCTGATCTGAATGAGGTCTTCAAAGCCAAGCATGGCATTTGGAAACCGATCAACGATCTGCCTTGCTGTCTGGTGATTCAATGCACTCTTAAACCGTCTCTCTCGCTTGGACATTTGGCGTAAACGCCTCTTTGCCGAACGAGTGCCTTTGCATTGAAGTTCTTTCTTCTTCCGAGCATAATGCTCAGATTTATGGCAAGCCGCCTTGCCTGACACAAAAACTGTTTTATCTTTTGTGTCTGTTACTACAGCCAGGTAGCGTTGTCCCACATCCACACCTACAATAGAGGTGTGTTGTGCTGGAGAAAAATCAGGAAGCTCAATCTCTAAAGAGACAAAGAGGAAGTACGCCTTCTTGATTTTGTCATAACACAGCTTTGCGGCTCCAACCCTGGTTGTTTTATCTTGGATATAACCAATGTGCTTGTTCCACCCATCATACGGTACAGAAATCCTGCCATCCAGAGTCAGAAGGCTCACATGATGTTCTGACTTAAAGCCAAAATCCTTGCCGATTTGATACGTTAAAGCAAGAGAGACAAACTTTGGAGGTTGATCCAATCCTTGAAACTTTTTGTATCGTTTCTTTGAGTTTGCCTTGCACTTGTCAGAGTGGGTTTTAGCAGTTTTCCATAACGTCTTATAGGCCGCGCCAGTATAACGACAAATCCCACAAGCAAGTTGCGATGGGATTTTTAAGTCTTGACGTAATTCCGTGTAGACATTCTTTTGGATAAGAGCACCATTTCCAGTTTTGCCAAGTTCAAATGCCTTTTGAGAAGCAAGGTTCAGTCCTTTGACGTAAGTTTGCAGCAAAAGACGGAGAGCCTGAGCCTGCTCTGTGTTCGGGTTCAACTTAAGTTTGGCTGAGATAATTTGCTTCACATAATTATTATACCATATATCATGTGACTGTTCCTACAAAAATAATACGTTCAGAAAAATAATTTAGATTGTCTCGCTGACCCCACCCACAAGGGATGGGGCTTCCGCTCGCTTTACTGTGAATTGGAAGAGACAAAGAGATGGGATGACCCCCCTACCCCATCGGGCCAGGAGGCCAGATTGTCAATAAAACAAGGAGAGTGCTATTGTGCGACCAAACAACGACATTACAAGGAGTCCCGCCGATGTGTTGGGACAGCCGCTGAATGTCGGGGACATCATTGTATACGCGGAGCGCCCTGGACATGCTGATTTATGGAGGCCGCATCTGTGTTTTGCTGTGATCTGCGGCTTTGACAGAGAAAGAGGGAGAATCAACGTCCTGGTTAAAAAAGACGGAGTGAGCCAGATTTTTGACGGTGTGCATTCTCTTAAATGGCTGGCGGATCAAAACGACACTGTGCGCATAGACGAGTGCCATCTTACCGACGAACTCAAAGAGATGATGAAAGCCTGGCGGCAATGGAAAGAAGCGTGA
>JBBRXZ010000189.1:0-2078 GCA_038238095.1 Saccharimonadales bacterium (SeqCode)
AATCATCTTCGACTAGTAGGATTTTGGGCAGTAACTGCATGCTCCTCATCATTACACACAAATATTAAAAAACTATTAAATATCAGCTTTTTGAAATTTTAACACAATATGTTACAAGTGTCTAGACTTTATTGAGGCTTTATTGAGGCGTGAATTATCTGGTGCAAATTTAAGACTAACAAGACTGGAGATGGTTACTTTAGGGTGGTTTCGAATCTGTTTTGGACTTCGGGCCAGTTGACGACGTGCCACCAGGCTTTAATGTAGTCGCCGCGCTTGTAGGTATAGTCCAGGTAGTAAGCGTGTTCCCAGACGTCCAGGCCGAGGATAGGCTCTGGGTCACCAGTGGTAAGGGGTGAGTCCTGGTTTGGTGTGGTAACGATAGATAAGTCAGGTTGCAGCCAGGCCCAGCCGCTGCCAAAAACACCGAGAGCCTTGTCGCCGAAAGCGTCCATAAAACCCTGAAAATCGCCATATTTCTGCTTAAGGGTGTCCGCCAGTTTACCGCTAGGCTCATTACCGCCATCGGGTGACATAAATTTCCAGAAATGAGTGTGGTTATAGTGTCCGCCGCCATTATTTCGTATGGTTTTACGGATAGATTCAGGTAAATCGTCCAGGTTTCTGATAATTTCTTCGATTGATTTGCTCTGGAATTCCGGTGCTTCCTCGAGCGCTTTATTCAGCTTGTCGACATAAGTCTGATGATGCCCGGAATGGTGCAGCTCCATGATGTCTTTGCTGATGTATTTTCCAAAGGCGTCGTAATCATATGGCAGCTCCGGTAGTGTAAACATAAAACCTCCCCATAATTTATTTAACTATATTCATTGTAAACCCGTAGGCATTGCTCGTCGAGCCTGGTCTATAACAAAAAACTTAATCCACGAACTTCATGAGTTCCGGCCACATGGTGGCTGTTTCTTCCCGGCCGATTATACTGATAAGGGCAGACAAGTCTTTGATAATAAGGCGGTGACGGGAATCATAGCCGATAATGTTCTTCCGCTGTAGGCGGCCTAGTGACCGGCCAAATGTTTCACGGGTCATGTTTATGGAGTGAGCCATGTCTTCATGCGTAATGGTGGCGTTAATGACCAGGTGGCCATTGGTTTTGAGACCGAAGCGGTGAGCCAGCGACAGTAACCGGTAAGCGCAGCGTTCCCGGGCGTCGGAATATAGCAAATTATCAATACGGCCAGCGTAGAGACGATAGCGGTCCACCATTTCTTCCAGTAGCTCAAACATCACGTCACGGTTATTGGTAATAAATTCTATGAAGGTTTCATGAGGAACCAGCCAGATTGTCGCGGGCTCCAGCGTTTCGTAATATACGTTGCGCATAAAGCCGCGAAAGGTCCATATCATAGGAAAGAAATCACCTGATCCAAAAAAATGGTGTACATGTTCATCGCCTTGTCTGGTCAGCGAATAAATTTTGATCATACCGGTGTCTATAAGATAGACACCCTTTGGAGTATCGTTAGCGCGCAGAATAATTTCATTTTTCTGATAGCTCAAGCGCCGGCCGCCGTGGAACATGGCCTTTATTTTTTTAGACTTCGCTCCGTCAGGCATAAGTTTATCCGCCCAATTACGTTGTCAGTATATACCGCTTACATGTAATGAAACAATGTCTCCTGGATTTTGAGATGGTACGCTGCCGGTTGTATACTAAGAACATCATAATGCAGGATATTGATAAAATTCAGAAATACGTTCGCGCAGCGAATTATCTATCAGTCGCTCAGATATACCTGCAGGATAACTTCCTATTGGAACGGCCACTCCGCTCCGAAGATATCAAGCGCAAGTTGGTCGGACATTGGGGAACTTGTCCTGGCATCAACTTTGTCTATGCACACCTGAATTATTTAGTTAAAAAACACCGGCAATCAGCGATTTTTATACTTGGTCCCGGCCACGGTATGTCGGCGCTACAGGCTAATTTACTGATGGAGGGGACACTGGAGCAGTATTACGAAAAAGCGACCCGCGATGAGGATGGCATTGCTTATATTTCTAAACAGTATACCTGGCCCTATGGCTTTTCAAGCCACTGTAGCCCTGAAGTTCCT
>JBBRXZ010000190.1:0-2047 GCA_038238095.1 Saccharimonadales bacterium (SeqCode)
ACACCAACAACTACAACAATTACTCTTGCAGAGTACGGTAACTCAGTTCTCGTAACTCGCGCATTAGAGTTGTTCTCACTTGCTGATGTTGACCCAGCGATTGCTAACATCATTGCGTTCAACCTTGCAGATTCAATCGACAAGGTAGCAATGACAACACTTCGCGGTGGTTCAAACGTAATCTTCGCAGGTGCAACAGCAACATCAACAGCAACAGTAACTGCTGCTGCAACATTATCATCTGCCAACATCCGTCGTGCAGTTGCTAAATTACGTGCAGGCAATGCAGTCGCCCGTAAGGGTTCATTGTACTGGACTGGTATTCACCCAGAGGTCTCACACGACCTTCGCGCTGAAACAGGTTCAGCAGGATGGCTACTTCCAAACCAATACGGTGCAGCACAAGACCGTATCTGGGCAGGAGAAATTGGTAACTACGAAGGTGCATTCTTTATTGAATCACCACGTCTTTACAATGCAACAGACGGTGCGGCATCAGCACGCGTGTATCGCACAATCGTCTGTGGTGGACAAGCAATGGCACAAGCTGTTGCCGAAGAACCACACGTAGTTATCGGACCAGTCGTTGACAAGTTAATGCGTCATCGTCCAATGGGTTGGTACGGCGTACTAGGCTTTGCACGTTACCGTGAAGAAGCTCTATACCGTATTGAGTCAGGTTCATCAATCGCTTCATAATTGATTGACGGGTGGGGTTAAGGAAACTTAGCCTCATCAGTAAGTTCATTAAGGAGAATAATGGCTAGCTACACATTTAAGACACCAATAGTATCTGAGGGTCCTACTGGCGCGCATCGCCTATTCTACTTCCGTAAAAAGAATGTTGGAGTATCTATTGTTAAGTACTCAGGTGCATACTTAGTAGTTCGTTACGTACAAGATGACTACCTAAATAATGCAGAAGAAACTTACAAAGGTGGTTACAACTACACGGTAGATGAGGCTACCAAGGTAGCACTAATTGCTGGTGGCGTAGGCGTGACAGAAGCAAACTTCACAATACAGTAAGGGACACAATGAGTTTACATCAGATACAGAAGCATCCTGAATATGTAGAAGGTTGCTTTGGTTGCAAAGTTATGACACTAGAATTAAATACTGGAGATACTACAAGAGATGTCTCCGATAAGAAGTGGAATAACGAACTGCAGGCTTACCGCGATGCTAGAGCACAAGGTATGCAGCCAGCAGGTACATCTCATAAACAAATCCAAGAAGCCTATAAGGCATCAGAAGTTATTAACAAACCTTACAATTCGGAAACGATGCCTAAGGCAAAAGATATAACTAAGAAAACACTCGAACCACTAAAACACATGGGAGCAATATAATGAAGATGGCAAAGAAAGCAGTAGCAAAGAAGGCATATGCATTTGGTGAGAAGATGGAAACTAAAGGCATGAAAGCCAAAGAAATGAAAATGGGTATGAAGAAGATGTCTCCAGCAGCCATGAAAAAGATGGGCAAGAAGAAGTAAATGACAACTCCAAAGGCTAAATTTGGAACAAGTTGGTTTAATCCAATTAACCCAAAATCTGGTTCTATCCTCACGATGACAACTCCAAAGGCTCCAAAGGGAGCAGCAGCAGTTGATGCGCTAAAGAAGCAGGTATCTCCAAAGGGAGTAGCCTCAGCAGAGGCTAAAGCACGCGCAGCATTAGATAAGAAATATCCTGGCTTGTACTTACCTACAATCAAAACTGCGCCAACACCAAAGGCAACTGTTAAACCAAAGGCAACTGTTAAACCAAAGGCTAAGTAATGGCTAGCGCGGCGTGGCAACGTAAAGAGGGCAAGAGTCCCTCTGGCGGACTTAACGCAAAGGGTCGCGCATCCTATAAGGCTCAGACTGGTGGCACTCTTAAAGCCCCAGTTAAGTCTGGTAATAATCCTCGTCGTGCATCTTTCTTAGCCCGTATGGGCGGTGCACCAGGACCTGAGCGTAAGCCTAATGGTGACCCAACAAGACTGTTACTCAGTCTTAATGCTTGGGGTGCATCATCTAAGGTTGATGCTAAAAAGAAAG
>JBBRXZ010000191.1:0-2001 GCA_038238095.1 Saccharimonadales bacterium (SeqCode)
ATGCACATGATTGTTTCGATTAAGAGTTAACATTCGCTACAGGTTGCCAGAAGTGTTAGCTGCATCCGGGATAAAGCCGCCGGGACTTACAGACAGGCGCAGAGGCGGAACTGGAGAACCTGTACTGGTTGAATGTGCTAATAGATAAAGCCGTCTGCGGTTGATCCAGGACGTATGAAAAGCACAGAGGCAAAACCATCAAGCGGAGCACCCGTAAGATGTAATAAGCCTTCATAAACCAGCGACAGGGACGGATGTACCCGTAGTAGTGTTGATAGCTTATGAAAGTAAGCAGAAGCGAAGGGGTACACAAGATGTAAAAATTGGTGAACACAAAACAACCGAAAGGAATGATGGAGATGTTTTCCAAACAAGGAGTAAGCGTACCCGTTAGTACCACAATGGTATGGGAGGCGTACCAACATGTAAAGCAAGGCGGCGAAGCGGCCGGTACGGATGGCATGACGTGGGCGTATTTACACACCCACCGCAGTCGTCTATTGTACCAGTTGTGGGTGCGCCTTGCTTCAGGCAGTTATTTTCCAAAAGCCATTAAGGCCGTCAGCATCCCCAAAAAGGATGGGAGCAAAAGAGTACTGGGCCTGCCCACGTTGCTGGACAGGATAGCACAACAAGTAGTAAGGGTTCATTTAGAAAAGTATTTAGAACCCCATTTTCATCAAAACTCGTATGGGTACAGAACAGGGAAAAGCATGCACGATGCATTGCACCGGGCAAAGTTCAACTGCTCTCAATACCCATATGTAATTACGCTGGACATCAAAAGCTATTTTGATAGCATACCCCACGACAAGTTGCTAAAGGCCTTACAGTTTTACTGCAAAGAAAAATGGGTAAGCCTCTACGTTAGTCGTTGGTTACAAGCCAGTGTATTGCATGAAGATGGAAGCCAGACCCAACCGAAGAGCGGCACACCGCAGGGAGGTGTCATCAGTCCATTGTTAGCCAACCTGTATTTACATGTAGTGTTTGATGGATGGATGAAGCAAAACTATCCGGGTATCCGGTTTGAGCGTTATGCAGACGATATCATCATTCATGCACGCAGGGAGCAGATAGCCGAAAGCATACTTAAAAAGTTGCAGACACGCTTTACTGCATGTGGGCTGACTATCCATCCTACTAAAACCCAAATTATCAGTTTGAATCGCAGCCAAACAAACGGAAGTGAGCATAGCGTTCACACCTTTGAAATGGGAGGTTACGAGTTTAAACCACAATGGGTAAAGGTGGAAGGAGAATGGAAACTGCGGATACTTCCCTCGCCGTCGAAGGCATCGAAGAAAGCAATAATGGATAAGGTACGCAGCCTAAAATTACATGCCCGGACGGGCAGTATATATGTGGTAGCTAATCTTTTGAATCCATTAGTGCGTGGCTGGCAAAACTACTACTGTCACTTTATCAAAAGAGACCTGAACGACCTGTGGCGCTTTGTAAACAGAAGGCTTGAGAAATGGTGCAAATGGAACAGGCGGATGAACCTGCGTAAGAGCCGCCGATGGCTCAATACCTTGTACAGGATGCAGCCCGGACTGTTTGCCCATTGGAGTGTATGCCCGGCTTATTAAATGAAAACACATCTTGAAGAGCCGTATGAATCGAGAGGTTCACGTACGGTTCTGTGAGGAGCAGGGGGTGAAAATCCCCTTGCTTACTCGACTAGCGGCTGCCCTTCTCTTCGCTTAGGTGGTCAATTTTATTTCTGTCAAAAAGTTTGTCAACAAGTTTTCTTACAATTGGTCCTGTTATGAGAACAAAAGGCAAAACAGCCAAATATGCTTTTGGAATTAGACTTATCCAATTACTAAAAAAATCTTCCGTGGCGAACCCCTGTTTTAAAACTGTCCCAAGAAAGGTAACATAAGTTGAAGTGAAGAAACTAATGATAAATCCAAAGGCTGCTAACTTTTTAAATTCCTTGCTCATAGTTATTCAATAATGTCTGTAATCTTTTGTGTTTTTATTTTTGACAGTCTA
>JBBRXZ010000192.1:0-1977 GCA_038238095.1 Saccharimonadales bacterium (SeqCode)
ACCACATTTGAATATTCTACCAATGGTGGAACATCATGGACTACTGCTTCCAGTCAGGCGAATTTAGTAAGCACATTAAGTGCTTACCCTATATCAACAAGCATACAGGTACAAGTGAGAGTTACCAATTCAGGTTGTAATCCTTATACAAGCAATACTGTAAATATTACTGCGGTTCCAAATCCAACAGTATCGTTGGCCGGAACAGCCACCATCTGCGCAGGAAGCTCAACAACCTTAACAGCATCTTATACCAATACAACTGCCTCAACGGTTTATGAACTAAGCGCAGATAACGGAGCTACATATAATACAGTGAGCGGAAGTTCATTTACTGTTTCTCCTTCAACCACCAGCGTTTATAAAGTAAGAGTAACCAATAGCCCATGTGCATCGGTTGTATCTAATCCTATCACCATCACAGTAAGCCCAGCACCGGTAGCCGGCACAGCCACTACCTCTTCGGCTTCGGTATGTAATAGCAGCTCCATGCCTTCGATTACCTTGAACGGCTTCAGCGGCAATATCATCGACTGGGAGATCAGCGCCGATCAAACCACCTGGAACTCACTTGGAGTAACCACTACATCAATCACAGCCACAAATGTGGTAGGCGACAGATGGTACCGTGCAGTAGTAAGAGATGCCTTGGCAGCATGTACGGCAGTGAGAAGCAATATGGTTAAGATCACTGTATTCCAGGCCCCGGCCAGCGCAGCGTTCTCATCTACCTCTACTTCGGTATGTAAAGGCACCAATGGCACCATCACCTTATCGGGTGCAGGCAGCGGCACGATCAATTGGGAAGCCAGCACCAATGGCGGAACGAACTGGACGGCAATCGCCACCGGCGGAACTACTTATAACTATACCAATATCCAGAACACCACGATGTACCGTGTACGCTGGAATAATGGGGTGTGCAGCGATGTAACCAATACGGCCATCACCATCACGGTGATCAGCCCTGCGGTAGGAGGCACAGCCACAGCCTCAGCCAGCTCGGTATGTACCACGGGCAGCGCCACAGTAACCGTTAGCGGTTATACAGGCAATATCGTTCGTTGGGAATATTCAACCAACGGCGGCACCAGCTGGACCACCATAGCCAGCACCAGCGCTACGATAACTGCAAACAATACTCCGGGAACTACCACTTTATATCATGCAGTATTGCGTGACGCAGGAAGCATCTGTTCGGAAGCAAATTCTACGGATGCCACCATTACAGTTGTTCCAAATCCAACAGTATCGTTGGCCGGAACAGCCACCATTTGCGGCGGAAGCTCAACCACCTTAACAGCATCTTATACCAATACAACTGCCTCAACGGTTTATGAACTAAGCGCAGATAACGGAGCTACGTATAATACTGTGAGTGGAAGTTCATTTACTGTTTCTCCTTCAGCCACAAGCATCTATAAAGTAAGGGTAACCAATAGCCCATGTGCAGCGGTTGTTTCAAACCCTATTACGGTTACCATTACTCCACCATCAGTGGCGGGTACTGTAACCTTAACTACAGCGAGCACAATTTGCAGTGGTGGAACAATCAATGCCTCGGTAAGCGGAAACACCGGAACTATTCAATGGCAATCATCAACAGATGGCACCACCTATAGCAATATGAGCTCGGCCACTGCTTCAAGCATGCCACAGCAAAATCCTGTGGTTAGCTCCAATACCACGATGTACTATAGGGTACAGGTGACCAACGGAGTGTGCAGCACGGTAAGCAGCAATGCGGTATCAGTATTGGTTAAACCAGATTTCACCGGAGTGCCTACCTTATCCGCTTCAGGATCGACCACCATTTGTTCAGGAAGTGCAATAACCTTCACAGCAACCTGGAGTCCTTATATCTCAGGGGCTGTATATGAATATTCAACAGATAACGGATCAACATGGACCTCATTAACTGCTACCAGCACGAATACTTCATTCACGGTAACCTTTACCAATACTTCTGCATCAGCA
>JBBRXZ010000193.1:0-1950 GCA_038238095.1 Saccharimonadales bacterium (SeqCode)
CTAACAGCACAAGGGTGCGACGTTGTGTCCTGCAAAGCTATTGTTTAGATGATAGAGTTCTTTTAAAAAGGGATGAACTATCGGTAGAGTTGGTCAGACAAATCTATCAAACCACGCTAAGGTGCTTTACTTTAAGGGGTGAGGTGCTGAACGTTAGCGGTTAGGTAAGTGTAAGTGAGTTGAACGCAAGTGAACCTTTGATGAGGTATCGAAAACTTGAAAGTTTACATCGAAAGCAACATTCCGTCGCATGTTGTTAAAGAGTACAGCGGATATAAACTGATACAGGCTGTATGATGTACGGTATAGAGAAGGCAAGACACTTATACAGGCTAAACAATGGAACAGGAGAACCTGACATAAGCCAAGCGAAGGCGAATAGGTAAAGACGACTGGAAACAAAGTGAAAGCGTACGAAAGCCGAAGGGGGTGAAAAGACACAAGCAGCACAAATTGCGAGGTCAAAAGTAGCCGATGAGCATTTGTCAGGGGCGGACAAGTTCGTAGTAGTGAAGACGTTTTGTGAAAGCAAAGCAGAGCGAAGGGACTTGACCAGTCGGGTAAAATCAATTAGAACAACCTTGTAAAAGGGGAAAGACTTTGAACGATGGAACCAACGGTAAAGAAAGAAGATGGCAGGTACGCCATCAGCATGGCACAGGTAATGGCAGCATACAAAAAAGTACGCAGCAACAAGGGAGCAGGCGGGATAGATGGCATGTCGTGGGAAGGGTTTGACAAGCAGCACAAAGAGTTGCTGCATAAACTCTGGAACCGAATGACAAGCGGCAGTTATTTTCCGCAGGCAACCAGAGAAGTTATCATACCCAAAGCTGGTGGTGGCGAAAGGCGGTTAGGCATACCGATTTTGCTTGACAGGATTGCACAGCAAGTGGTAGTGGACATCTTAGAGCCATTGACAGAAAAGGAATTTCATAACAGCTCATACGGTTACCGTCCGGGCAAAAGTGCACACGATGCGTTGGCACAATGCAGGGAAATGTGTTTCAGGTACGGCTGGGTGATAGACCTTGACATCAAAGGGTTCTTTGACAACATGGACCATGTGTTGCTGATGAAAGCGGTGGAGCGTTTTACAACAGAGAAATGGATATTGATGTACGTGAAGCGATGGCTGAACACGTCAATACACAAGGCAGAAGGAAACATAGAACAGCGAACCAAAGGCACACCGCAGGGCGGAGTAATCAGCCCTGTATTAGCCAATATGTTCCTTCACTTTGTATTTGATAAATGGATGCAGAAACATCATGCAAATAACCCGTTTGAAAGATATGCAGATGATGTGATAGTACATTGCAACAGCTTACAACAGGCAGAGCAATTACTTGAACAGATAAGAAAGCGAATGGAAGATTGCGGACTAACGCTGCATCCTGAGAAAACAAAGATTGTCAAGTGCCAGAAGTGGGGAAGCGATGATGAACATCCAAACAAAAGTTTTGACTTTTTAGGATACCGCTTCAAGCCACGCAAAGCAAGTACAAAAGATGGGCGGATGATAGGAACGTTTACACCAGGCATCAGCAGCAAAGCAGTAAAGAGAATACAGACATGGCTAAGAGAGAACAAAGTGTTTAAAGACACGAGTAAAACGCTGATGGAAATAAGCCAAAGTATAAAGCTGCAATCCAGAGGATGGATAAACTACTATGGCAAGTTCCGGCCATCGGAGTTGAGCAAAGTGTTTATGCCAATCAACAAGCAAATAGGAAGGTGGTATGCAAAGAAGCACAAGTGCGGGTACATAGAAGCAAATGAAAAGGTGCAACAAATCGCTGAACATCACAAGTACTTGTTTATACACTGGTACTGGGGACAAACATCTTTCTGAACTTAAAAGAGACTGGTAAGAGCCGTATGACGGGAGACTGTCACGTACGGATCTGTGAGAGGGTGAAGTTGTAATGCTTCGCCCTACTCGGCCAA
>JBBRXZ010000194.1:0-1916 GCA_038238095.1 Saccharimonadales bacterium (SeqCode)
GAGCCGTTCCAAACAACAAGCGTATTTAAAGTAGTATCAAAGAACGGCTGACCAATATATAAGTCCACCCCTGGACGCTCCGCTGTAGTACCTGCTTGTACACCACCTAGTACTTGTGTAAAGTTATCTAGCTGAGAGAAGTAAAGTCTTAGAATACGGTTAAACTGATCCGCATACTGTTGAGAGTACTCTATAGGTGCAATAGGTAAAGCAGGTGCCTTTGTTGCACTAAGCGGTATATTCGGGGTGGTATTAGCCATTACCTACGACCATCAGGTTTGATATCAAGACGAGGAACACCTAACTGCCATTGGGTCCCGATATCGTTAGACTCTATTTTAAAAGCCATTTGACGACCACGCATACGGACATAGGCATATTCTGTAAACTGCTGCACCTCGTAGGTATTTTTGTTTTGGTAATTCTGCTTACTAGATACTATTGGATTGCTATCCGTACCATAGTTCGCTCCAGGGTTTTGACGTGGTAGTACAGTAAAGCTTAGTGACGGGTTATTATTTTCAGACCCATCAAACGAAACGTCAGGGATAATGCGCCACACAAACCCAAAGTTATGCCCATCACCAATGTCAAAGTCAGAAGACTGTACAAAAGAATTAATAGCTGCCGGAGGGTTAACTTCCCCGTTATTAACCCCATTTTCATGGTAGATAAGGTTTGAAGTATCAGTACTACCTACGACATAGTTTGCAGCTGTAGGAGTAGCACGTAGGGCGCTATCTAACCATGCTGTACGTCCAAGATTTCCATAGTACCAGATGCGTTCTAAGTGGTTATAGATGACATATCGGTTTACGTAATTAGAGTCGGCAGAACAATAGAACCACCATATCTCGTTAAACCCTTCGTTTGTCCCTGCAAAGAACTGGTAGGCTTGGGTGGCATTAAGGTCTTGAAATACGTACTGACGCAAGGTAGAAGGTAGCGTTTCGGTACGGCCCGAGTACATATAGAACTTATCCTGCCCCATCCAATAGGTTACGTTACTTGCTACTGCAGCAGCATTAGGAGAAATAATAGAGACGTTGTCCGCTAATAAGTTAAAACCCCAGACAAAGGGAGCACCCAAATACTGCATAGAATACAGGGCGGCATCAGTCCAAATAAGAATTTCTTGGCGAGACTGAATAGCATTAATAATAGCGGAGCCATGACTTAGCTGATAACTACCTGCTTGATTTGTAACTGCGGGAGTCCAGGTTGTAACGCTTTCTTGGTCTGACCAACGGACAAGCAATGGGTTTTGAATTGTAGAGCCATAATCATTAGTACCTAGTGCAATAGTAAAACGACTAGCATCTGAAACCAAAACATAGTTAACCATCAACGGAGTATCTGCATCAGCTAACCACCATTGAGTACCATTTTGAGTATTAGTATTACCACTAGATAAAACCTGTGCTACGTTGTACGTACTTGTAGGGTTTGCTGAATCAGGAACCCAGTAGTAGATAGGGCCACCCCGAGGGTTAGCAAGTAGGTTCTGCCCAAAATTACCAAGACTCCATAGACGTAACTGCACACCAACACCAATGCCCGTAGCGCCACCCCAACCCGTATATCCGTTAGATTGTTGTACTGCAGTGCCTGAGCTATGTGCAGCTGCTGCACCTGAACCTGTACCGTTTATTCCTCGGACACAACCTGTAAATGTAGTAGGACTAATGCCTGTGTAAGTAACCGTCTCGCTATCAATTAGCAAAGAACCTGTAGTTGCAAAACCTGTTGTAGAGACAACAGTAATAGTTGTAGCTGAATTAGATATAGCGCCATTTAAAGTAGTAGATGGACCACCAGCAACAGGACCACCCCAACCACCAGTACCCCAACCGAAGTTAAAGGTATAGATGTCGTTACCAGAAGTAATCTGATAAGTACCTACTACAGAGCCCCCA
>JBBRXZ010000195.1:0-1909 GCA_038238095.1 Saccharimonadales bacterium (SeqCode)
ATGGCACGAACCCAGCCTTGCTCATCTGGATTATGGTCAGACTTGCGAGCACCGTGTCTGGTATCACCAATCCACCCGTCCGAGGTACGGTCACGATCGCTGAAAGTATCATCGAACTGCTCTCTTAGTTGGATTGCTGCTTTTGATAGTCTAGGCTTCATTCCACTGACCCGCTCCCTCATCCCATGAATACATTGCGCCATCTGTCGGCATTGGAATAGGTGCATTCCAGAAAGAGCCAGTTCTAACCCAAGAAGGATAAGGCTGCGGCGAAATAAAAATATCCTCTGCTTCATTGTATGCATAGCCAATTCCTGCATAAGTTCCGCGGATGTTGCCATTGTATGAAGTCTTAATCCAAGTCCCGCCAAGATTATCAATTAGCCATTGATAGCCTTCATCGCCTGCTGGGTCGTTGTTATCGCCTACCAATACGCGGGTCACTTTATTATCTAAATCTATTTCTGCCCAGTAACTCATACCGCGTACCTCACAATAACTAAGCCATCTTTTCCGTTTCCGCCAGCAAAACTATTTGCACCGCCGCCGCCACCTGAACCAAAAGATACTGCGTTATCACCCGCGGCGTTTAGAGCTTTGCCGTTTCCGCCGCCTGTTCCACCAGCACCGCCTGTTCCACCTTGATAAGTTCCACCACCGCCGCCTGAACTGATTACAGTCATATCACTAAAAACTGCCATATTTGCGGCGGTAAAATTTGCATCTATGGAAGTTAAGGTTTTTCCCTCTCCGCCAGCACCGCCTGCGGTTGAAGTTCCAGCACCGCCTGCGGCTGTAGCACCGCCGCCGCCACCTGAACCATAATTAGGTGCTGATGTGCTGGCATTACCGCCAGCAAAAGTATTTGAACCTGAAGCACCGCCACCTGAACCATTATTTCCGCCAGCACCGCCGCCTGAACCTCCAGCAACGCCATTTGCTGATGCGGATTGACTTCCACCGCCACCACCGCCCAGTGCTGTTATTGTTGAAGTTCCAGCAAAAGAACTATTAGATCCCGAGCCGCCTTTTACTGAACCGCTGGCTGCGCCAGCACCAAACCCGCCTACTACAACAGTGTAATTTAGGATGCTTAAAGTTTGTGTTTGATAAAAACTTAAGCCTTCTATTGCACCGGCGCCACCGCCGCCACCATCAAAAGCACCACCACCTGCGCCAGCAGCGATAACTAAAATATCGGCAGTCAGGGGTGCGACAGTGACTCCAAATGTGCCGCCTGCCGTAAAAATTCTATAGTTATATGAACCAACTGTGTAAAGTGTTCCGCCTGTTACGACAGGCTTGGGCACAGTAGGCGCTAGTAACCCCGCTACGATATTACCAAGCATTAGGCAACTGCTCCTGCTACATACCAGATATCTGCAGCAGTCTTAATGCAGACTGCGGTCTTATATTGTGCCAAAGTAGGAGAAGCTGCAACCGCACCAGCGCTAAGCACTGTCGTAGTTCCTGAAGTGACTGCTGAGATCGTTACTACTCCTGCGCCTTTATTTAAAATAGTGATAGCAGTGCCGACTGGAAAGGCTACTGATGCATTAGTAGGCAATTTAAAGGCTACTGCTGTTGCTTTATTCATAGGCACTAAAGTCTGGAATTGGTCATTTAGTACTGTGGTGTAATCGTTGGTCTGATCTGTTCCTACTGTAAAAGTTATCAGCCCGTTAAACATAGCGGCGGAGAGAACGTCTCCTGTTGCTGCTGGAAATCCTATTGCCATTGTTTTCTCCTAATACGCCATGATTGATAGTCCGATTATACCTGATACTGCCGACCCTATGATGAAGCCTTCAACGATAGGTTCGAGAGTCGTAACTGTGACCTTCATGGAATTTGGCGTGATATTCCAATCCAGTCCTTGAGCCTGTAAAGTTTTAACTATAGTAGAGCC
>JBBRXZ010000196.1:0-1898 GCA_038238095.1 Saccharimonadales bacterium (SeqCode)
CGATACGCAGCGGTACGGTCATCATCGGCGGCAAAGCGTATCCGGCTGAGGCAGAAATCCCACCGGAGTTACTGCCCTTGTTACATAAATTAAGAGCGGGTCACTAATTTGGGAAAGTCAGGAGCCTGAGCTCAATCTAAATAGAGGCGGAAAATTGTTTCTTTTAGAGTTTGACGGAGAGAACTTAGTCCACTAGACTAAGTAGTATGAAAGTGCATACTATACACGAGACGAAAACTCATATGTCTAAGCTGTTGCGGCAAGTAGATAGAGGGGAGCAAGTTAGTTTTGGCCCGCGGGCGCAGGCAACTTATAAGATTGTCAAAATACAATCTAAACCTATAGATCGCCGGGACGCGTTTGGCTACTGGAAAGGCAAGGGCTGGGTGGCGCCGGATGCCTTTTCACCGGAGACTGACGCCGAAATCTGGAAAGATTTCTGGGAAGAAGATATGATGGATCCGAATAAGAAAGCCCCTAGAAAGAAAGGCTAATGCTGCTCGACAGTAATGTGCTTATCTGGGGGATAAACGTTTGGGCACGGCCGCCAAGGCCTGTTTATCGTCGAGCACGCAGGTATTAATCGTCAGCCTGATGACCTTGTTTGAGATAGAACTTAAGCAGAAATCGGGCAAACTTAGTTTGCCAGGGCCGGTTATGGAATTTATTGAGCGCTTTGGAATCAATGTCTATACTCTGTCCGGCGAGGAGCTGCCGGGCATGGTTGGTCTTGAATTGTCTAATAAAGATCCCTATGACCAGGCGCTGGTGGGGCTGGGCGCGCTCAAAGGTTGGAGTATCATGACATCAGGTCAAAAAGTCATTGACGAAGGCAAAATCTACACAAAGATAATTGACTCGAGGCTTTAGTGATGATCGGCTAAAGGCAGGTCTAACATACGTCCTAAGTTATTAAAAAAATTATTAAGACTGGAAGTTTTTTGGTAGAATGGGAATTATGAATACGACGATTAGTTTTCAGGCCGACGCGCAGACGCGGAAGACATTGGAGGCCTTGGCGAAGCAGCAGGGGGTGAGCAAGAGTTTGGTGCTTCGGCGGATGCTGAAATGGCAGGCGTTTATGCTGGCTACGCAGGATCTGCAAAAAAATCTTGCGGTCACGGTGCAGGCGCACAAGCTGGAGACCGAAGATGATTTTGAGCAGTTCCTAGGCTAATCAGATTGATGAAGTTGCAACCAATACGTCTGGTGGTGGATAGCAATGTCTATATAGCGGCTGCCAGTCCGCATAGCTATATCGCCCAGTTTTTATTTGCCAGTAAGGCCAGCATCAATCCGTATCGGTTGTACGTATCGCCGCAAATCCTGGTGGAGGTTCAGGCCAAGCTAATCGATCGGCTGGAGTATCCACAGCCGCTGGCCGTTGCCTTTGTGCGGTCAATTCAGGCGGTGGCTGAGGTAGTCTATCCTCAGCGGCAGATCAAGGCGATTGAGCGTGACCCGGATGATGATAAAATACTGGAATGTGCCGTGGAAGCCCGGGCCGAGATGATAATAACCGCCGACAAGGACCTGCTACAGCTTAAAAATTATGAAAGTATTGCTATGGTCCATCCATCGCAACTGAAATTTATTTTTGCTGATATTTTTAAATAGGCAGGCAGTCGTTTTGTCTATACTTGGCGCCCCAGCCGCCATTTACTAGGGGATGGATAGGAGGTCTTCGCGTTTGCTATACTGTTTGAATAAATTGAAGGTAAAGTAATAGCATGAGTGCGCCAAGCAAAGCTGATCGTTCTCTAGTTGGTACATTAAAACAAATCCAACCTACCTAAAGGCTAGCCACCGGGGTAGTACAGAACTCGGCGTATCACAAAGTGATGAGTGGTGCGGAGCCCGAGGAAAGGATTCACCAGGCCGTAACGCAAGTGAAGGTA
>JBBRXZ010000197.1:0-1897 GCA_038238095.1 Saccharimonadales bacterium (SeqCode)
AAGTCGTAACAAGGTAGCCGTATCGGAAGGTGCGGCTGGAATACCTCCTTTTTAGAGCTAATATGATTATCTGGCTGTTGTTTTCCATTCTTTTAATTTATTAAAGTCATAGGTTCTAAGTAATATGAGTTATAATTTATTAAGTTGTAAATATCACTTTGTGGTATTTTATCTTGATACTAGATACTCAATACTTGATACTAGAAACAAGTTCTTTATTTAATGTAGTAATCCGCCGCCGGCGGACTACGATCTTACACAGATCCGTAGCTCAGCCTGGTTAGAGCACTACACTGATAATGTAGGGGTCTCCGGTTCAAATCCGGACGGGTCTACAAATAATTATAGCCGGTTATTGGTTATTGGTTGAATGGTTGATCGACAAGCTATCAACTAATTACTAATAAACTAATCAACCAATCTTTGGGGGGTTAGCTCAGTTGGCTAGAGCATCTGCCTTGCACGCAGAGGGTCATCGGTTCGACTCCGATATCCTCCACAAAAATGATTACGATTTACGAATGAGTAATTACGAATTAAAAAACAGTTCTTTTAAAAAATTATAGATAACTCAAGTAACAATTACGGGAGTAGGTGGTTCAAATCCACATTATCTGCAGTGGTCTTCTTTTCCCCCTTTCGGGGGGATTAAGGGTGGCCGTAAGATCTTTGACATATTGGGAATAAAATAAGTTGTAATTGAAGTAGCATTAATAAGTGGTTTGAACCACTATAAAAAATTCTAAGATTTTTAAAGCAATTAAGGGTGTATGGTGAATGCCTTGGGTCTGAGAGGCGATGAAGGACGTGGTAAGCTGCGATAAGCTTCGGGGAGCTGCACACAAGCGTTATATCCGAAGATTTCCGAATGGGACAACCTAGTACATTGAAGATGTATTATCCCGCAGTAATGCGGGAAGCCAACCTGCCGAACTGAAACATCTAAGTAAGCAGAGGAAAAGAAAATAATAATGATTCCCTGAGTAGTGGCGAGCGAAACGGGAAAAGCCCAAACCATGGTGGCGTGCTGCCGTGGGGTTGTAGGGCCGCATTTAGAAAGTACAATCAAGCTGAACCATCTGGAAAGTTGGATCATAGAGGGTGATAATCCCGTAAGCAGAAATTTGTATGGACGAGCGGTACCCTGAGTAAGGCGGGACCGGAGAAATCCTGCCTGAATCTGCCGGCACCATCCGGTAAGGCTAAATACTCCTCAGACACCGATAGTGAACCAGTACCGTAAGGGAAAGGTGAAAAGTACCCTAAATAAGGGAGTGAAATAGTACCTGAAACCGTACACCTACAAGCGGTCGGAGCCAAGTAATTGGTGACGGCGTGCCTTTTGCATAATGAGCCTACGAGTTACTCCTCACTGGCGAGGTTAAGTTCTTAAGTAACGGAGCCGCAGCGAAAGCAAGTCCAAATAGGGCGACTAGTCAGTGGGGGTAGACGCGAAACTTTGTGATCTATCCATGGGCAGGTTGAAGGTGTGGTAACACACACTGGAGGACCGAACTCGTAAACGTTGAAAAGTTTTGAGATGACCTGTGGATAGGGGTGAAAGGCCAATCAAACTGAGAGATAGCTCGTTCTCCCCGAAATGTTTTTAGGAACAGCCTCGGATAATAGACGTTTAGTACAGGTAGAGCTACTGATTGGACTAGGGGGCTTCACCGCCTACCAAATCCTGACAAACTCCGAATGGTACTAAATATCTCCGGGAGTGAGGCTGCGGGCGATAAGGTCCGTGGCCGAGAGGGAAATAACCCAGATTAGCAACTAAGGTCCCTAATACATGGTTAAGTTGATCAAACGAGGTGGGATTTCTATAACAGCCAGGATGTTGGCTTGGAAGCAGCCATTCATTTAAAGAGTGCGTAACAGCTCACTGGTCGAG
>JBBRXZ010000198.1:0-1868 GCA_038238095.1 Saccharimonadales bacterium (SeqCode)
GCGGAGAGTAAGACGGATTGATGCCTATCAGCAACGGCATGCGCTGCTTGCGTTCCCATTTGCTGTCATGCAAAAATATGGCAATGATCAGGCTAGCGGCAAAGCAATAGTCATCGCCTATTACGCCTTATTTGCCTTGTTGCCGTTACTGCTGTTATTTACTACGATCCTTGGCTTTATACTGGGCGGTCATACGACCTTCCGTCATCAAGTACTCAACTCTGCATTGGCCAGTGTCCCAGTTATAGGCGGTTCCTTGCGTAGCCATGACCACCCGCTGACCGGAAGTTTCTTAGGTATCACGCTAGGTATAATTGGACTAGTATATGGCACGCAAGGACTCGGCCAGGCCTTGCTGAACGCTATGTACACAGTCTGGAACACACCTTATGTGAGATGGCCGAACTTCTGGCTTAGGCGGCTGCGTGGTTTTGCCATTTTAGCTGTACTGGGGCTGACTATTTTAGCTTCCACAGCATTAGTCAGTTTTGCTCCGGCAATCTTTTCTGGGTCACTTGTCAGAATATGGTCGGTAGCCGTGTCAGTGGTTGCCAACTTCAGTGTATTTATGGCGGCTTTTGTACTATTAACTTCGGAGTCGCTAGGCTGGCGAGACGTAATACTTGGAGCGGCAATAGCTACGGGCTTCTGGGAGGGGCTCCAGGCTGTTGGAGGAGCTTACATTCACTACATTCTTGCGCATGTCGTCAATCTCTATAGCTTCTTTGCAATCGTGATCGGGCTATTATCGTGGCTGTTTGTTAGTGCTCAGCTCACTCTGCTTGCCGCAGAGATCAATGTAGTACGCAAATACAAACTGTGGCCGCGGTCGATTACCCAGCCCCCTCTGACTGATGGAGATCGACGGGTTTTCATTAGGCTAGCAGTGATGGAGGTACGTCGTCCAGAGGTTAAAGTTTCCGTGGGCTTTTACCCAACAGCCAATCGTCAACCACTCGATGAGGCCGTTGCAAAGAAAAAGCTGAAAGACTAAGTGAACGTGTTCTTGCTAATTAATATGAGACACAGCAAGCGCTTTGTGTCCCATTTTACCTTAGCCCTGTTGCAAGAGGTTCTAGACCGGGATGCTCAGCCAAGCTCAGCAAGCATAACGATGACCGGGTTCTATGACCGCTAGTCTACTCTCTGTAGTTGCATTTCAAGTCATGTTTATGATATTATTTGAATATGCGTTCAAGTATTCAACGAATAAAGTCCGAGTTAAAAGATAATGAAGCTATTGAGCTATGTGCCCGCCAGTGCGGGGCTATGGGTGACGAGACAAAGCTTAAGATTTGCTACCTGCTGCGACACTATCCCGAACTTAATGTGACCACTATTGCCGAGTTAGTAGGTACGTCTGTTTCTAATGTGTCACACAGCTTAAATAAGCTGCGGGCGGCTCAATTGGTCAAATGCCGTAAGGAAGCTCAGACGGTGTTTTATTCCCTTGAGAAAAACGCGTTCAACAATGTCCTAAGCATCATAGGAGGCTGATATGTGCCCAGCATGTAACTAATTATATTAATCTGATAGGAGAGTAATTATGCCAAAAGTTAAAATCTTTAGCACGACAACTTGCATTTACTGTAAAGCTTTAAAGGATTACTTAAGTAGCAAAAGTGTTGCCTACGAAGAAGTGCTACTCGACGTGCAGCCGGATGCAATACAAGAATTAATTGACACCTGTGGGTCTATGGGAGTCCCTTGTACTCACATTACACTTGATAATGGCGATGAGGTTAAAATCCTGGGCTTTGATAAGCCTAAAATTAATGCCGCGCTGGGACTGGCGTAAGGAATAAGTTTATGAAAGCAATATGGCACGGTCAGCTTATAGCTGAAAGCGATAAAACAGTCGTAATTGA
>JBBRXZ010000199.1:0-1865 GCA_038238095.1 Saccharimonadales bacterium (SeqCode)
CTCGCCAGACGGTGTTCCACGGGCCAAAGTCGTTATGGCAGATGATTTCATCGTCTTGGAGCTTCTGCTCGCCAAAGGCCCAGAGAACCTTGCCATGTGGCCGATAGTCAGCCACAGTGTCGTGGTAAGACCTTAATAGCCTCGCATAGGCTGTTAAGCCTTCGTCTGTTACGATTTTCTCCCAGACATCTTTGCCGCTGTCACCTTTGATTAGGCGTAGTCGCTCGGTATGATTCGGCTTGTCGAAGCCCAAATGTTTTGGGGAATAGGGGAAGCCTTTTTGCTCCAGGAAAACTAACAGATCTCTTACAGTCGGCGACCAGTAGTGGATATTTCGAATAACGACATCTTTTTTAACATCTTGAACACTTCCAGAATCACCTTGAAACTTATTTTTAGTCATATGTCCACTGTATAACAGCAAGCTTTAAAATACACTGAATAAAAAACAAAATAAATCTTGTGGTAAGGCTCTTTTAAATTTTGCGCTCGTAGAGGGCAGCGATGTAGTTATTATATATCTATATATCTGTATTTTCTTTTGACCTGTTTGGCTGAAGCCTTGGGCTTCATAGTAGGCACAGAGCTGTTTATTGGCGGGATCGCAGTCTAGTCGCAAAAACTGGCGGTTTTTGAGGGCTACTTCTGAGACCGCCCACTCAATTATCCGTTGGCCTAAATCCTGACCGTGAAAGCCATCTTTAATGGCCAGGCGGTGAAGGTAACCGGCTTCCGAGGTTTGCTTACCCCAAACAGGCTCATCAGCCCATTGCAGTGTGACTGTGGCCGCAATTTCGTCATCGAGCCATACCGTGTACAGACCACCACGAGACAGCATGTGGGCAACCTCTTTGTTAGTATAGGCATTGTTGCCCCAGGTCATGTCACCACGTTCAACCTTATATTTTGTAGCCTGAGTCAGTATGGATACCAAGGCAGGAATGTCAGCATCTGTAGCTTCAGTAATCCTTATCTTCACAATGTTAGTATACAGAAAGCTAACGTAGGCCTGGTGGAGGCACCGGGAATCGAACCCGGTCAATCCGGACCGTGGCCGGACCGCGTACACCAGTCTGTGCCCCCGTGAGGGCTGGCACACCACCAGGTGAGTCCATGATAATAAAAAGTTATTAAATTCGAGATTAAATTAATAAAATATGCCTGTTGCATCCCTATAACGCCTTTGCTAAAATAGAAGTAACGTTGGACTTGTAGTCTTACAGACTTGTTCGCGGCAGGCCTAACGCAAAAAGCAGCTTTACGGCTGCTTTTTGATTATCAATCAGTTTTTTGGTGGGCGATGAGGGACTCGAACCTCCGACCTCGTCATTATCAGTGACGCGCTCTAACCAGCTGAGCTAATCGCCCTTGGTGGAGGCACGGGGACTCGAACCCCGGACCCCCTGCTTGCAAAGCAGGTGCTCTAGCCAACTGAGCTATGCCCCCTCGTCGAGGCCGACGCTCTTATCTTGTTTTGGCTAACGCCAAAAGCTTCGATCTAGAGCTACGCCTCTCCTCTCAATCACCCAAACAGTCGTCTACGACTCCTTGGTTCGGGCGATTGAAAACTGCACCAAGCACCGAAGTATTTTATCTAAAAAACAGGTTAAGTACAAGTTGTTAGAGGGGATCACTTATATGTCTAGACCCATTGGAACCATAAGTCAAGGTGATAAGTAGTTTATAACTCCAGTGAGATCAAATAGTTTATGTCTCTTCTACGTGTTCATTACGTTTAAGTAATTTATACTACATTTAGTTATTATAACAGAGAAAACTAATAAATATTCAGTTGTACCAAACACATCGAATAAAATTCAATATAACTTGTAATAAATACACTAAACTGGTTTTTTGCCTGAACA
>JBBRXZ010000200.1:0-1859 GCA_038238095.1 Saccharimonadales bacterium (SeqCode)
CAATACGTACCGGGATTTGGATTTTATGGATATGGACTCATTCACCTCATTGGTGGTTACGCTCGCAGCGCTACTTCTATTATTCGCCAGCTTGTCGACGCAGGGACTCTCAGCAACTTACCGGGCGGTCTCAAAGCACGAGGCTTACGGGTCAAGGGAGACGACACCCCAATCTCCCCAGGAGAATTCAGAGACGTAGATGTACCAGGCGGTACTATTAAAGACAACATTATGTTGTTGCCGTACAAAGAGCCAAGCCAGACATTGATGCAGTTGTTTAACCAAATTGTTCAAGAAGGCCGTTCATTTGTTTCTGCTGGAGACCTACAAGTATCCGATATGGGGGGTAATGCTCCCGTAGGAACTACTTTAGCTATTCTTGAGCGTACGCTTAAGGTAATGTCGGCAATTCAAGCCCGTTTGCATTACAGTATGAAACAAGAGTTCAAACTCTTAAAAGTTATTATTGCTGACTACACAGACGAGGATTACAGCTACGAGCCAGAAGTTGGTAACCGCGCAGCTAAGAAGTCTGACTACGAGGATGTAGAAGTATTGCCAGTATCGGACCCTAACGCCAGCACAATGGCGCAGAAGATTGTTCAGTACCAAGCGGTTCTTCAATTAGCCCAGCAAGCCCCACAGCTCTATAACCTCCCAGTCCTGCACCGCCAGATGATTGAGGTGTTAGGTATTAAGAATGCTCAGAAACTAGTCCCAATGGCAGAAGATCAGAAGCCACAAGACCCAGTTACAGAAAATCAGAACATCTTGATGCTCAAGCCAGTTAAGGCGTTTAGTTACCAGGACCACCAAGCCCACATTGCCGTCCATATGGCAGTTATGCAAGACCCTAAGATTCAACAGGTTATGCAGGGTAATCCGATGGCTCAGCAGTTACAACAAGCTATGTATGCACATATCAACGAGCATATTGGGTTCCAGTACCGTGTAGAGATTGAGAAGCAAATGGGTCAGTCTTTACCAGCCCAGAGAATGAGTGATAACAACGAGGAAGAAGATGTAAACATGAGCCCAGAAGTAGAAGCTCAACTTGCTCCGATGATTGCCCAAGCTGCTCAGAAGCTATTACAACAGAACCAGCAAGAAGCCCAGCAGCAAGCTGCTCAGCAGAAAGCACAAGACCCGTTGATTCAAATGCAACAGCAAGAATTACAGATCAAAGCGCAGGAGCAACAACGCAAAGCAGCTAAAGACCAGGTAGACGCCCAGTTGAAGATGAAGCAGTTAGACATCGAACAGGAACGCATCCAGGCCCAGAGCGCTATTGCAGCAAACCAGGCGCAGGCCCAGCTAGTAATGAACCAGGAGAAGCTCAAACACCAGGGTAGACATAAAGCCGGAGAGATGATGCACAAGGCTGCTATGAAAGAACACGATACAGCCAACCAGTTTCACCAAGCCATGTTAGCGGCTCAACAACCTAAAAAAGGAACTAAAGAGTGACCGAATATGACTTCCTAGCCAGAGAGCTCCAAAAGGAGCTTGACGCTAGAGCTAAATCCGTTGCCGAAGGCAGCTGCAAAAGTTTTGATGAGTATCGAAATGCGACAGGGATTATCCGTGGTCTTGCCCTTGCCGTAGATTTAATTAAAGACCGTGAGCAAAAACTAGAGGACTCAGATGAGTGAAATCATTATCAGTGACGCTATGGGTAACCTAAGCAAGCTGCCAAAAGCACCAGAAGCAAAGGCAACACAACTTCCTAAACCTGTTGGATATCATATTTTATGCATGGTTCCTGCAGCAGATGAAGAGTATTCAGAAGGTGGCATTATCAAGTCGGCACAAGTTATGCAGTATGAAGAGGTTCTTACCCCTGTGTTATTCGTTATGGA
>JBBRXZ010000201.1:0-1829 GCA_038238095.1 Saccharimonadales bacterium (SeqCode)
CCCGTCCATATAGCTCCACGCCCTTCATCCCCCGCCCTCTGCCAATCCGACGCAAAGGGCTATTGCTGCCGGATTTTTACTCCGGCGCTACCGGGTTACCCGGCCGCTTCAGTGAGGGATTATTGCTCCGGCGCATACAGCTGATAAAGAGGCTATGGGAATGCAGCCCCAGTGGTCATTATGTAGTTGTGCGATAACGTCCATCCAGAAAACGATCCAGGATAGAGCGGCCCCCAAGCGGCTGTTGTATCCATATAGTTATCATGCCCTATACCTGCATTCTGATAGCCCCCAGCGTGGACCATATAGGACATGGCGCTGCCGGTGATGCCGCCTGTTGCGATCATGGTGTTGTAGGCAAAAGTTACGTTTGCGATGGTGCCCCCCGGGCTTGTTGGGGTGTTGTAGTTCTCGAATTGGTACCCTTCTCCCCCACCTGCTTGGTGAGTTTGATAGCTGGTATTATATTCCACATCGGCCGATGTCGCACTGCCGAGGTTGTATGTCTGAAGATAATTTAGATGAGCGCCTAGATGCATACCACCTTGTTCAATAAGGTTATATTTATAGACTATGCTATAGTTTACTTCTGATCTTTGGGTAAATTCAATGACGTGTTGCGGAAAGTTCTTCAACCAGTTATAGAGAACAGTAGTCGTTCCACCCCCAGCCGCACTGATCAACGTCGCACCGGCTCCCGATCCCGCGCCATCGATGGTGCAGTATTGGACAGTCAGTCCTTGAGAATTCGGGTCGGTGTTGATAACGCCGTTTAAGATTTTGGTTAGATTTGCGCCTCCAAATTTACTGTTGGTGATGGTAGCATTCGAGGAATTAGATAAATATATATATGCCCCGCCATGCAAAGAGAAATCGACGCCGGAGAATACAATACCATTGGTATCATCGATGCGAACGTAAGGTGGACTTGACGACGTGTTCACGGTGATGCCGGGACCACTCAATGACTGCCAATCGGTCAACGTCGTCGACGACGGAACACCTACTGCATAGTCTACACCGGCAACTTCCCAGGGCGGTCGCTTCGCATAGCTCTGGAGCATTGTGGGGTGCTGGGCAATGCCTGTTGGCACTGGCGGGCATCCGCTCTGTGAATAAGCCTGTTTTGGCGCCACATACAAAGAGCCAGCCAGCGCCACGCTTGTCATCGCGAAGACTGCGGCGCTCCCCCTCTTCGCGTTCGTTGAAGCGGCTTGTGCTTGTCTTAGAAGACGATCTTTTCTTAGAAAACGATCTTTCATTGTTCACCTTCAGTTTGTTCTTATTGCTCGCCCAGACAAACTTGACGGTAGGATGTAGTGATACATTATGTCTGACGCATGGAATCAAATGGTATAATGTGCAAAGCGTAAACTGAGCTATGACGAGACGACCAGCTAATAGGGTCTTGGGCCGCCGGCCCAACCAGGTTATTCAGTGGACCGGGGCGCTTGAAAGCGGTACTCTCTCCTGTGGGGCACAGTTGCGTGACTGCTACCTCTACGGTAACGCTAGAAGAGTAGGCCCATTGCGCCAATAACTCATAACTTCAGTATTTAATATGTTATGCTTTATTTCGCTTTTCGGCACGCCTGGTTTCTGATTGGCGACAGTAATATTTCGAATTTGCTATAATCATTTTCGCCACGGTGAAACGGCGTGACGGTTTGCCCAGGGGACGAGCCGGATAAGCCCGCATTCCCCATATGTGGACGGCTCCCTCCTCGCAAGGTGTTTTGCAGTACTTTGATCAAATCGCTTGCTTCCATATGTCCGGCCTGTTGGTGCGCTCGCCCGTGAACGCTGGCCAAGATGGTTTCCGCGACGAG
>JBBRXZ010000202.1:0-1825 GCA_038238095.1 Saccharimonadales bacterium (SeqCode)
AGAACGCTATAAAGGTAATACTATAGTACCATCTTACTACTATACTTAAACAGGCTCAGACCGGATAATCGATATCGACTGGGTCCGGGAGAATACTGATCCGTACGGTCCGACTTGACCTTGGATTTCCTGGCAGGGTCAGGGCGGGGAATGCGGCAGCCCGCGCGGAGATCCCACCGGAGGTCCGATCCAGGTTTGCCAAAAGACCGACTTTTGCGCCAGTGCTAACCTGCCCACTTTGAGGAGACGCAGGTGATGTTTTTGACTTGTTTGAGGAGACGAAAAACAACAACTCGTCAGGAAACAGCCAAAACAAAGCACGGCGCCCCAGCAACCGTTGGATTTTGAGCGCGATTCTACTTCAAAGCAGGTGTTCATCAGCCCGGCCACTATCCAACCAGTTTGGGGAGACAATCCGAGCCCTTCACCCACTTTGAGCAGACGATCCGCCCAGTTTAAGAAGACAAAGTGCCCAATTTGGGGAGACTCCGTTGCATAGCTTGGGGCGACGAAATGACCACTTTGAGGAGACGGAAAGACCCGAAATAGCAATGGTAACCACCGTATTTTCTGACTTTTAGCCGTAAACTCCCATCAACCATACAAAACCAACAGATTTTGTACTAACAAAAACAACTAACAACAACAAAACATTTTGATATTGTTGCGTTTCGACATAGGATAGAGACATTCAAATGACAGAGTTGATGCTACCCACCAAGCGACCAGACCTTGCACCCCTAAACCGAATCCGGGTCGAAACTGCTCTGTCGCGCTTCCCCGTACATCGTCTCGTTAAGAAGGGTACGATCTCCATCGATCTCCAACGTACTTCGGACGATAGCTACTCGGATTTTCGCTGGAAGGTCTCATATAACAGTGAGTTTGGGCAGCCCGGGCCATTAGCGTACAAAATCGATACCTTAATAGTAAATCGACGAATTGACGAGGCCGCTAGGCCCCTGCCGGAAATTATCAAACTTGGCAGCTTGCGCGAGATCTGCCGCGAAGTTGGGATGACCGATCACAATACCGAGATTGTAAAAGGTTCTCTTCATCAGAACGCAAGCGCCTACATTACTGCTAAGATCCGTTACAAAACAAAAAATGGCCGCGAGCGCTGGAGCGAAATCGGGTACACTCGCTATTCCGTAGTGTTCACGGGAGAAACATTGCCAGATGGAAGTACGGCCGATGCAGTCTATATCGTGATTAATGCCTCGTATCGCGATCTGCTTAATCACGTCGAAGTACGGCCACTAGACTATGACTACCTCATGCAACTCGCGCCAGGCCCCCAACGCTTTTACGAGTTGTTAAGCTTTCAGGTTTATGGAGCGATCGCCAGCGGCCGACCTAGAGCGAAGATGCTTTACTCTGAATACTGCAAATATGCTCCGCAAGTACGATATCCCGACTTCGAACATCTAAAAAAGCAGATGTTTAAGGTACATGCACCCCACCGTGAATCGGGCTACATAATCAAAGTGGACTATCAGAAAATCACTAATCGTGAAGGCGAACCGGATTGGGAGATGTTGTATACGCCAGGACCCAAAGCCTCGGCAGAGTATCACGCGTTCACTAATCGCCAAAGCCGGCAACCGTTGACTGGCGGCCCATCGCTATACCCACAATCACGGAATAGGCAACCTGTTCAGGAAATCTTGGCCCTGTCCGAAGTTGATAATACACTCTTGGTCGAACTAAGCCGCCGCGGCATCACTGAGAAGAAAGCACGCGAACTGGTCGCGAAGCTCAAACCGGCTCAGGAGTTGATCGATCGCCTTGAGTATCTGGACCACATAATTGCCCAGGCACCACG
>JBBRXZ010000203.1:0-1814 GCA_038238095.1 Saccharimonadales bacterium (SeqCode)
CGAAAATTCTAGAATATAGTAGGACACCCACTTAATCCCCAGCAGCTAAACTAGCTGGATGAAACAAACTAATAAGCCCTTAGAAAAAAAGCTTGAAAAGGAAAAGAAATACGAGTACTTAAGTGACGCCGAGCGGAGCGAAATAGCCACCCTACTAAAGCGCAGTCTTAGCAAGCGGGAGATAGCCAGAGCTTTAGAGCGCAGCCCCAATACCATTTGTTTGGAGGTTAATAACAATAGCGTTAATGGCGTTTACTCAGCCAAGAAAGCCAAAGCAAAAGCCCGGTTAGCTCGCCTGAGTCGACGCTGGCAGTGGCAGAAAATTGAGCAGCACACAGGCCTAAGGGACTTCATCATTAGCCAGCTAGCCCCACCCAATGACTGGAGCCCAAGAGCTATCTCCGGCTACCTAAAAACTCAGCAAACCGAGCTGCCCAGTGTCAGCACTCAGAGCATCTACGACTGGCTGTACAGTTCACTGGGACAGCCTTATTGCCAGTATCTCTGCTCCAAAGCTTATCGGCCCAAGAAACGGTCAGACAACAAGACTGAGCGGGTTATGATCCCTGATAGACTGTCGATTGAGCAGCGGCCTGCTAGCGTCAATGAACGTTCCGAGGCAGGCGACTGGGAGTATGACTCGGTCGTTAGCAGTAAACGTTCTGGCAGTACAGCTGCCCTGGCTGTCGCTTCCGAACGGGTGAGCAAATTAGTGAGAGCTAAACTCGTACCAAACCTCAAACCTGAGCCCTACGCTGCAGCTATCCTGAGCCTACTGGTGGGCTTTTTAGTACGAACTATGACAACCGACAATGGCATTGAAAACAAGTGGCATCGGCTCATTACGGCAGCTACCAATGCGCTGGTATACTTTACCGATCCGTATGCTTCCTGGCAAAAAGGCGGCGTCGAGCATGCTAACAAAATGTTGCGGAGATATTTCCCGAAAGGTACAAACTTTAGCAATGTCACCCAGGCTCAAGTAGACGAGGCGGTCCGGCGCATAAACAACAAACCGAGGGCTAGCCTCGGCTTCAAAAGTGCGTTACAATTCGCCAACGAGAAAGGACTGCTGCTGGACGCAGTGTCCTACTAATGCCCAGAATTTAGGATTGTTCCATAACACTCAATGTACTACATTTAATCTACCATGTCAAATATTTTCCAAATAATTTTTCTTCCATACAGGCGTGGCTGATGCTGATTAATCAAAGAATGGTAGCTAGCAGCGTTGCCTAAGTTTAGATTGGCGTTAACCCGCCGGGCAATCCGGGGTTGCAAACGCCTGCCTGACGGCCATAACTCCACGCCTAGATAGGCTAACCGCTTACTGACCGGCTGCACTCTATCGTGCTGCAAATTAACAGTCAGGCCAAGCTCGTCAGCCAGAAATTGTGTACCAACAATCTGTGCCGTACGTGCCAGCCATTCGTTATGACACCAAAGTACAAAATCATCACCATAGCGCACGTAAGCCGCCGGTTTCAAGCTATGCAGCACGAATTGATCAAACTCGTTTAGATAAATGTTAGCAAAAATCTGACTGGTCAAATTGCCAATGGGCATACCACGCTGGCTGGCTGGCTGGCTGGCTGGCTGGCTGGCTGGCTGGCTGGCTGGCTGGCTGGCTGGACAATTGTAACTGGCAATCACTCTGTCAAGCAACCTCAAAACGCTCTGGTCTTTAGTCTTTGTACGCAATAGATAGCTCAAAGTTTGGTGGTCAATGTTATCAAAAAATTTGCTGATATCACTTCGCCATAGCCAGCCCTCACGATAAGCGTACATATTAGCTTGGGTGCGTTTGATCGCCC
>JBBRXZ010000204.1:0-1813 GCA_038238095.1 Saccharimonadales bacterium (SeqCode)
AGAGCTGCATATTATTCCAGAACTACCGGCACCGGAGGTCAGGGTATGGTACCAAGGCAGACTCTGCCAGGTGTATCGCTTTAAACAGCCGTAGCTGCACTTTTATCTTTGGCTCACTGCAGTTTTAGTTTTGGGTTAACATTATGGTAGCGGCGAGTGGATTTGAACCACTGACCCCAGGCTTATGAGTCCTGTGCTCTAACCACTGAGCTACGCCGCCTCGTCGGGACGTACGCCTTTGTCTCGTTTTGCCTGTTCGGCAAAAGCTTCGACTGACGGCTACGTCCCTCCTCTCAATTTTACAAACAGTAGTTACACTCCTTGGTTTGTAAAATTGATCAAAGTTACAGGGGTTAATATAGCATGGTTTGTATCTGTTGGCCAGGTTTAACGGCTGTGAACAGCTAGATAAATTGCGGTGACTAGACCGGTAACTATAACTACAATGCGGACGGCATGGGTGGAGAGTTTTTGGGTTAGGATAGCGCCGTAGTAGCCGCCAACCAGGCAACCGGCGGCCATAATCAGACCTACACGCCAGTGGATGAGATGAGTGCTAAATAAGCAGATAAAAGACATGGCTGCTACACAGGCACCGCCTAGGTTTTTGAGACCGTTCATCCGGTGGATGTGGTCATGCAGCTTGGTAAAAGACAGAAAGGCCAGCATGATGAAGCCGAAGCCGGCACCAAAGTAGCCGCCATAAATAGCGACTGGTAACAGAGCAACCGAGATTAATAATAAGGGACGTAAGCCTTTACTCAATCCCCGCAGATGCCGGTTAAGGTGAAAGTGAACCAGCGGTTGAAAAGCGAACAGGACTACTGCGAATAACACTAAAGCCGGGACTAACTGTTCAAACTTATCAGCCGGGGTATTACGCAAAATAATAGCGCCAATGGCTGCGCCAACGATACAAGGAGTGAGTAATATCAGATATCTGGGTTTTAGCCTGCGCAAGTATTTTCGGTAACCGTAGGCTGAGCTTAAAGCACCAGGCAGTACCACAATATTACTGGTAATATTGGCTGCCAATGCCGGCAAGCCGACAGCCAATAGAACGGGAAAACCGATTAGAGTGCCGCCACCGGCAATGGCGTTCATGGCACCCACGACGATGCCAGCCAAAAATAAGATTATATCTTGTAGCATGTTTGTTTTTAGAGAACTTAGTTCTAGCTTAGCACGTTTTGGTTACCTGACTTTGTTATTACGCCGTAGCCAGCGTTTTTTGAGTTGTGAAACTGTCAGGGTGGAAAGGAAGAAAGCGATAACAGGGACCAGAGCATTGATCCAAGGATTGATATGGATGACGAAGTGTAAATAAAAGACCACCGTTAGATACGTTAATAGCATGATCGACAGCCGGCGGGTCCAGCTGGTTTCCCAGCCTTTGTCGGCTTCCACGCGGCGGTTGCGGACTTCCAGCTTTGCCACGCGCTCTTCTAAGTTATTTTTTTGAGCCATTCCAATCATAATAAAGTGATACATTTATTATTACCAGCGTCAGGCCTATATGTTCGATCGTGGCCTGGTTGGCCTGGAGAGGGTTTGGTGGGTACAGTATACCCACAAAGATACTTTTAGGTAGTGCGAGTTCAAACTTGATATGTTAAAGTGCCGCGTTTTCTCACCTTCATTACATAGAAAACCTTTTAGAATATAATTAAACCATGAGTGCGCCAAGCAAAGCTGATCATTCTCTAGCTGGTACATCAAATCCAGCCTATCTAAAGACTAGCCATCAGGATAGTACGGAACTCGGCATGCAAAGTGGTAACAGTTTGTGTGAAGCCCGAGGAAAGGACATACC
>JBBRXZ010000205.1:0-1806 GCA_038238095.1 Saccharimonadales bacterium (SeqCode)
AGAACACCAGCTGAAGCTTTAGAGGACTACCGCAGGAAGCCAGACGTTGAAGCAAGAATGAAAGGTTAAGAGCAAAAATTGTCCGGCTTCAAAACCCACGCCCAAGATCCAGAGTGTCCGGCTTGAGGGCTACCAGCGGGGGAAAGAACAGGGCTACTTAAAGCAAGTTATCAAGCCGCGGCTCAAGCAGACCAGTAGACCTTTCAAGCTCTACTTTTTTCAAACCAAGTCTGATCCAAATGCTCAAGTCGCAGACTATGGTGCCTGGGGCAAATATGTCTCTCTCGAGAGAGGTGAACATCGTCCTTTGAAAGAGATACAAGGAATAACTGACAATGATTTTGATATATTTCGCAGAGGAACGAAGAGGTATTATTAAAAATGACCACCCCAGCTATCCTTTCGGAAGAGCCCAGGGGCTCTTGTTGCTGGGGTGGGACGTTTCAATTTAGATTATATACTATCGATGCACTAACAAGAATAAAATTTCATACAGATTTATTAAAAAGAGCGCTCTCGCAGGGCGCTCTTTTTATCTATTCTGTTAGGCAAATTCGCCCTGTTAAAAATTGAATAGTGCAAATCAAGCGTCAGAACATCGTAAGTTACAGAACTGAAATCTTGTCCTTCTCATAAATGAGCGAGGAATTGTGAATTGTCAGTACTGATTTACAATTCACCAAGATCGACCTAGCTCGCGAGGGATTGCTCCGCTCACTGCTAGTTTTCTCCCTAGAAAGGAGGTAATCCATCCGCACGTTCCCGTACGGATACCTTGTTACGACTTAGGCCCAATCATCTCCCCCACCTTAGGCCGGAACTGGTCCAGACGTCAGGTGTTGATGACTTTCATGCCTTGACGGGCGGTGATTGCGCTCGGGTAATCTCCGGCGCTCCCCACTAGGCGTGCGCGTCTAACGCACCTAGCGAGTCCTCATGCCTTAAGGCTCGAATCCGTTCTATACCTTCAAATGTCAGATGTTGCTTGGTTTTAATCAATTCTGCCGCTTGGCAAAACTTTTCGAACTGCAAGCGCTTCTTGGCCTGAAGTGGATACCGCTGGAAGAATGGGATGATCTTGTTAGAAATATCGGTGAAGTTACTGACTTTGAGCTTCACGTGCGGTCGCCATTTGGCATACCGGACGTAGTCTAAATGGTAAATATTGCCGCACTCAAGCAAATTCCGTATTTCGCGCAAGATCGGTTCGTCATCTTCCCGAAGTTCAATCTCAAATATGAGGCGAACTTCCGGTAATCGATCATCGTTCTTGTTGAGGCTGATGGAAAAACATCCTTCGCCGTCAACAAAACCAACAATATAGTGGGGATTCAGCATGAGGTTCGTTCCTTCCTCTCCATATAGTGTAACTATTTATAATTAAATAAATATTAACTACTTGGGAAAGTACTATGAACTCAGCTGACTTCCTTGTAACCACGCTGATTACACTCGTTACAAGGATCTCCCTGGGTCACACATTGGGCTGTTTCCTACATTCCTTACCGGCTTTTCTTGGTTTTCTTCTTCTGTGTACACATTGCAGAATCGAAAACACCGTTGATCGTCGTAAAACAATCTGTAAAGACTACCGTTTGCTTATAGAGCCCTTCAGACATTTCGTTACCGAAGATGTCCTGCTCGCAGCTACCCATTTTAAAATGGGGATGGATTTGCACCACCTAGTCCAATGCGCTGCCAGGCGCATTTATTTTGTACAAGACCCGGGAACGTATTCACGGTAGTATAGCTGACCTACCGTTACTAGCGATTCCGACTTCAAGCAGGCGAGTTTCAGCCTGCTAT
>JBBRXZ010000206.1:0-1805 GCA_038238095.1 Saccharimonadales bacterium (SeqCode)
AGCTGGATCGGCATCCTAGACGCTCAGACCAAGCCGCGCTCTACTCTAGCCCCTATAGCTGAATATGAAGCTATGAGATCAATAAAAACGGACATGAACCCGTCAAGTTACTTGATAGCTGCCTATTTATAGCGGAGGTCATGAGTCTTATTCAACTTCCATACAGTCTATAGGTACACTAAGACCTACTACCTGCCTAACTGGTATGCCCTTCGCTGGTTGCTCCGAGGCTAAATAATCAATATCTTCAATCTCTAAAGCTGGATCCAATTCACGGAGGTGATTGACAACCTCATTCCTTATACCTCGAGTAACATCAACTTCTTCTTGATCTATCCTGAAGGTCGCAGATCCTGTACCTTCGACAGACCAGGTCTTGCTGACTTCATCGCCAAATCCTCCAGCGGCATCAGTTTGCAACTTTGCAAGTGTCTCCCTTGCTGCCTCGGGGAATCCTTCTGCTATAGCATTAGCTACACGAGCTTGTTTAGCCAACGCTGACGCGCGGTCCTCAAACAGCTGTTCAGCTCTTACCCTCTCGTAATCTTCATGGCGAGCTTCCCGACCCTTTAAAGCCATTTCCTTCAATGCTCCACTAATCATAACTAAACTCCTCAATTTAATTGCTTACGTTCTTTATATTAGTACAATATGGATAAATAGTCAATTAATCGTTTAAACATAATATTGGTCGAGATCCCGCTCGTAGCCCTCAAGCGGGACACCCAGCCACCTAACCATAGGTTTTGAAGCGGGACACCATTATTGTTTTTTCCGAGCCTTAGTTCGATACTCATCCAAAGATTCCCCCGGTGTCTTGTAGCTCAAGACTTCCATCCAGCGGCTGTTTAGTTTAGTCTCAACCATCTGCATGTAGGCTTCAGAGTATTGGGAGATATCTGAACCCTTACGGATGTACTTGCGGGCTTCACCGTTATAATTCTCCACACTGCCTTTTTCCCAGGAGCTGTATGAATGGCAAAAATAGAACGGCACGCCAAGGATTGCTTCCAGCCGTTTGTGGTAGAGCCACAGAATATCGTTATCAGTGGTAATAGAGGTTAACTCCGGGAACTGTCGTTTAATATCCTGGAGTGCTCGTAGGGCATTGGCAACAGTCACGGGCAGTATCTTACGAATAAAGCCCACCCGTAGTTTACGGTCAGCTGCCGTTAAACCATAACCTGAACCGGACTTACCACTGACAATGAAATCTACCTCTAGGTCACCAACTCGCTCTCGGTTGGTAATGACAGCAGGGCGATCGTCAATGTAGACTTTTTCGTCGCCTCGTGGAGCGCGGACACTCCCCGGCCGTTTCCGGCGCCGTTTCCTGCCTTGCTTAAGTTTGAGGACTCTCAGCTCATACTCGATTCGTCTACCATGGGCTGAACGAATATACGTCTCAATGGTATCCCGAGATACATAGGGCAGTCCGGCTGGCGCCAAGCCAGCCTTCAGTCTCCCCGCAATAGATTGGGGTGAGCGACCAGCTAGTAAAGCCTCGTCAATAAAGGTTTGCAGCTCCTGTTTGACCACAATCTTCTTGGCTTGGTATTTGGCTGCTTTACGACGAACAGCTGCTTTAGTTTGAGCTTTCCGAGCATCATATTGGTCGGCCACTTTGTTACGGTTCAGCTCATTGCTGATGGTAGTGCGGCCTCGTCCCAGTGTGCGGGCGATAGCCCGAACCCCGTAGCCTCTATCCTTAAGGGTTTGTATTTCGTTACGTTCGTGCTTGGTGATATGGGTGTAGTTTTTTCATTTTACTAGCATACCTAAAAAGCCAGAGATTCTGTGGATAA
>JBBRXZ010000207.1:0-1800 GCA_038238095.1 Saccharimonadales bacterium (SeqCode)
CTTACCAACGACACCATCCTGATACTTTTGAACCATAGCTGCTACGCGCTGGACTACATTGCCGAGTTCGTTGGCCAGTTCATTGTTGTAAGCCGCCTGCAGCCGTTGCCAGCTAAAATCACCGTCTTCATAGCTCGGTATATGACGCAAAAAGTAATAGCGAAAAGCATCGACACCGTATTTCTTAACAATATCGGCCGGGTGTACGACATTGCCCAGGGTTTTGCTCATTTTCTTGCCCTCAACGGTTATAAAGCCATGGACATATAGCTGTTTGGGCAATTGCAAGTTTAAGCTCATGAGCATTGCCGGCCAGATGGCAGCATGGAAACGAAGAATATCTTTACCAATAATTTGGGTGTCAGCCGGCCAGAACTGTTTGAAGTCATTGTGTTCGGGATAGCCGAGAACTGTAATATAGTTCATCAGCGCTTCAAACCACACGTATATCACTTGCTTAACATCACCCGGCACCGGTATACCCCAGCCAATCTTATCTTTAGGCCGTGAAATGCTGATATCGTCCAGACCCCCTTTAAGCAGGCCGATAATCTCATTTCGCCGGGTTTCCGGTACAATCTGTAGACCTCCAGTGACTATAGCCTTATTGATCGCCTGGCTATAATTTGAGAGTTTGAAGAAGTAGTTTTCTTCCTCGATTTTCTCGTAGGGACGGTTATGATTAGGACATATACCGTTGTTAGCCTTTACTTCGGTTTCAGTAAAGAATGCCTCATCGCCAGTGCAATACCAGCCGACATATTTACCCTTGTATATATCCTTGTGAAGGGCTTTCCAGATTAACTTGGCGCGCTGCTCATGACCCGGGTCGGTAGTGCGAATGAAGCGATTATTGCTAATATTTAGAAGTGTACCCAGATCACGAAAACTTTGGCTGATTTGATCCGTAAATTCTTTCGGTCCCAACCCCTGTTCTACGGCTTTTTCGGCAATTTTGCCACCATGCTCATCGGTGCCGGTGCTGAAGATAACTTCGTAACCCTGTTGCCGGGCCCTGCGCGCCAATACATCGGCGTACAACAGCTCCATGGCAAAGCCAATATGCGGATCAGCATTAACATAAGGAATAGACGTAGTAACAAAATACCTGCTCATAACCTTATAGTCTACCCGTTTTTCGCGTCGCCAGCCAGTTTTCGCAGATTGCTAATAACGGAGCCCGGGTGTTTGCTTATTTGGATAAGTCTGGATTTTTCCAGTGTCGCCACTGCTTTCGTCGCATCTTCAAACAAAAGGACAGCTCGATTAGTCGCTCGGAGCGATATTGCCCGGCCGTCGATTATACCCTTCCTCCGCCAGATAAGCTGTTTGGCTTCGAGAGACCGTAACACCTTGGAAGTCATGGATTTAGGAGTGTGGCTATACATAATGAGATGCTCATGATTAACTGCCCTTTTATTCATGTCTTTTATCAGAGCAGTGAGCAAAATAAACTCCACATAGGTCAGGCCGTAGGGCCGCAAGCAAGCCCGCAGTTGGCGTTGCCAATCGTTATTCAGTTGCCAGATTAAATAATGAGCACTTTTATGCAAGTTAGTCTCTTTCCGCATAGTGTCAGTATAGTATCCGCGGATACTAATTACGTCAACACCACATGCTTGATGTACTAAAAATTCTCTTCAGCAGGTTTAAATATAGGAACGCTTTGTGCTAGTTAAAAAGCCTGCCTAAAAGTAAAAACACCGGGACTTGTACCCGGTGTTTTTTGTTGAGAACCAGTAGTACTCTATATCTGTAAGTTTGAAAAACAAATAAGGAGAAAACTACGATGTACTCTCA
>JBBRXZ010000208.1:0-1793 GCA_038238095.1 Saccharimonadales bacterium (SeqCode)
GAGAGTACATCGTAGTTTTCTCCTTATTTGTTTTTCAAACTTACAGATATAGAGTACTACTGGTTCTCAACAAAAAACACCGGGTACAAGTCCCGGTGTTTTTACTTTTAGGCAGGCTTTTTAACTAGCACAAAGCGTATATGTATTTATAGATAGGCAGATCACTATCAACTTCTCGCCTAGAAATTATGCCATTAGACACAGCTCTGTCAGCCATTGTTTCAGTTCCCATAGCTCTTGAAGAGCTTTTTACTCTTATAACAGTTCTGCTTACTTCGCCCTCTACCATCAAACCGTCAGTTTCGAAATGAGTTATGGCTTCACTAATATCATCCCTAAAGCTAACTTTCCACTCCGGCTCTTTCTTTTTCTTAGCCTCTCTGCTCGGAAGCTTTGACAATATATTGCGCGACGGCATTACTCCGGCACCATTAGCCGAATATAGTTGCTCGCTTTCCGGCGGCTCTGCTACAGCTGCGGCTTCGGTTGCTACCTCATCCACACGTACATTTTCAGCTGCAATAATTTCAGAGACAGTTTCATCCGAAGGGTCGGGTCTAGTAGGAGTAGGGTCAAAGACTACGGTATGCCAGCCATCATTCACCCAATCAACCTGCTCATCAGAATGAACTACTCGCTCCTTCCTATCAGCCTGCTCAACAGGAACCGCTCTGAATACCGCGTAACGACTACCAAACGGTTGCCCGCTGTCTTTGTGATAGCTTCTTCGCTCACCCCGTTGAAACACCAGACCATGTCCCTCTAAGACTCCGCCAATTATATTTAATTTGCCTCTCTCATAGTTAGAAATCAAGGCACTGATTCTGACGCGCCGATTCTCTTCATCTTCCCCATAGAGAATTTCACCTAAGTCCTCAAGGTTAAATATATGCTTAGACTCTTCGGCGAGCAGCAGTCCGACAAATTCACTAGCATCTTTTAAAACTTCGTCAGGATACTTCCGGCGCACTTTTTCGCTGATTTCTTCCTTAGTGAGCCTCGGGTGACTCTCTGGGAAATCATCCACTTCAATGAATTCACCGCTTGTTCCGATGACTTGCCGTTCGGGTATCGGTTCAGGTTCCGGCTGCTTAGTTGAAATTAGACGCGGTATTGCCCAGGCTTTGCCCGCGACTGCATATACGGATTCTAATTCTTGATATTCTGCATCAAGGGCAGCTTTCTCCGCTTCAACTGACTCTCTAGCCTTATCAATTAGCATCTTTTCTAAGCTTGTGGCAAGTTCCCCGAGTTTCGGTGCTAATTCAGGAATACGTTTTGCAACCAGCTCTTCTTCTTGGTGAATTCTAGTTGCTCCCTCTTGTTGCTGCGCTTCAAGGACTGCTAACTTAGCCGCAACCCCCCCCTCGAGGTTGCTAGTTGTTTTTCTCTTTCTACAAGCTCTTCATACGGTGCGGCTGCCTGCGCTTCTACCAATTCACCGAAAGTTTCACCCTGGCTGGCAGTCAGGTACTCTTCTGTCAATTCCTGAAATGGCTGCATAGTAAGTTGACCGGACTCCACTAGCTCGGCATAGAGCTGGTTTTGCTCGCCAATTTGAGCAGCAAGCTCACTAGCTTGCTGGAAGCTGCTTCTGTTCTGGTCTAGCCACTGGCTAGTGTCGGCTACTTCTTCACTCATAATTCATTACATCCCCGAATGCGGAAATGAAGCCGGACACTAGCTATGCGAAATGCGGTTTTGAAGCCGGACACCCTTATGGCATATACTTGCAAGACTAGTAATAATGGGAGCAAGCTGACATGAAAAAAACTACACACATCTCACGGAAC
>JBBRXZ010000209.1:0-1785 GCA_038238095.1 Saccharimonadales bacterium (SeqCode)
ATCTAACTGCGAGATACGCTCGAAATAGGTAAGGGGCTCGTGGTCAGTAAACAGTGTAAAGTGTGCCCCTTCCAGGTAGCACCGCCAGGTTTTGAGGGCGAATATGATTACACACATCTCTCTGTCTCCGGCCCCGAACTTTCGTTCCGTGCTGGAGAACTGCTTGCTATAAAAAGCGACTGGCCGGCCTCCTTGAAGGAGGACACCTCCCATGCCCTCCTGGGATGCATCTACCACCACATGAAACGGGGCAGATCCATCCACAGCAGCAGCAAGGTCAGGTAACTTAAGGATCACTTTGTTGGAAATGAAATCTTTCAGATCCTCAAATGATTTGTCATGGATAGGGCCCCAGTGCCCCTTGAGCCAGGGCCCCTTATGGTTCTGTAATTTCATGAGGGGTCCAGCGATTTTGGCAAAGTCTTTGATATACCTAGCAAAATACTGGCACAGTCCTATGAACCGTTGAATGTGAACGGTTTCAGTGGGTTTTGGAAACTCACTAACTGAGATAACTTTTTCGGGGTCCATACTGGTACCCGAAGGGGAAACCAGGTGACCCAGAAACTTCAATTCTGGCTGTGCAAACTTACACTTGGCCAGTTTGACGTGCAATGAGGCGGCTTCCAAGAGAGCAAGGACTTGCCCTACATGTTGTTCATGCTCTGCTTGATTAGAACTGTAGATGAGGATGTCATCTATGTAGAGAACACAAAATTTTCCTAGCACAGGTCTGAGCACCTTGGTCATGATTGACTGAAAAATGGAAGGAGCATTGGTTAGCCCCTCCCATAATACCAGACATTCAAAGTGACCTTGAGGTGTTCGGAACGCTGTCTTGGGTATATCAGATTCACAGAGTGCAATCTGATGATACCCGGCTACCAGGTCCAATGACGTGAACACTGTGGCGCCCTCCAGTTTGTCAAGAACATCCTGGATGTTGGGCAGAGGATACCTGTTTTTAATGGTGACTTGGTTAAGCATTCGAAAATCCACACACAACCTGAGTGCCCCACCCGGCTTTGCAGCAAACAGGATGGGGGCACCATAGGGGGATGAGGACTCCCGAATCCAACCTTTTGCCAGAAATTCAGTGATTTGCTTAAGGCATTCCGCTTGTTCAGCAATTGATAACCTATACATCTTATTGAATTTGGGTGTATGTGGTTCAGTAGGACAGGCTTCAAAAGGATACTGATGTTTGTCCTGGGTCCCTGCTTTCATGGGTTCAAATAACTTCCAGTGTTTCTTCAGTATCTCTACAAAAGACGCTGACAGTCCACTGGTGCCACTGTGTGACTCCACAGAATCTATAACTCTGGGAGGGGGAGGAGGAGGGATGGATGGATCAGGTGGGTCTGAAGGTGGCTGTGTTTGTGACACTACTTCCTCAACGGGGATTGGGACAGTCACTGAACCAACCACCTTATGCTTGCCACGGCCCCTCTTCTGGCCCTGGGTCTTAGGTCCTGGATCATGTACACTGTCAACGGATGTATCCTGCCAGGGTACATGACTCATAGACCAGACCCCTGCCACCTTTTTCACCCACCCCATGAACAGGTTTGTGGTAGGACTGCGCAGCAGGAGCTTTTTGAGGGCAGCCGCCTTTTTGATGGGACCTTTTGCCCCTGGGGCATCAGGCATGGTGTTGAAAAATGATGCAGGAAACATGGTTGTGATGGGAGAACCCTTACGTGTGATGGTCATGGAAGAGGTGGAGAAGTTCAGGGTACATCTGTGTCTGGCCATCCAATTTGTGCCAATAATAATGTCAACCCC
>JBBRXZ010000210.1:0-1784 GCA_038238095.1 Saccharimonadales bacterium (SeqCode)
GTAAAGTCTTCAAAAGCAACTTTGCCCAACTGATCCATTGCTTCTTCTACTATCTTTACTGCTTTTTCGTAATTTTCTGCTTTAACTTCACCTTCTAGTTCAACCTTTACTAAAAAGGTTTGTTTCTTTTGCTCTGACATAACTATCCTTTCTTTACCTGTATCTCAGATAAATAGAAAGACACATAAGCCTCATAGCCTATGTGCCTTTCTACCTATTCGAAAAATTTCGGGGGAAATTAAGCCCTACCTGATGATTTACCGTGTAAAAGGTCAGGACTATCAACAGATACATAGGTAAAGCCTTGCTTAGGCATAAGTATCAGCCTGTAGCCATTTATACGATCTTTAAGAGCAAGAGCCACACAAGTGCTACCCATACAGTACTGATAGCCAGCGTTCCAACGGTCTTGATTAACATCATCTTCACAATACGGACATATCATACTTATCCTTCTTATCCATCTGTATCTCAGATAGATAGGGGGACATACAGGCGCCTTGTAGCAGTATTGCCCAACTAGCCTACGGAACTAAAGTCTTAGCCTGTATGCCTTCCTAACTACCTGATAACAGACCTACACCCTAGTGCTAGACCTGGTGTGTCTCTCAATGCTCATAGTTGGCTGATTTACAGTAGCCAAAATGTTTGTGCTGGGAGTTGTCTTACATAATGAAAAGCCCCTAGCCGTCTTATTATGAAGGGACGGCTAGGGGCTTCTCGATAGACAGAAGACACGAGATTAATAGGCTACTTTTGCTATTGCGTAGGGAAAGCGTGGCTCACATCGCTGTGTGAGATGTCCACCCCTATCTACACCCACAGATGACTATGGACATAGATAGAGAGAGGGGGGAGATAAATCCCCCCTCTAACTACTTAAGCGACTTTTGCTGTTGCGGGTGTTGTTTCTGGTGCTTCTGGTGTTGATGGGACATCAACTACCTTGTAATCCAACTTGTATTGGATAGAAGCCACAAGGCTCATAAGGTCAAAGCGAACCTTTGGTGACACAATGCTAGTAATCTTATCAACACTTGTCTGTGCTGACTTGATAGCGCGCTCTGCGTCGGTTCCGAGATACTTTTCTAGTGTAACCTTATCCGCTGAAGCGGTTAGGTACTCGGTTTCTACTTCTGCAAAACCAGCGAGGAACCCAACCTTGTCCAATTCAAACAAGGATAGAAGGTCGGAATAGCGGTTCCCAATGGTGTTACGCATAGTGATAACAACCTTTGGGGCTATTCCATACTTGCTGGCGATGTAACCACCCACGAGTGTGAGTGCTTTAGAAGCGTCCAACTTATCGGCTGTGATAAAGTCGGAAGGTGCTAGTGTGCTATCTGAACTGAAGCAATCTGACGCTTGGGAGATGGACTCTATTGAGCCACCTTTTCCGCGTGTAGCAAGCAGGGCAGATAGATTTTCGCGTTGAGACATAATAGTCCCCTTCTGCTAATGCCTAGAGTATCTGGGCACGCGTGATAGGACAGGGAATTGCACCCTGCCCTACCGCGCAATAGCATTTTCGCCTATTTCTTTAACTGGTGGTCTGTCCGACTTACGCTTTATTATATTTATCCGTTTTCTCCCAAATTGTCGCTTTTGTGCCATTTTGGGTGGGTATGGGTTAATTGTCGCTTTTGTCCGTATTCGACCAGGTGAAACAAACTGTTGAGCTCTAAATGGGGTAGACAGTAGCCTAGGTTGAAAAATTTTGAGGGGAATTTAACCATTTCAGGCAGTAGCCAAGCAGTAGACTGGCCAACATGACAAGAAATGGA
>JBBRXZ010000211.1:0-1782 GCA_038238095.1 Saccharimonadales bacterium (SeqCode)
ACTAGTCGCCCTATTTGGACTCGCTTTCGCTACGGCTCCGTTACTTAAGAACTTAACCTCGCCAGTGAGGAGTAACTCGTAGGCTCATTATGCAAAAGGCACGCCGTCACCACATATATTGCTATACTGGCTCCGACCGCTTGTAGGCGTACGGTTTCAGGAACTATTTCACTCCCTTATTCAGGGTGCTTTTCACCTTTCCCTTACGGTACTGGTTCACTATCGGTGTCTATGGAGTATTTAGCCTTACCGGATGGTGCCGGCAAATTCAGGCAGGATTTCTCCGGTCCCGCCTTACTCAGGATACTGCTCGTCCTGCTCAATTTGTGCCTACGGGATTTTCACCCTCTGTGACGCTCCTTTCCAGAAACTTCAGCTTGATGAGCATTCCTAAATGCAGTCCTATAACCCCCGTGCAGCACGCCACACAGGTTTGGGCTCTTCCCTTTTCGCTCGCCACTACTGGGGGAATCATTATTATTTTCTTTTCCTGCGGGTACTTAGATGTTTCAGTTCTCCGCGTTGGCTCTCCTTGCAGAGTGATTATCCTTCAGATAATCAGGTTGTCCCATTCGGAAACCTTCGGATATAACGCTTGTGTGCAGCTCCCCGAAGCTTATCGCAGCTTACCACGTCCTTCTTCGCCTCATAGACCCTAGGCATCCACCATACGCCCTTATTTGCTTTAAAAAAGTTTATAGTGTCTTGGACTGATGTCATAAGTTAACACCAACCCGTCCACTTGATATTGCTATTGTGCTTTTAGCGGTTAGCCATTAGCTTCAAGCAATAACCTGGTTTATTTAATTACTTCTACTATTACAACTTATTTTCCCAATATGTCAAAGAACTAAACCCTAAATCCCTAAAGGGACTTTCGAGTACTTGCTGATGTTAAGGTTACGAACCTTTCAGACCTTATTGTCTACATCTTATCTCAAAAAAACTTTTTTCGCTTACGGCCTCCTACCTTCAGCCTTACGCCTTAAACCTTCTTAAAAAGTGGAGGATATCGGAGTCGAACCGATGACCCTCTGCGTGCAAGGCAGATGCTCTAGCCAACTGAGCTAACCCCCCAGGATTAGTTGCTAGTTGTTGGTTGTTAGTTGTTAGCAGCTTCCTACTGTCAACTGTCAACTAACATCTGTCAACTGGTTGTTTTGTAGACCCGAGCAGATTTGAACTGCTGACCCCTACATTATCAGTGTAGTGCTCTAACCAGGCTGAGCTACGGATCTATACCCCAAACCCCTAAAGGGACTTAAATGCATAACCCGCAAATGCTGGGATTTAAGAGCTACTATTTTAAAAGAACTTTTGTTTGGTGTTTTATCCGCTCCGATAGTCCCCCTTTTTAGGGGCGGAGGGGTTTGAAAGAATACAGAAGTAACAGCCTTTAACATGTATCCGCTCCGATAGTCCCCCTTTAGGGGCGGAGGGGCTTGTAAGAAAAGTCGCTCTAAAAAGGAGGTATTCCAGCCGCACCTTCCGATACGGCTACCTTGTTACGACTTAGCCCCAGTTACCAGTTTTACCCTAGGCAGCTCCTGATCGGTTACTGACTTTAGGTACACCCGGCTTCCATGGCTTGACGGGCGGTGTGTGCAAGGTCCGGGAACGTATTCACCGTAGCGTTGCTGATCTACGATTACTAGCGATTCCAGCTTCATGCAGGCGAGTTGCAGCCTGCAATCTGAACTGAGAGAAGGTTTTTGAGATTAGCGCCCTGTCACCAGGTGGCAGCTCTTTGTCCTTCCCATTGTAGCACGTGTGTAGCCCTGG
>JBBRXZ010000212.1:0-1770 GCA_038238095.1 Saccharimonadales bacterium (SeqCode)
ACTAGAAACGCACAAAGGTAATGACCAGGCACTATTCTTTGTAGCAGGAAAGGGCGAAGCCACGGTAGGCGGTAAAATCGGTGCCTTTAAAGAAAATGACGTGGTATTTGTCCCAGCCGGCACGGAGCACAACTTTAAGAACACCGGGTCTGATGATCTGAAACTTTTAACCATCTACGCCCCGCCACACCATCCTGAAGGCACGGTCCATACAACCAAAGCAGATGCGGAAGCTGACGAAAACGATAAATAAACAGTAACTATGGTTGCTTAAAACGCCTCCATTGGCCTCCGAGTATTAAAGATAATATGTATAGCTTGAGCTATAAGACCTGAACTATAAGATAAATCACTGTGTATAAGCATTCAAAGCCTTACGCTGAGGTTACTTAAGTAGATTAAGCGTACCGCTAACCATGGGCTTTAGCCCGTGGGCGTAAGGTTCCCTGGAGCAGAGACAAAGTCTTGTCTCTGCGGAAGCAGTTTGGCATGCTTGGGTTATGAAGAAAGGCCAACATCACTACCATGGACCGCATTCTCGTTATCGTTTGCAGTATCACCTGGTGTGGATTCCGAAGTACCGGCGTCGGGTATTAAGAGGCGATGTAGCAGCCTCTGTCCGAAAGCTGTTCTATGATTGCGCACAAATGAATGACTGGTGGATCACCCGTCTGGCTGTAATGCCCGACCATGTCCATCTGCTCATTGAGCTTCCACCTAGCATTTCAGTATCACAGGCTGTCAAAACCCTCAAAGGAGGTAGTAGTCGGGCCTTGCGCCAGACACACCCGGAGCTAGACGAGTGGTTATGGGGAGACAGCTTTTGGGCAGTGGGCTACTTTGCCGAAAGCATTGGCCGTGTAACTGAGAATGCTATCAAGCTGTACATCGAGAACCAAAAAGACCACCCGAGTATGCCGCAGCAAAGAAGCCTCGGACTTTAGTCCGAGGTAGTTCACTTTGAGTATTAAAATACTACTTTCATACTCAAATCTCATGATTCCTGTTTCAGGTATGAGGTGCGTAGGCAGAAAATAGGTTTGTGGCATAATTAGGGGATGAACGAAAAGCAAACAAACCAGCAAGAGTCGGTAAGGCCGACCAAGAAGCAAAAAGAGTTACTGAGGTTTATTGAGACCTTTATTGGCGAGCATGGTTACAGCCCGAGCTACCGCGAGATTATGAGCGGGCTGAATTATACTTCGGTGGCGACGGTGGCTCTTCATGTTAATAACCTGATTAAGCGTGGCCATTTGCGCAAGCGCGACCACTCCGCCCGGTCTTTGGAGGTTGTAGCGGCCAGTGAGCAACCAAAAATTACCTCTAATCAGATCGCTCCCGGCGAGGAAAAGTGGCTGGTCGAGAAAGTCGAACACGCTTTCGTGCAGATGGAGAACCTGGGCAGCGAGCTCAAAGACGGTAGCCTAGATCATCTATACGTCCTGGTGGGTGCCCTAAAAGTCCTGGGCCTGGAAGGTGCCGCCCAGAGCTTTATGCCCCGGCTAACGGTCCTCAAGCAAAAACAGACAGGTTAGGCAGGGTTGTACAAACCACAATTGACAGCCGCAGGGGTTTAGCAGTACTATCAGTACGCTATATATCGCGTAGTGCAAAATTTTTAAGACGCTAGCGTATTTGGGTAAGCAGGGTGTAATTCCCTCACTGTGCCGCAACTGTAAAGTCAGAAAACCAAGCTATAGCCCTAAACTAAACCTTCGAGCAAAGGTGTAATGACGCAAGTTTTAACTCTGTATCGTTGCCTTCGCTTGA
>JBBRXZ010000213.1:0-1746 GCA_038238095.1 Saccharimonadales bacterium (SeqCode)
TGGTATGTCCTTTCCTCGGGCTTCACACAAACTGTTACCACTTTGCATGCCGAGTTCCGTACTATCCTGATGGCTAGTCTTTAGATAGGCTGGATTTGATGTACCAGCTAGAGAATGATCAGCTTTGCTTGGCGCACTCATACGACAATTTTAGCATAAATAATGAAAAAACTAGCGTTTTTGTCGTATGCGACAATGAGGTTTCATCCTCCAGCGGATCACTCCCGCTCCGCGTAACATGCAGGACTGATACTTTACGTAATAAGATGAAAATCAGTATATGCGTGGCTACAGCACCACTCCCTGCTTGAGCCCGAAGTTATTTACGATGTCGTAGTTAGTGTTTGCAGTATTGTTGCGGGCAATGTCGGCCAGCGCCTTGGTGTTGGCGGCTTGGGCTATATCACTACAAGCGGTGACTGGCAAGGTCTGCAGATCGCTTAGTATGGTAGCGGCGGCGGCTACGTCAAGTTGGACGTGACCCTGTTCATAAGCATGCAACTTGTTGCTATAGTCTTGCCAGAGCCTGGCTAGGGTGGCGGACGAGCCGCTAGTAGGTTGCCACAGGGGAAACACCTGGTTAATGTGCAGACTAACGCTGACGCCAGTAATGGTGCATAGTCCGGTGCCGACATCGCTGTAGCTCACGTGCCAACTGATGGCGTTGGCGGTGCTGGCCGCAAATTTGCCGGGCGCGCCACCCGTACCGGTTGAGTGAACGGGGGTACAGCGAGCCATCTGGGCCATTATCTGGGCCGGTGTAGTGCCATAAACCGCATAGTTCGAGGGCGTATCGATGATCTGCTGAATGCCTGGCTGCTGAGCTGCCAGCGGAACCGGCGCCCGGTACAAACTATCCGGTATACAAGTGGGCACGGCGGCGGTCGTGGCGGCGGTGGCGGATACTGTGGCAGCAGGCGTATTGGTTGGCTGCTGAGCGGGGGCAACCACTACGGGTTTTGCTACTGTTCGCGGCGTCGGCACACTTTTGGCTTGAGCTATCTGCCCGTGACTAGAAGCCAAGTATACATATAAGCTGGCGATGCCTAGTATGAACAATGTAAGCACTTGAAGCAGCAACCTGGCACTGTGGCGATATACATCTACCACTAGTAGATGCTCCGAAGTACCGCTTTTATGATGTAACCACATGAATCTGCCTAACTCCCAGATTAAGGAGTATAACTATAGCAGCAATTAGTAATTAAATCAACTAGATTGTAACGATGACGAGAGCTTAGTCGAGTGCTTTCACAGAAGCAGTCCGTTGCTTCCAGAATCTTACCAGCAAGGCAACGAACATAATAGCGGAAGCCAGAGTGACAGCAACCGCAATATCAAAACCGGTGTTCGTCAGAATACCGCCTGTCAGAGGGCCGCCTGACGCAGCCGAACCGCTGGTACCACTGGTTGAGTCGGTTGAACCTGGTGCTGTAGGAGTACTGGCACTACAACTGTCATTCTGATAGCTGCCGCTATCATAGGTGCAAGCGCCATAGGCTTGGGCAAAGAAGTTTGTAACGTAATACATACATTTTCCTATTTCAATTTGTGCTGACCCACACTCACTTTTTCTAACTAATCTGTTAAGGTACAAAGCTCAGCCTACTTTAGCAGGCTGAGCAATGGAGTTTGTAGCAAGGCTTGCAATTGTTCCCAGGCAATCCTGAACCAACTGAGTTTTTTCTTGGGGTGTAGCTTGACTTTCGGTGCGTCTTTAGCACTGTACCGCCACAATAACCACCA
>JBBRXZ010000214.1:0-1733 GCA_038238095.1 Saccharimonadales bacterium (SeqCode)
CAGCCGCTTTAGACTATGCCCAAGCATTTTTAGCCTCTCGCCAAGATACATCGATCCGCGTTGATTCTTTAGTATTAGATCTCAATACGGCGAACTATGATACTGGCGTTACAGCTGCTTTAGCTTTGGACTTCTTTAGCCCAATACGCATTTACACTACACAGCCAAACAACACCTTTTTAGATAAGACGGTGCAGATTTTTGGCGTATCCCACAATATTCGACCCTCCAGTTGGAAAACCACTTGGACAACAGCCGAACCGCTGATTGATGGATTTATCCTAAACAGCGCATTATACGGTATTCTAGACACTAGCGTTTTAAGTTACTAAGGAGAAAACATGGCAAAACAGACCTTTACGACAGGGCAGGTATTATCAGCTGCCCAAGTTAATGCGCTGCAGGCAAACGATTACAACACAACGGTAAGCACTAAGACCGCCAGTTATGTATTAGTGGCTGGCGATGTAGGTACTACGATCGTGCAAAATGTGGCAACTGCTAACACGGTGACAGTAAACACGGGACTTTTTGCAGCAGGTGACACCTTGCGGATACAAAACATAGGCGCAGGAATTGCCACAGTTACGGCAGGTACTGCCACGGTAAATACGGCTAACTCTTTAGCCCTTCCACAGTGGGGCAGCGGTATCCTTTACTTTACTTCAGCAAGTGCGGCAATTTTCTTCCCTAGTGCTGGGGCTGTTACTGGTGCTGGTGGTGGCAAAGTATTACAAATTGTTAATGCAACACATCAAACGCAGGTGTCAAATTCCACCAGCACTTATGCCGATACTGGACTAACTGCCACAATTACGCCGACTTCAAATACCAGTAAAATTCTAATCACAGTATTCCAAAATGGTTGTTCTAAAAGCACAAACGATACGGCGCTAGAATTGCGATTGTTACGAGGTGCTACACAAATTCTGCTCGTTGGTGGCGGTGGAAGTTTTACTATGTCAACCTTAACTAACATCATTGAAACAATCGGCACTTCGTATTTAGACTCCCCAGCAACTACTTCCGCAACTACTTACAAAACGCAATTTTTATCCGTACAAAATAATCCAAGAGTAACAGTACAAGATGGGCGATCTTTTTCATCAACTTCAACAATTACGCTCATGGAAATAGGTGCATAATGGCAACAGGTACTGAAGTATTAGAAATGCTACTACCACAGGGCGGTTGGATCATTACTGGCAATGATTGGTCAGGCGTTCAATTTATAGACGAACGACCAAAATGCACAGAGACGCAATACACAACAGGATTTGCTCAATACGATAACTGGAAAATTGAGCAAGCCGAAGCAAACGCAACCGTCAAAGCGGCACTACTGGCAAGGCTAGGCATTGCTGCCGATGAAGCAAAACTGCTACTGGGATGAAGCCACGCTTATCTAAAGCGGCCATTCAATTAAGAGAACAATTTGATGACGCATACTCAGATCGTGACCGCATATCGGATGGGTGGATTGGTGATACCAGACATGGTGCTCGCAAGTCTGATCATAATCCGGATGGGCAGGGCTGGGTTCGTGCCATTGACATCGACCGTGATCTATCAGGAAAAGCAAAGCCTGACCTCATGCCCGATCTTGTTGATCAAGTTCGAAAAGCCTGTCAGTCAAAGAGTGAAACCCGTATTAGTTACATCATCTTTGATGGCTACATCTACTCACCCATCCTTAACTGGAAAGCAAGGAAATACACTGGGATTAACAAGCA
>JBBRXZ010000215.1:0-1733 GCA_038238095.1 Saccharimonadales bacterium (SeqCode)
CTAAGCGGGAAACTCGTTTCAAGATTAGATCTGCCGGGGGCTTGACCCCCCTAAAGAGTCGTTCAAGACCAGGACGTTGATAGGTCAGGTGTGGAAGCGCAGTAATGCGTTAAGCTAACTGATACTAATTGCTCGTGAGGCTTGACCCTATAACTTTGATATTTTGTAGTTAAAGTTCACTTTAGCTACAGTTATGTCGAGGGTGTTACGCCAAGTTGACGCATTCAAAAGACGCATGCCCAGTGGTATGCGCGTTACTAAAAAAGCTGATTTACTCTATGAATTCGATGGATTGTTCCCAGAACAGTCCGTCAAACAGTTATGCCTGATGACCATAGCAAGTTGGTACCACTCCTTCCCATCCCGAACAGGACAGTGAAACGACTTAGCGCCGATGATAGTGCGGATTCCCGTGTGAAAGTAGGACATCGTCAGGCTCTTATATGAGAAACGCCCAACCAATAATCTGGTTGGGCGTTTGTCTTTGTGCGCTCAGTTTTGTGCACTAGCTCTAGGTATCACTAGTACGGTACTTAATGATTAAGAATGTACGGGCCTTCGCGCTTCGCTACATTAACCTTCACCAGCTCAGCGCAAAGTTGCGCCACCCATGTTGACAGCACCGACTCTGGAAAGAACTTGTTCTGGATCTGCATTAAATATGGTGTCGTTTGGGCCCAGTTCGCAAAATCTTCCAGTAGCTGCTTTTGCACCTCAAGCAGCTTGAACTTGAGCAACACTTTAGCCGCGTGTGCAGCGTGCTTTGTGGGGTTATTGATAAAGGCCTTCAATTTCTGGCGCGCCAGCAGCATTACCTCAGGCGCATACGTAAACACGCGGCCATGGCCCGGAATGATCGTCCTGGGATTCAAGCGCTCAATCAAATCCAGGGTGGCGGCTACTTCTTCGAACGCATTTGATCCTTCCAGCTCTGGAAACACCACGCCAAAGCCGTTTTCCCAAAGAGCATCTGCTGAAATCAAAATCCCCTCTTCTGGTTCAAAAAAAATAACCGAGTGTGGGTCATGCCCTTGAGCAGCATGTATTTCCCACCAGCTTGATCCAAACTGCATTCTGCTGCCTGGTTTAAGGGTGTCTGCAAACACAAACAACGGGCAGCTCTGCCCGGTTGGCAAATAAGTCAGCGCAACAGGGTCCCAGTTGGCAACATATGATGCCTGTCCTGGCGGAATCAGCGTGAGCAAATCAGGGTAGCGGCGCTGCAAGGCAGCATTTCCGCCGCAGTGGTCACTGTGCAGATGCGTATTGACCAGAATATCCAGCGACCTTGGTCCCAGGCGGGACTCAACCAGTGTCACGGTTTGGGCTGCGTGGGTGCAATAGCTGCTGTCAACCATCAGCGTTTTATCGCCATCGGTAAACAGGATGTTGTTTGCCGATAGCCATCCACGCTCAAAAACATGGATTCCTTCCGGTAGGTGTGGAGAAGGTTGCGTTGAGTTCACGATGCCAGCACCGTCAAGAACTTAACCGGCGCTCCGAAGCTCTCTTCTAAGAATTTTTCCGACATTGGTTTTGGGTAAATCATCTCTGAATTCGATATGTTTTGGCCGCTTGTAACCTGTCAGATGCTGTTTGCAGAAGGCCGCTACGTCTTCCTCAGTCAACGTAGGGTCATTTTTGACCACAAAAACCTTGATGGCTTCACCTTGAGAGCTGTCTGCAATACCGATTGCCGCGCATTCCACCACTCCGGGACAGAGCGAAATCAC
>JBBRXZ010000216.1:0-1731 GCA_038238095.1 Saccharimonadales bacterium (SeqCode)
CGAGGCTAGCCCTAAAGCTATTTCGGAGAGAACGAGCTATCACGGAATTTGATTAGCCTTTCACCCCTACCCTCAGCTCATCCAAGCTGTTTTCAACCAACACTGGTTCGGACCTCCATCCGCTGTTACACGGACTTCATCCTGGCCAAGGGTAGATCATCCCGCTTCGCGTCTAATCCCAGCGACTGAAACGCCCTATTCAGACTCGCTTTCGCTGCGGCTCGCTTTCGCTTAACCTTGCCACTGAGATTAACTAGCCAGCTCATTATTCAATAGGCACGATGTCAGGCATTCCGGTTCACTTTCGATTCCCGGCATAGCCCTCCAACTGCTTGTAAGCATGCGGTTTCAGGTACTATTTCACTCCCCTCGCAGGGGTACTTTTCACCTTTCCCTCACGGTACTAGTTCACTATCGGTCGCAAGTGAGTATTTAGCCTTACCGGATGGTCCCGGTAGATTCCCGCAGGGTTCCACGTGTCCCGCGGTACTTAGGAGCCACTCGAAGCTAAGATGGCATTTTCATATACGGGGCTGTCACCCTCTATGGCCGGTCTTTCCATACCGTTCTATTAACACTTTCTTATAACCTCTTTACCCTAACTGACTGCTCAAAACCGCTTCTTCTGGCATCGCGGTCCGGATTAAACCTTATTTGAACAACCAGTTAGTGTTTGTGGTCCTGCAACCCCCAGCTCTCCTTTCGAATCGCCGGGTTTAGGCTGGTCCGATTTCGCTCGCCACTACTCTCGGAATCACGGTTGTTTTCTTCTCCTCTGGGTACTGAGATGGTTCACTTCCCCAGGTTCGCTTCACACCCCTATGTATTCAGGATGAGATATCTGGTGTTCGCACCAGATGGGTTTCCCCATTCGGAAATCCCCGGATCATAGATTGCTTGCATCTCCCCGAGGCTTATCGCAGCTGGCCACGTCCTTCATCGCCTTCTTGCGCCAAGGCATCCACACGCATGCTCTTAGTAGCTTGACCATAAAATTTACTCTAGACACAGTGCGCACCCTTATGCGAGGTGCCCCATTTTAGAGTCTTTACTGTACAGATTACACTTTTAAATAACTAGCGCTCCACACCGTATATTTGTCCTCACGGTGTGAGTATGCAACTTGTAGTTGCCCGTCAATATTCAATTGTCAAAGATCGCGATCGCTTCCACAGCCATCTGTAGAGGCCGGCAACGCTAATGCGCTCCCGCCCTTTACGGATGACTTCCGCGCCCTTCCGGTTGCGGCAAAAATAAGTAGATGGTGGGCCTGGATAGACTCGAACTATCGACCTCACCCTTATCAGGGGTGCGCTCTAGCCACCTGAGCTACAGGCCCATGCGGTAAATGGCTGGTGGAGCTGGTCGGGATCGAACCGGCGACCTCCTGAATGCAAATCAGGCGCTCTCCCAGCTGAGCTACAGCCCCTTCTAATCTAAGTCACGCCGGCCTTCGGAAAGATCGGCGCAAGCATCGAGAATGTTTTCGAGGCCGATTAGACGCTGCCGGTCGGCACCTGGCCGACCAGCAAATAAACTCGCAAAACTCTAAGTGGAGAATCCGGGACGGACTCTAGTGTTAGACTGACTCCGCCGAAGCGGAATTCAGGTGGATTGGAAAGGTTGTCACTTACTTTCGCTTTGTTCAAACCACTTCCTTGCGGTCGTGGCTCAGTTGAGCGTTATTTCGGTAACTCCAACCACTTTCTCTCTTAGAAAGGAGGTGATCCA
>JBBRXZ010000217.1:0-1729 GCA_038238095.1 Saccharimonadales bacterium (SeqCode)
AAGAACTAGACAATCTTGTATAGTCTTATTCATCCACTGTCACCAGCACACATCACAGACCTATTCGGGACACGTAATGAGACGAGAGTTAAACTAGGTTTAGGTCCACACAGGGGAGTAGATTATGCGGTTCCTCGTGGCACGCCCTTGAAGGCTGTAGGTAACGGCACAATAGTCCGAGTGTATGAGTCTAAGATTCTGGGTCATGTTGTAGAGCTGCGAGTAATGGTGGATGTCGATAAGACACGTATCTTTGCCTACTGCCATCTTGACAGTGCTGACATTCAGGTAGGAAAAAAAGTCAAACAGGGCGAAATTATCGGCAATTCTGGCAACACTGGCGTATCATCAGGACCTCACCTTCACTTTATGTGTGGTAAATCGGAAAACCTTGCGACCATGGGGGTCGAGGACCCTTTGACTTGGTTGCCTAAATTAGGAGCAAAATGATGATTCTCAAAAGTTATCTTAGAACATTCGGGGCGACAATATTAGTGGCACTCCTGGCTATAGGCAAAACGCCTTTAGAGTTCACTCCAGACAACTGGCTAAATGTAGCTAACGCTGTATGGATTTCTTTTATCCCTGTTTTGATTCGTGCATTAGATCCTAAAGATTCTGCGTTTGGACGTGTACAAAAGTCGGACTAGACGACTAGGCTACAAGTATGACTATTGACGAGACAGTAGAACTATTAGGCACAGGCACGCTTATGGGGTATTTTGACCATGATTCAGCGGAGTGGCATGAAGCCCGTAAAGGGGTTGCAGGTTCACTAATCAGCACTATCATGGGGCATAACCTTTGGCGAAGTGCCTACACAGCATTCCATGAACAGTTAGAGCTCTTGCAACGTGAGCACACTGGTCCATCTATGGCCATGAAACTTGGGACGGCGTTTGAGCGTCCGATTCAAGACTTGTGGGAGAAGGAGAACACTGGTTGGCTGACGGTTCACAATACTGGCACTTGGCAATCTAAAGCTAATAAAGCGTTTCGGGCTAACCCTGATGCTTTTATTGAATGGTCTGACGGCTCTATCGGAATACTTGAGATTAAGTTCTCCCGTAACCCGATGACTGAACTGCCCCCCATGTATAGAGATCAGGTTATGTGGTATTTGCATGTTACTGGTTTAAAGCGTGGCGTTCTCGTTGCTGTTGCAGGCGGTGACATGTTCGAGCATGAGATTCTTTATGACGAGGTCTATGCCAAAGAGATGGTGACTAAAGCCGAAGCTTGGCTGGACTGTATCAAACACAGAGAAGTTCCGCAGTGGGATGGAAGTCAATCCACTTACACGACAGTTAGAGCGTTATCTGAAGGCATCTATGAAGGCGACAAAGACTTGGGGGAACTTTACCCGATGTTGATGAGAGCCAGAGATGAAGCTGATAAGGCTGAAGAGAAACTTACCGAGATGAAGTCAAGAGTTTTGGCTTTGCTAGATGGTATAAGAGTTGGCACTTACGAGGGTGTCAAAGTAGTAACGCTCCAAGCCAGACAGTCTGGCGGGCCGTTTGTTGTATTCAAGAAGGGACAGTAATATGGCATTTAACATGGATGACTACGTAGATGTAGCTGAGAGAATCAAAATTTTTAGGGAGGCGTATCCGAATGGGTCTTTACAACAGTACTCGCTACAATTCGTTGAGTTTGGTGGCAAGTCTTGGGTTGTTTATACTGCTGCTGCTTATCGGCATCCTGATGATATCACTCCTGGGCATGG
>JBBRXZ010000218.1:0-1723 GCA_038238095.1 Saccharimonadales bacterium (SeqCode)
AAGTTCAGGATAATCCTCAGCCTTAACAGGCTCAAAACCTTCCCGACGTTTCGCAGATATATTCATCGGGTCTGAGACACCTAAAGTTGAGGTGCGTACATAACGATGTGACCATCCTTCACGTTCATTAGGTTGTGGTAGTGTCTCTGGGGGTGCCCATTGAGCTACGGGACGCTCCGCTTGTACGCGGGTTTCTAAATCACGGTTTTGCTTAGTCATTATCTATCTCCATTCATTTGTTGGGCAACCTGTTTAGCATACAGTTCTAGCGGCACGCCGAGACGTTTCGCAATCTGTACCTGAGTAGGCGTAAGTTGTACTTTTTTTGGTGCTACAGAACGTGTTGCAGGAGCAACTACATTTGCAGCGGGTTTGGCTCGGGTCTTAACCGGTTTTGTTTCTACTTCTAATTCTTGTGGCTCTTCATTTGCTCCGAAGTAATCGGGGAACCTTTTTCGGATTGTAGCACTGATTTTTCCGTAATACTCGTCAGAACCAACGTACTTTTCACCGAACTCTTTTGCAAGGCGGTTATGAATAGTGATTGCTAACCCGGTCATCTCGTCTTCTTCTGAAGTTTCGCCGCCGTACCAGTCATTAGAATCTAACCATGAGGTTAGTTTTGGATCTTGTACGGGAGCTTCTGGAGCATACTGCGGAATAAACACTTCTTGCTCTTTAGGAGCAATCGGTTGCATGGTTCTAGCACGGTCTAATTTGACTGTTGCTTCCGAAATGGCTTGTTGCGCATCTACTAACGCATCGCTATCACCTGCCTCATAAGCCTCTTTATAAGCTCTTTTAGCAATAGACAGCTCAGCTTCAGCGCCTGCTTTGCCTTGTTCGATGAATGATTTACTACCTTCATGGAGGGTAGACTGTAATCTACGGTTGTCTTCAGCGATAGCCTGTGCTGCACGGATGGCTTCTTCCCGCTGTTTTACCGCTTCATCTTTTTCCCGACGGATGTCGTGGTATCCCTTTGTCAGCTTCTTGATGCGTTTCTGAACCTTCTTGTCGTAAGACAATAGCTCATCATCCTCATCTACTTCATCAGCTGCAGCTTCCATGGGCTTGCGGCCACGGTCTTCTGCGGGGGTGTCGTCAACGATTTCAATATCAACTTCGGCCTCTTTTTGGGCTGGGGCAGCTTTTACTTCCACTACTTCTTCATCTGGGAATGTAAACTCTGTCGCATAGCCTTCTACTGCTTGGGGCTTTCCGTCTTTACTAAACGTTACTGCTCCGAATTCTTCTGACATTTAAAGCTCCTTATGCACGTGAGATTCCACGGGGGTCTTGGACAACTGCCTCTACTGAGTCGTCATTAATAATCCTAAATTCTTGACCGTGAATCTTTAGTCGTGAACCTGAATTAGGGCGAATAAGAATAAAGTCACCTACCTTACACAAGGGTCCGCTTGGAAAGCGCTCTTTATCTGCATATGCATCAGGGCCAATGTCCATAACGAATAACACAGGGGTAAGAACCTCTTCATACTGCATAGCTTGTGCCGACTTGATAATGCCACTTTCTGAATACTCTTCATCTGCTGCAGGGACCATACATAAGATATGGTATCCAACGGGCTTAGGAAGTTGTGTTGCCTTTGCTTCTGGTGCTTTTGGCAGCTTGCTTAGGTTACCCATAGCGTCACTGATAATGATTTCACTCATCTGAGTCCTCTAGTTTTTGCTCACGGTCTTTAATTAAATCTACGGC
>JBBRXZ010000219.1:0-1720 GCA_038238095.1 Saccharimonadales bacterium (SeqCode)
AGCGTAAAATAACTCAAATGCCTGCTCTTTAATGGCATTAAAGGATACTGCCTTGTTCACTTTCTTTGGTAAACCAGCCGTTTGTTTGGTTAGTTTAGCTTCGGCGTCCAGGGTGAGAATAGATTCCACACCGGTTAGAAAGATCGTAGCAAAGAAGTCTTGTCTAATTGCTTCGGGAGATAAACCACTGAAGTTCTCCAGGTGCAGCCTAGTCTTTAACGTGCCGTAGAAGGTCTCGATGCCCCATCGTAAGTAGTACAGTTCTTTAAAGCAAGTTACAGGGTACCGCTCCTGGTCGAGCAATGAGGTGGCTAGTACTTCGTATTCACCATTGTCCAGGGTTACTCGGACAAAGCGTACCGTTAACTCAGTCGGCAGCCCTTCGTTTCGTACCGTAACTTTCGTGTTTTTGGATGGCTTGACAGCTATAGTCACATCATCAGGACCGCTACCGGCCAGCATCTCTTCGGCTACCCGAAAGCTTCTACGGCTGCGGCAACGAATAAGAAAGTTAGTGCCTGCTTGGGTGTTCAAGGCCATCATCCGAAACGAACAGTAGCCCCTGTCGTAAATAACCAGGTCATTAGCTGTGGTCTGACTGAGGTGCTCCTTGGCAATATCTACTTCGTAAGCATCACAGCGTTCTAGGCGGGCATCGACGGCCACCCGGTTGAGGACATCATACAGTACCGAAGCGAGTGCCATAGTACAGGTGCCGGTAATACCTCCCTTATGTTGTGCCCGGTAGGTCCAGGTACCGAAAGTCTTCACTGTGGCGACAGTGTCCGGTAACTGCAGCTTGGAGCCATCAATAGCCAATACCCGGTGTCCCTGCCAAGTCTGGTAATCCTCATCCTCATACATGGTAGCTACCACAGCCTTCTGGTTAAGTTCAATAAAGGCCGTGTGCTTTAGTTTCTGTCTAGCTCTACTGTAAGCGCTTTTATCTACTGTTACTTGAGACTTACCTAACTTTGGCAGGAACGTATTCATACGCAGCTGCAGGGACTTAGTGCCTTTAGTAAGCATCAATACCGCCAAGGTTCTGAAAGTCAACATCCGGTCTCTGGTAAAATCTTGAGAGGCTCTTTTGTGTCGGGCAATGAACCCCAGGTCGTCTAAATGCTGGTCGATACGTTGCAATAGTATGTGTTTTTTTCACGAGAACTCCTTTTTACCTACAGTATATCCCCGGAGTCCTGCATAAAGTCAATACAAAAAGCTTAAGTCAACGGCAGTGGCCCACCACGACAAACCTTTCAGTCAACGACTCTAGTAGCTACAATCGCTTATTGATTGCTTTGTACACGACCGAGCGGTGTTCGATCATAAGAATTTTCACGGTGTTCGTGTCAATAGTAAAGATGACGCGGTAGTCACCCACCCGCAACTTGCGGTAACCTCGCAGAGACCTTCGCAGCGGCTTGCCGTAAAAGTCCGGTCGCGTGCTCAGACGGCTCTCGATAGCGCGACGTATCTTTTCCTTCCAGGTAGTGGATAGTCTTGGGATATCGCTGGACACGACCCTTTCGTGGTAGACAATCTTGAACACGGCAAAGAAGCCTTACTTCCAGGCTGCTTCAGATGGGATAAAGCGCGCCTGTTTGGTGTCCCGCTTGGCGGCCAGCTTGTCCCACACTTGGTCTTCTTCCAGCTCCAAGGCCGTTTCAATCAGGCGCCTCGCCAAAGTAGCTGGCGGTACCTGGTCGCGGTCGGCCAG
>JBBRXZ010000220.1:0-1698 GCA_038238095.1 Saccharimonadales bacterium (SeqCode)
ACACCTTATAAGCATCTGTGGCAATTAATATATACTTACCAGGCAGAAGGGTCACATCACTCTTATCCGTGCGATTGCTGACAATAGTGGCTTTGGCAGTACCTGTTCCTGCCGTGTCCGCGCTAGCGTAACGAATTTTCCAGCCTTCAATATTAATCGGAATAGCAGACGAATTATACAGCTCCACAAACTCCTCTGAAGCGTTGCTTGGACCACCGGTTTGCACGGCTGTAATGATGACCGTCTTAGATAAGTTAGCTGGTGGGAGGCTGTCGGCTGATATGGCCGGGCGTAGGGCAGCTATGGGCAATATTATAGAAAGCATAAGCATCACTAACATATAATAGACTCTCTTCATAGTTTATGATATTACTATGACAAATTATCTATGTCAATACCTGAACTTTACTTTTATGCAATTGTATCGTCTGTGCTAAAGTTGTGTTTTGTTTTATAGACCAGGAATGCCATGAAGAGGATCAGACCGACATAGCTCATGATTAGCATTGACGGACTAAATGTAATCTCGTTCTGCGCTCCGGGTAAATTGGCTATACGTTCTATGACGTAAGTGGAGTAGCGCAATATGGCGGCGGCGGGCAGCCCAAACCAAAGAGCCAGACCGGGAACTACCAGGCCCGCCAAGCCAGCCAAAAAAGTGCATAACATAGCCAGTGGCACCAAAGGTAAAACCAGAATATTGGCCAGCAAGGCATAGGGTGAGTATTGGCGAAAGGTCAGTAATATGATCGGCATTGTTACAAGCTGCGCGGAAATGGTACCGATAATGAGCAGCCCAAGCATAGACAGTTTTTTCTCTACGCCCCAAAAGAAATGTTGCAGCAGCGGAGCCAGCACGATCACGCCAACAAACGACGTAAAAGATAAATACCAGCCGATATCACCCCATAAATATGACGGACGGATTAAGACAGTCATGGCAGCAGCGGCAGGCAGGAGCACGAGAGGATGGATCTTCCGGCCATAATACCAGGCCACTAAACTCAAGCCCGACACCAGGCCAGCCCGAGCCATCGATGGCGTAAAGCCGGTTACCAGCATAAAGCCACCTATCATAATACCGCCAGCCAGTGCCGCCAGATATTTTGACTTTCCGGCAAGTAACCTACGGGTGAACATGACTAATATCATTAAGTTATAGCCGCTCGCCACCACGACATGCGACAGGCCGACAGTCCTAGTTTGCTGTTCCAGCGTCTCGGGCAAGGCGCTGCGCTGTCCCACCAAGTAGCCGATCCCCAGGCTGGCTTCCGGCTCTGGGATACTGCGGCGCACACCACCAGCAAACCAATCACGAACCCGAAGAGCAATATCGCCGGGACGAGGCCGCTCCAGCGAAACAAGCTCAGCTCTAAACATAGTGGCTGATGCGCTGCCAAACCCATCACTCAAATTACCCTTAAATGAAACCCTGTCACTGCGCTTTATCTCTGCTCTGGTGGCTGAGCTTACCCATACTTCACCGCTTAAGAGCTGCTTACCGATCCGCACATTGCCCAATCGTAATCGTTGATCCCCACCTGGGGCGGATGAAGTATCCTGAACAACGTGGCCGCTTAATGTCACTGTCTGTTTGTAATATGGTTTATACTGCTCAAGCTCTTGCTGGGCAATGCTGCCCCGCCACAAACCAATCATCAGCCCGGCGATAATTGCCAACATTACCATGGCGCGGAC
>JBBRXZ010000221.1:0-1692 GCA_038238095.1 Saccharimonadales bacterium (SeqCode)
AAATACGGACAAGTGGATTGTGGCGAATTTAAAAGCCTCACATCAGAATCACGCCCAGTTGATTATTCAATTTCCTGGCGAGAGCAAGCCCTATAGGATCCCAACTGCAATGCTCATCTCCTTATTAAAGGCTCGAGAAATCACTCAACCGAGTCCGCAGCTAGTAGCTATGCCAACAACGTATGTTGAAAAACTGAAAGTACTTATGGCTGACATTTAAGTGTGGCCACTACCAACGCACTAGTTCGCTAGTCAATAAATAAAGCATGTCGTCATGAGGCGGATACTTTTTCTCAATTCAGATTCGACTCATGCAATCAATTCATCGCTTGGTGTCATCGCTTGGTGTCATTGATATAGCGTATTGATCGTTTTTCTCGTTCCATTAATTAGTCGTAGATTCAAACACGAAGTGCAACACGGTTTAAGGACTGCATAAACACTTCATTCGGGGTTTTAAATCCCAGCCTCTTACGAGGTCGGTTATTCAGTTTAGTTTCAATCATTCTAAGCTCCTCATCAGTTACGGTGGATAAAGGCCTCTTCTTGGGGATGTATTGCCTTAGCAGTCCATTGAAGTTTTCATTGGATCCTCGCTGCCAACTGGCAAAAGGATCGGCAAAGTAGGTGGTTGATTGCAGTGCTGTATCAATCCGGGCGTGCTGGGCAAATTCTTTCCCATTATCAAAAGTCATGGTTTTCACGAGCGGAGCCAATGGATTTAATTTATCGATGATGGCACTACTGACTAAATCCGCTGTTTTGTTCTTGACCTTGGTAATGAGCGCATAACCGCTCTTACGCTCGACTAAAGTCACAATGGCTTGCTGGTGCGCTGCCCCAATCACGGTATCGCCTTCCCAGTGACCGATTTGGGATCTGGCTTCAATATGGGCAGGCCGCTCGCTGATGGGCCTTCTACCCACGATCTGACCGCGTCGATCACGCCCACTGGCATAGCGCTTTTTACGTTTCTTTTGGCAGCGCAGCTGCTGGTAAAGAGTCCCGCCAGCGGCTTTATCAGCGTAGACATGGCGATAAATCGTTTCATGGCTAATGCCCACCTGATTAGCAATTTGGACGGGGCTCCATTGGTCTTGTAGGTACTCTACCGTTTGATTCCAATCAGCTAGGGTAATTTGGGTAGCATTGCGAGAGCCTAGAGAGCGCTTCTGCGCAAGTAAACAAGCTTGTCTGGGTCGATATCCTTTACCACCCGTGTTGCGAGCTAACTCCCGACTGATGGTCGACTTATGTCGATTCATGAGCTGGGCTATCTGGCTTTGGGTTTTTCCGTCTTTCATGAGGATGTAAATCTGATATCGTTCAGTTTGGCTAAGGTGTTGATAGGTCATGGCTACTTTGACTTGGAGGTCTAGAAGCTTTGGATACTAAAACATCCTTAGCCACTAGCTCTAATTGTTCAAAGTTGCACTTCGTAGTTGAATTCACCAGATAAGGAAGTAGCAATGTCACCAGAAATCACATCAAAAACAAGTACCAATATTTTATATAAAGCCCTGCGATACTGTTTATTACCTTTCTATAACCCCTTAAGGCATCGTTTAATTATCCGCAAGTGGAGGCATCATGCAGATGCGAGAACATTAGACTGGGATTGGTCTAAAACAAACTTTAATCGTATTGCCCTTGTCAATCTTCTTTTAAGTAAATTTAAAGACCCAGATTATT
>JBBRXZ010000222.1:0-1684 GCA_038238095.1 Saccharimonadales bacterium (SeqCode)
AAGCAATCAAACGCGTGTGTATCACTATCCGTACCGCAAACCGACACAGGTGCTCAGGTCGAGAAGACCAAGGTGTACGAGTGATTCTTCGTCAAGGAACTCGGCAAACAAGCGGCCGTAACTTCGGAATAAGGCCTGCCCCCCTCACTCTGTTTGTGATGGGCGACATCAGCCATGCTTTTCCTTCAGACCGATCCCCTTCGGGGCAAGGTCATTCCGGAAAACATGTCTGAGTCGCCGTTCACATCAGCGTGAATCATAGATAGAATGAGGGGGGCCGCAGCTAAGGAACCCATGCAACTGTTTACCAAAAACATAGGTCTGTGCTAACACGAAAGTGGATGTATACGGGCTGACGCCTGCCCGGTGCCGGAAGGTTAAGGTGAGAGGTTTTACGCTTCGAACTGAAGCCCCGGTGAACGGCGGCGGTAACTATTAGTGACATAGTAGTTGTAAAACTTGGCCATATGCTGGAAACCCCGTGCCCTAAGAGGGCTGTAGAATCCTGCGCTACTTAATCTTTGTTTAATATTTACTCTGTAAAATGGTGAGTATGAAATTAAGTGACAATGCGTCAGGTGCGGACAATCAGCAGGAAAGGCTGCAACACATTGGAAACGATTTAGGTCATTATCTGTCTGGTTTTGCGGACGGTGAAGGGAGCTTCAACATTTCGGTCGTTCGACGTCAGTCGGATTACCAATCTGGTTGGAAGATCGTTGCGAGTTTTAATATCTCGCAACGGGAAGCTACTATCCCTAAACTGTTCCAAGAAACCTTTCAGTGTGGCACTATAAGGTATCGCAAAGATGGAGTCTGTTACTTTGAAGTACGTAAGATGATTGATATTCACGAAACTGTGCGCGATTTTTTCGCCCGGTTTCCGCTTCGCTCAGAACGGCAAGCTTTACGGCTGCAGTTATTACTGCAAGCCATTAGATTACTTGTTAACGGCGAACATTTGACCCCCGGAGGCTTAGAAGCAGTTCTAACTATACGAGAGCAGATGATCAGTAATCGGAAACGTACCTATAAGATGACAGATGTGTTGTAGAATCCTCAGAGACTATACGCCAGGCTCACGTGAGTGAGATGATATAGTCCGCTCTGCATGGCGACATGCAGCTAACATTCAGGAACCGTCCTAAGGTAGCGAAATTCCTTGTCAGGTAAGTTCTGACCTGCACGAATGGCGCAATGATATGGGTACTGTCTCGACGAAGAGCTCGGTGAAAGTGCATTGACGGTAAAGATGCCGTCTGTCCGCAGCAGGACGAGAAGACCCCGTGCAGCTTTACTACAGCTTGGCATTGAGCCGGGTTATAACATGTGTAGCATAGGTGGGAGACTTTGAAACCGAGGCGCTAGCCTTGGTGGAGTCACCAGTGAAATACCACCCTTGTTATGATCTTGTTCTTACCAGGACCACAATCTGTTCGTGAGCACTGACGTGTGCGCGACATCAGACATGCTTTTTCCGTCAGACGATCCTCTTCGGGGTAAGTCTTCTGGGAAAACATGTCTGAGTCGCTCTAGCGCTCAGTGTCACTCATGAGTAGGTTCTGGTTCTGGGACCGTGTCTGGTGGGTAGTTTAACTGGGGCGGTTGCCTCCTAAAGAGTATCGGAGGCGTTCAAAGGTTAGCTAACTACGGATGGAAATCGTAGTGATAGTGTATACGCATA
>JBBRXZ010000223.1:0-1665 GCA_038238095.1 Saccharimonadales bacterium (SeqCode)
CTATCTATAAGCCATCCAGCACCGGCAGCGCCAAGATCGATCTTGATGATATGCCAACTGGCATATACTTCCTTCGGCTTATGAATAGTCAGGGTCACGTGGTAGCTACACGCCGCTTTACCCGCCAGTAATCTTCGGTCTTATATTCTTAATCACTGCTGTCCGGTAAAAAATCAGCCGGGAGCAAAAATGGCCTGAAAGGGTTGATTTCATTGAACTAATCTGGTTTTCCGAAGACAGAAGCCCCTATCCGTCAAAAAGGCTTATGCTTTTCACCGGTTTTTCAAGATATTTTCTTCGCCATTCCCGCTCGGTTTTCCCGATCAGGTCGGTGAGCTTGTTGTAGCTGAACAGATGCTGCCGGGCAAAGCTGACCAGGTTGCTGAATGATATTTTCTGCCGGAGGTGCTTTCGCACTATGGTGAATAGCAGGTTGGCGATCAGGGTACACCAAATCTGAATCTTGATCGCATTCCCGTTGTCTCCCAGAAAATACTTCAAGGGGAAATTCTGCTTCAGTTGCCTGAATAACAGTTCTATCTGCCAGCGCTGCTTATAGAGTTGACCAATCTGCCCGGCTTCCATATCCATGATGTTGGTCAGGAACTGATAGACCTTGTCCTTTTCCCCATCGTAGTATACAACCCGCCGCAGGATCATTGACTGCTCTGCTTTGCCTGCATCCTTATACCGGATTCGGATACGCTCGTCTTTAATGTAATTGGCCGGGCAATTATCCGGGATGGCTATTTCTTCCAGCTGCTCATAGACTGCATTGTCTTTGAGCCGCGTTACAAAATGAACGCTTTCCGCTGTCCATTTTCCGTACTGGTAGTAATCCACATAGGCCCGGTCAAAGAGGGCTATCTGATGGGTCTTCAGACTTGTTATCCTGGACAGGAAGGTATGGTCGTGGGTGGCCGCATCGGTAAAGTGGATGAGCTGAGGCACTTCCTCATACGCATTGAGCATGGTATGCACCTTAATACCGCCCTTGCTTTTTCCATCCAGCGGCTTGCGGCCGGTACACTTCATGATGGCCTTGAACAGGCTGATGGTGGTGCTGTCGATGATAAACAGCCGCCTGAGCAGAACCGCTTCGGTCTGGCTGTCCGATAAAAGTGATTTGTAGTGGCCATAGAGTTTCCCGTAGACGGCCCCAAAAAATGCCTCGTCCCGGCGGGCATTCGCTTCGCTGAAGGTGCTGCGCGGTGGAGTGTAGGTAAGGCCCAGGTGGTTAAGCTTGTCGCCATAGGCGGCAATGCCCTGAGTGACTTCCCGCAAGGAAGTGCAGTTATTCATGATGCAGTACAGCATACAGACAAAATGCTCCCAGGCACCGCAGCGCTTGCAGTAACGATTGGCTTTGTGCTCTTTGGCCAATTGATTAAACGAACTCTTATTGACCAGCCCCACAATCTGTGCAAACACGGGCTGTCCGGAAAAACTGTTACTTTGAAGCATACTTTAAAGTGTCGTAACTCTAAAGTAGAAAAGGGTGCGCTTCTATGCCACCCTTTTCAGCTTTTACCGGACAACAGTGATTCTTTTTAAAAAAACAATGCCGCGCTGCCCAGGTCAGAACTCCCATAGCCCCAGGTGTCCCCTCGCAGGAATGGCCTCATCCCACAGCGTCACGTCGTCCAGCATCCAGGCGTAGCGGCC
>JBBRXZ010000224.1:0-1662 GCA_038238095.1 Saccharimonadales bacterium (SeqCode)
CTCCTCTTAACCTTCCAGCACCGGGCAGGTGTCAGGCCTTATACGTCATCTTTCGATTTAGCAAAGCCATGTGTTTTTGTTAAACAGTCGCCTGGACCAATTCTCTGCGGCCTCCTTGTTTTGACACAAGGGAGGCTCCCTTTATCCCGAAGTTACAGGGTTAATTTGCCGAGTTCCTTAGCCGTGATTCACTCGAGCGCCTTAGAATATTCTTCCCAGTCACCTGTGTCGGTTTACGGTACGGGTTACTATTAAGTATAGATTTACAACTTTTCTTGGAAGTCTCTTCGCTAACTCGCTGCTGCCTTGCGGCTTCTGCTCAAAGGCACTATTCCGTCAGTACCTGCCAACCACGAATCTCCGTCATTGTATTTCCCCAATAGTAAGTTCAGGAATATTAACCTGATGTGCATTAAATCTTCGCTTTCGCTAAACCCTTAGCCCCCGACTAACCCTCAGTTGATTAGCATAGCTGAGGAAACCTTGACTTTTCGGCGTGCGGGTTTCTCGCCCGCATTATCGTTACTCATCCCTACATTTGCTTTTCTGACCGCTCCAGTAAGCCTTGTCGACTATCCTTCGCTGCAATCAGAATGCTCCCCTACCAGTATGTAAATAAATACATAATCCAAAGCTTCGGTACTATACTTGATGCCCGTTTATTATCGATGCCCGCCTCGCTCGACCAGTGAGCTGTTACGCACTCTTTAAATGAATAGCTGCTTCCAAGCTAACATCCTGGCTGTCTCTGCAATCAGACCTCCTTTGTTCAACTTAGTATAGATTTGGGGACCTTAGCTGTTGGTCTGGGTTCTTTCCCTCTCGGACAGTGACCTTAGCACCCCTGCCCTCACTGCCGTGTATATTTGATGCCATTCAGAGTTCATCAGGATTTGGTAGGATTTGACTCCCCCTAGTCCTATTGGTAGCTTTACCTGCATCAAACTCAACCACGACGCTGTTCCTAAAAACATTTCGGGGAGTACGAGCTATTTCCCAGTTTGATTAGCCTTTCACCCCTACCCACAGTTCATCGAAATACTTTTCAACGTAAACTCGTTCGGTCCTCCAGTGTGTGTTACCACACCTTCAACCTGACCATGGGTAGATCACAAGGTTTCGCGTCTACTCCCCCTGACTAAACGCCCTATTCAGACTCGCTTTCGCTCCGACTCCAGTCCTTAAAACCTTAATCTTGCCAGGAAGAGTAACTCGTAGGGTCATTATGCAAAAGGCACGCCGTCACGGAACTAATCCGCTCCGACCGCTTGTAAGTGTATGGTTTCAGGGTCTTTTCACCCCCCTGCTCGGGGTACTTTTCACCTTTCCTTCACAGTACTCGTTCACTATCGGTATCTTGTTAGTATTTAGCCTTACCGGATGGTGCCGGCAGTTTCAAAGGGGATTTCTCCAGTCCCCCCCTACTCAGGATACGGTTACGTCAATGAATTTTACTCTTACAGGGCTATCACCTTCTGTGGCTGACTTTCCCAAGTCATTCAAATTCCTCCATCTTCTAAAAAACCGTCCTACAACCCCAGAATTGCCGTAACAATGCTGGTTTGGGCTTCTCCGTGTTCGCTCGCCACTACTTACGGAATCACTTTTGTTTTCTCTTCCTCTGGGTACTTAGATGTTTCAGTTCTCCAGGTTTGCTCCTAC
>JBBRXZ010000225.1:0-1633 GCA_038238095.1 Saccharimonadales bacterium (SeqCode)
ACGCTGCGGCAACGGCTCGCGCGCTTCGTCAGAAAGAGCTTGTCCTTTTCCAAGTCCGACACGATGCACGCGGTGTGTCTGCGACTCTTTCTGCACGATTACAATAAATCATTGGTTCTCTCCCGTGATTGAGCCATTACCAGATATAGTACTTAGACAGCAATTAATTTTTTGAGGTGGTTGATTATCATGACTATTGGAATTGTAAAAGTTCCTAGCAGATTTGAAGCGGTCAGAGATGCGGTTGGCCCGGCAAAACTTAGTCAGGTGTTGATAGAATCACCTGTTGATTTAACTAATGTCAAACAGGCATTGGCTGAGGTTGCATCTTCGGGACAGGGTAAGCTTCTTTTTCTACGTGGAAACCCAGGGGCGGGTAAAACATCCTTAGCGGAGTCTATTGGAATCTTCTTAGCTGACATTGTCGGGGGTGTTTTGTCGCCACCGCCGGATTATGAACTACCATTACAAAACTTACCTACTTGGTTGGCGAATAATATCCCAGAAGCGCGCAGGAAAATTGGAAATAAGATGTTAGTAGTAAATCTTGATGGGAGAGAAATACCAACTCTTGACGAGGCGGCTACTAATGCAGCTATGGTAAACCTTAATGCATTATTGCGGCGCAACTCTAATATACTACTAACTTGGCCCGTGATAGATGAAAGATTCGCAACTGAAGCTATAGATAGGCTTCAAGCCGCAGGTGCTCATAGCGCGTTAGTTGCATCTCCTATATATGAGGTAGAAGGCATTGGCAAAGATAGATATTTTGACGCCCTCAATCTGCTATTAAGAGTAAGTTCACTTCGTCTTGAAGATGCAGCCATTTCGAATGATGAAGCAGAGAGTTTAGTTAGTGAAAGCACGAACATAGGTGAGTATTTATCTAAAGTTCAGCGCTTAGTTGTGTCTCGCTATGATTTGGGTGAGTTAGGCGCTCAGTTGCCATTACTTTATGTTGTATTCTCTTCGAATGTTGACACAAATTCTATTTGCCGGTTGCTTCGTAGGGGCAATCTTTTCTTAGTAGACCCTGATCGCTTGCTTCAATTTAGTAGAGCAAATGTTGCAGATGATTGGAGCGCGCGCGGGAAGGCAAACCCTCGCAAGGGCTTGCCTTTCATTACCAGCCTCTTCGAGGTTAGGGTTCTTAATGTTTCAAGTAGCGCAGTGGTTAATGCATGTGCATTTGGTGATGATACAGAGCTAAGAGAATTGGTTCGCAGTTCATATCCTAATCCAGTTAGTTCTAATGCTGCTACGTTGGTTCGTAGCAGTTCTCTTGTTCGTGCACTCTCAGGTCAAGAAGATGTAGGAAGCATAAGTTCGAATCCAACGGCAGCTATCCAAAAAGCTTATGGGGCGATACAAAATGTCACTAACAGAAAACACCGTCAGATTAATGAATCTATAATAAAGCAATAGTTCGGACAGTTTTTGACAAGAAAAGCCAATTCCCGCTTAGATGTGTGTGACCAAACGCACAGCAAAGGAGAATTGGCTGATGACCGTAGTCGCACAGATATTAGACCGCCTGAGCGGAGTTGCCAAACCCCGACGCAAGTTTCTTCTGACCTTGTTTGCTACCATGTTGGTCACGCGCACACGCATTAACTTCCTGAACTTAAGT
>JBBRXZ010000226.1:0-1628 GCA_038238095.1 Saccharimonadales bacterium (SeqCode)
ACTGATGTTACGCAGACAAAATTTAGGGTTTTAACTTGACACATGAATTTCCAGAGCAAAACTACTGCCTTTCGTGGTTGAGAGCGGCAAAAAGCCCGGCAAACCCGCTATTTATCAAAACCTGCGTAACACCGAAAAGCGCGTGAAAGCCTAATGTTTTCCGTGTCAAGCGTAAACTGCCATTTCTTTTTGCGTAACATCAGTTATTAATACTGAGTAATGACTGTACTCTTCATGCTCCGCCGTCCGTTGCCAATCTTCTACAGATAGCTCTTTCAAACGCTTAACGAGGCGCACCCGTTCTCGCACATACTGATCAAGTGCTTCGTCTAAATCAATGTTTAGTAGTGAGCCAGCTTCCTCCTCTGGAGATGGAACCATAGACCTTATGTAAGGGGCTGGATCAGAGAGCATCAACTCTAGGCGTGAGAGGTAAGCGGTGTCCGCGGTAGATATGTGGCAAGCATGTTCGTGAGCGGACCATTTGTTGGGGCTGGGGCGACGCTTCAGATTCTGTGGCAGCACCTCGCGAACGAGGCTAATAATAATATCAGGAGCGCCCTCTAAAGTAGCTATCAAGGTTTGCGTATTATTCATAATCTCCTCCGAGTTTCGTGACGCCGGTAAGCCGCCTAACGCTTGAGATGACGTGGGGCGAAACCGCCAGAAAGCGCGTTTAAGTTTGACGGACAACGTATTTAAGAAAGTAGCTGTTTCGTCCTCCCGTCCATTGAATTGTTCGGCGGCGCGTTGCTTGTCAACACGCGCCGCCGGCGAATGTCATCTTGCCAAAACGCCAATTCCAGTAATCAACCTTTAGCAAAAAGGCTTTAGTTTGCAAAGCAGATTTCACCCGTGATTTCCTCTTGGAAGGTCGTCCCGCCGTCAGGCGTCTTGCCGTTGATGTAAAGCACGCCCGTCGCCCCTGCGAAATCTCCCGTGCTGGCGTTCGGGTCAATCCGGGCGATTACAGTGACCACTCCGTTCGCAAGGTCAACAAGAGTAACATTGTGAGTCCGTAGGACTCCCTTTTTGGTTATGAGGGTCAAATCATCAGTGAAGGAAAAGGTGTTCGGGTCGGGTGTGGGAGTAAAGGCACTGGTTAAAACGACTAGGGTTGTGCCGTTGAGTTCTCCGCCTTGCGTAATTATTCCACTGGCAGTGCCGTTGCCGTTATTGACAGCGCTTACATTCCCCTTCACCTTTTTGCAACCACTGACCGCAGATGCTGATTGCAAATCGTTGTCTTGTCCTTCATTGCCTATAATTCTGGTTTGACCGAAAGCCATCATCGGCGCGATTCCCAGAGCGAGCATCATCGCCAGCGCGATGACGAACGTTTGTGTTTTTGTCTTCATTTTTTCTCCTTATTCTTTTTGATTTGAGGCTGTTTTAGCCTCTACTAATTAGCGCGACGGGCGAAGCAAAATCGTCTAACAAAATTTTGATCTGAAATGATTTTCGCGCTTTTGGGTTTATAATCTTTGGTAAGTGAACAGGCAGGAATCGAAAGCGTCAGAAATTACGCAAATGCTGCGCGAGTGGAGCGACGGCAAAGCGGAAGCGTTAGATAATCTCTTGCCGCTTGTTTACGACGAGCTGCACCGGCAAGCCGCGCGTTTTTTGCG
>JBBRXZ010000227.1:0-1621 GCA_038238095.1 Saccharimonadales bacterium (SeqCode)
TGTTAACTGCAAAAGGTGCAACCGCGCCTGAAAAATTTGCTGCACAGATTACTCAAAAATACACACTCGAAATGGCGCTCGATTCGATGGCTGGAAGTGCTGAAAACGACAGACTGTTTTCCGATCCTAAGTTCTTTGATTTCATGCAGAAAAAGAGCGCCGCGCTGTACACTCTTACAAAGCAGAAACTAGTGCGTATCGGAGCGCCGAGCTTAGATGATATTGTTAAAGAGTACTATAAAACGCAACAAGCTTCTGGTGATAAAGGTAAACGTACTGTAGATATGACACCTGAAGAAAAACAACGAAGCATGTATCGTGAGAGATTAAAGCTTCCACAGGTTAAAAAATAATGCCCGATCAAAAATATCAATCTAAAAAAATTACACAACCCGACGGTAATTCGATTATACTTAGCAACCAAGTTGAGGAAGATAGTTATATTGACGCGATGATAAAGGGAGGAATTAAGCCTGAACAACTTAAAACAGAATCTTACACGCCTCCTGCAACAACCACAATGCTTGACCGAATTGCGAATGGTGTCGGGTATGGCGGCGCGGGTTTACTCATGGGCGGTCCTGCTATGGGTGCGGTTTCTGGAGGACTGGCAGCAGCTTTTCCCCCCAAAAATCCCGGCGAACACGCGGCTAGTCTCTTTGGCCTTGCTACAGGTGGGATTGTCGGAAAGGGTGTTGATAAAGGCATTTCGATGGCCTCCAAAATGCTCGCTCCGATTATTCGTGGCGGCGCGGGAGTCGCTGAAGCTGAAGCTGGAAAAATGGTTGAAAACGCGGTAAACACAGGCAAACCTACAGGGTTTAATCCTTTATCGGGCGAAGGCGCGATTGCTGCACTGATGCCGAATGTTGCTAACAAAATATCAAACCAAATCGACAAAACGGCGGGCGTGACTAATCAGCGTATGCGCCAGTTTTTCCCCGCGCTACAAAAACAAATGTCAAACGACAATCTCGGAACGCAGGGCTTTTCGCTTGAAAAAGACAGAATCACGGACAGTGCGCGAGACTTTGCGGGCGGCGCAAAAACAGCAGTAACCAAACAAGTCGATGTTGAATTGAAACCGTTTCAGGATATTGTAAAAGATTTCGAGTCACAGCAAGTACAACTTAAACAGCAGTTGGAGAATTTCAAGACAACCCCGCCAAAGGGATTATTCCAAGCAACTCAACAAGGCGCGGAACAAGCGAAGTTACTAACTCAATACGAGCATGTTTCTGGTAAACTTGACGACTACAAGCTTGATTTATTCAATGCTGAAGCAGCGGCTATACAGAATAAAATCGCGCTCGCAAAAGGTAAAAAAGCCGAAATCGGGACTGCCGGAATTAAAGATAAACGCGCCGATGTCAAAACAGCTATTGCAGGGCAAGAATTAAAAAAAGAAGAGTGGGAAGGTACTTATCTTGCTGATATTCAGGAAATCAAAGCAACCAGCACGTCGAAGCGTGAAACGGTTACCCGGCTTGATGAATTAAAAGTAAGATATAAACAAGACATTAACGATTTCGACCAGACAATTGACGGACTAAGATTGTATGATACTAACGTTGCAAAAAATCTATTATCTGCACGCCGAAAAGCACAAACGCCGCAAACA
>JBBRXZ010000228.1:0-1604 GCA_038238095.1 Saccharimonadales bacterium (SeqCode)
CTACCCCTTACCCAAATTTTCAGACGTGGATTTATATTTGTTATAAATATCAAAGATGCATAAATTAACGGTAGAGGATTTTCCCGGTATTGACTTTGGCGATAGCCGCCGTAATGATCGCTTTGTATCGATCATAAACAATATCAGTTCTAATGCGGAGTCAAGTATTCCTCTGCAAAATGATAGCTGGAGTGATACCAAGGCTACTTATCAGTTTTATAAACATGAAGATGTCAGCCTTAAGGCGCTAAAAAAAGTAATAGCCAACTATGGCAGCAGTCAGATCATTGGTGATCAGGTGCTGATTGCTCATGATTTCTGCCAGATAAGTTATAATAATAGTTCAGCTGAGGGCCTCGGATACTTGGCCAATACAGAAGGCCGCGGCATTATCACTTATAACAGTGTAGCTATCAGCCCAAAGGGTATGCCATTGGCCCTTGCCTATCAGGACAGCTTCGTGCGCAAGCCCGAAGACCTCGGTAAAGCAAAAGCACGCAAGGAAACAGACTATGCAGCCAAGGAGAGCTATAACTGGTATAAAGGAATAACAGCAGTAAACAAGCAACTGGGGGATAAAATACATAAGATACACATAGCAGACCGGGAAGCAGATATATATGAACTGTTTTTCTGCGCTTATGAAGATAATACCGACCTGTTAATAAGAGCCAAGCATAACCGTAAACTATCAGACAAAAGTGTGCTGTGGGATATGGTGGCAGGCTTGCCTGTAGCGGCTAAAGTTGAATTGAATATACCGGACAATAACTGGAAAAAGCGTGTTGATATAGAGGTGGAAGTGCGCTTTCACCAGGTAGAAATAATGCGCCCTGCTCTGAGTAAAAATAAATATGCGTGTGTGCCAATGACCGCAATAGAGATCAGGCAGGTATCTGCTCAACAGGACTGGCAGGAGGAAACACTACATTGGAAGCTACTGACAACCATTGAGGTTAAATCGGTTGACAAAGCCCTTCAGTGTGTGCAATGGTATTGTTATCGCTGGCTTATAGAACGATTCCATTATGTACTTAAGAGTGGCACCCAAATAGAACAACTGCAATTACAAAAGGCAACTTCTCTACAGAAAGCTATACATGTGTATAGTATTGCCGCTATGCGTATGATGCAACTTACCTATCAAGCCCGACACACACCCGACGTAAGCTGCGAGTTAGTGCTCACTAAAGAACAATGGATAGTACTCTATGCCCTCATACACAAGAAACCTCCACAAACTCAAGAGCCGCCCACCCTGGGTCAAGCCGCAAAATGGATAGGGAGGTTAGGTGGTCATTTAGGTAGAAAATCAGATGGACCACCCGGACTTAAAGCAATATGGATTGGCTACCGGAGATTACACGATGCAACCGAAACCTATCTCATTATGAATACAAAATTTGGGTAAGGGGTAGCTCTATGAGAGAGGATTGAGGAGAGGCATCTACTTTCCCAACATTGACATCAGCTTATCATCCCTGTGGTAAACATCCGTTACAAAATGTATATGCTGGCCTGTAGTATCTTCAAATGCGGTGAGATAGGTAATGTGCACAGGTATTTTGTTAGCCAGTACATTCCATTGGGTTTTATGTGTTTCA
>JBBRXZ010000229.1:0-1604 GCA_038238095.1 Saccharimonadales bacterium (SeqCode)
AGAGTATCTGGACAATGCCATTGGAGCACGTAGAGCGGTGCGGTGTCTCAGTATTCGTCATCTTTAGCCACATTCACCACTTATTGACGTTTCGCACTGCTTCATTGCTCTGCCGGGTATTCAGCAAAGCTTACTAGTATTTACACATTACCTTAGTTTGTTGAAGGTAGTGAAATTACCTTCAATGATGTGGTTATAAACAGCATCCGTGTACCGACAGTAATAACCCAAGAAGTGTTGCTGGTCAAGAATCGAGTGTCGTCTTCATACGAATGGAAGCTGTAGCTGCGAGACAACACGAATATTATCTGAATAAGGTGGCGAATATACCGCGCGCCTCATCGGCAGTAGCCGGTTCTATCATTCATATCGTTGGCTCTAGCACGTGTTAGCTTATATAACAATTTGTCACCTGAATTGTGATGTCCAGTATCGTGTGTGCAATGCGAATTACTGAAGAAAGTAGTTGCATCGAATACTTTCTAAACTGAATGTTTCCCCTACTTGCCAGATAAATTTACAGTCTTCTTGCACGCATACGTTTGCTGTTGTATTATTCTCGACTTCTAATACACTGCAAGTGCACCAACAGTAGGAGAGGCAGCATATGTAGCTCCGAATGAGACGGCTTTAGCAATATCGGGTCTGGACTTTGTGAGATATATCAGTGCACCAAGGAGATGTAGGTAGTCCTTCTGGGGCATCGGGGTCGAGTCAGCAGTGGCTGTGGCTCGCTGAGGGGTACGTACACTTCGAGATACGGGTACGCGAGGTAGAAACTCTTCAAACAGGCTCTTGAGAAGCTTCTGTTGAGTGAGTTGAACACCAAGAGGAGTTGTTTTCATAGAAATACCGAGGTACTCAGTGACGTCGTTGTTGACAGTGATTTCAAACTTCTCCTTGAGGCAATTTTGAAAACGCACAAGGTCAGAGGCATCGGTAGAGCATACAAACGTGTCGTCCACGTGTATCCAGATGTATGTACGACGCTTTCCGTCGATGTTGTAGAACAGGCAAGGGTCAGACATGCTTCGCGTGTAGCCATGGTCAATGAGATGAGTTGAATAGGCAGTATAGTAGGCACGTCCCGAGTCCGGCAGGCCGTACAGGTATTTTCGAATACGATAAAGAGTGCCAGGCACTAGACCACAAGCGGTAGCGACATTGTCAGGCAGTGAGAGGTACAGAGCGAGATCATCGGGACCACAAGGATAGGACTGGTACAGGTAGGCTCCCACGGTGTCGACAGTGCACATATGCATGGAATCGATGATGGCAAGTTGGTGGACAGTGGCATACGCGAGTGCTCCGATGGTTGGCGAGTATGTATCAGCAATTGTGCCATACAGCTCGTTACCGCAAGCACACAGGCGTGCTTTATACTTGTCCGATGACCCATCCGCGTGCTCCTTGTGCTTCAACTGCATGGTAGAGTGTATAATCTTGCAGTGTTCGACAATATCGGCAGGAGCAGTGGGTTCGAGTGTTCCTCCAGAGAGAAGTTGGTCAATCTCTTGACGGATAGCCTTGATCCACTCCTCGTAGTCGACAGATTGGAGTGCCTTGGAGACAGTCACTTTGGCGGCAGAGGTAGAGAAGAGGTA
>JBBRXZ010000230.1:0-1595 GCA_038238095.1 Saccharimonadales bacterium (SeqCode)
AAAGTCCCTGCGAGTATCAAAAAAGTTTGGTTTATTTACGAGAACTGGATTCTCTATCGGTGCAGATATGCCACCTGCATAACGGAATGTATCTAACGGCATCTTCGAAATTGGTGTAGCTATAATCTGCAGTGATCTATAGACCGCTGTAAGAGTAAGAGCCTGATTAGTTCCCACAGAGTAGTCACTCCGGGTAGGCCAAGTGGGAGTTACAGAACGGTGTTCTGCATCCCTGTTAGTAATACGTTGCCAAAAGCTCGCCATTAGCAAAAGAGTATAACGATTAGGTAACAAAGTCAAAACACTTGCAAACCATAATTCTGGTGTGTCGCAGAAACATACAAAGCCATTACCGTACTCATAAGGGCATCAACATCACCAAGAGAATCTTTACGGCTAATAAACCAAGTTTCCCCAAGATACTTTGCTACGCCCTGCGGAGACTGATACTGTAACAGTGGGTCATTACGGTGAACTACAGAACCAGCAGTAAACATGGCATAAACCGTAGAACACGCGCTACTGATTTCTTTAGTCCACAACTGCCAAACTGGAAGCCCATCCGCTTTTAGACGTTTAGCCAGATTAGGTAACTGACGATCATCCACAGCAATAGCAATAACGGTCCCTCTGGCATACAACTCCTTAACTTTGTTATAAAGCATCTGTTCAGTAACCCCAGCATAAGACGCGACTATCTCAGTTTCATAACTGCCGTCATCACATTTACGAGCTGCGGAGATAGTCGCATACTCAAAGTTCTTGGTACGGTCCACAGAGATGACTACATTCTTTTGCTCTGTAATGCCATCACCTGCACACTTAACAAACACGTCGCCCGGTATCCATGAGTTAGATGTTCCAGCGATGAACTGATTTAGACGGTAACGCCTCGCCTCATGTTCAGGAATAGATCTTATATCTGACAGAACAGTATTAAGGTCTAGCCTGCCTGCATCAATACTAGGGTTAGCGTCCCGTAAACCTGTAGGGTCATCGACCGCACTTGACTCTTTAGCCTGCCAGCAAAAAAACCCGATACGCTCCAAGTCAGAATCACCCTTAGCGGCACTAATCCCCAACTTATACAAGTCAATGAGAGTCTCGGAATTCTGGTCGCCTGCCGTAGTAATACCGATAACCATGCCATCTCGACGCTGAGCAGTACCCAAAACCGCTGCAGACCACATTCCTTTTTTAGCTAGATGCAGTTCATCAAACAAACACAAACTCATTGGAATGCCTTGCAGTGCAGACTCCTTAGCCGCCTTCACGTCATAACGTCCAGAACCGTCAATAGTTGTAATTCCGCGTTGCTCAGTAGCCTTCTTGAACCTCTTCATCATGAACTCATTTTGTTGAATGGTAAACAAGACTCGGCTGTAAATTATTCTCGCTTGGTCCGTAGATGACGCTAGAGAGATGACCTGAGCACCCTGTTGATGTAACAGCAAGCCATAAATTCCTAGAATCGCCCCCAGCAAACTCTTACCATTCTGCCGGCCCATACTTACAACAATCTGACGGTAACGAAGATGCCCGGGATACTCTGGATGAGAATCTGGATAACGCTCCAGCATGTGACGTAACAGCCA
>JBBRXZ010000231.1:0-1591 GCA_038238095.1 Saccharimonadales bacterium (SeqCode)
GTCCAGCCCGTCCGGGCCGCCATAGATAGCGAGTTTTGGCTCATGCAATGCCGCGCGGTTTATCTGATAGTCATCTGGTACGTAGGGTAGGTTACAGAGTAGAACATCGTAGTCTCTATCTGAATTAGACAACAGATCACTCTCTACAACATTTATACCTAATGTAAATTTATCAACGTTTATTTTAGCTATTTGTATCGCGGCCAGGTCGATCTCTAAAAGCTCGCACCGGCAATGTGATAACTCTAAAGCGGCTGTAATTCCTAAGGCGCCGCTGCCCGTACCCACATCGGCAATTTGCCAATTCATAGTTTTAGACTTATGTGATGAATTGAGCGAACTATTTTCATGAAGCTCTTTCAAGCAATCGATCATCGTCTCCGATTCCGGCCGCGGTTCCAAGACGGCGGGCGTGATCACAAACTCCCGTCCATAAAATTCCGTCTTACCGCGCACATAGGCCAGCGGCATATGTCTTGCTCGAAGCTTGAGTAATTTTTCGAGTTCTGCCTGCTGGCCTGCCGACAATTCTAAATCCGGCTCTGCCAGCAACTGTGCCTTATCTACGCCGGTCACGTCTTCCAGCAAAACCAGACAATCCAGTCGCGCTGTCCCAACATCACTAGCTTCCAGTTGTTTCCTACTTTTCTTAAGCCAAAAATGAACAGTCATAATTAATAGTATGCGACAATTGAAGATATTTATACGCTCAATTAGTCCATGGTGAGAGGATTTGCAGGTTTGGGAATTGCTCGAAGTCTTTGACGTTACGGGTTACCAGTATCAAATTGTTATGGAGGGCGTGGGCAGCCAGGAAGGCATCAACAACGGATGGCGAACGACCTTTTTTGGTCGAGCTCACAGTTAATTTAGCCCATAGTTTAGCAATTGGCGGATCGATTATTAACAGGTGATCGCCAAAAGCGTCTGAGATCGCCATGGTATGTTGTTCCAGCCCGCGGCGCTTTTTGCTGTCTGGTAGCATCTCAATACCTTTATATAGCTCCCCGATTGTTAGACAAGAAAGGTAGAGGTCGTTTGTGGATGCGTTATCGAACCAGGCTGTAAATTGGGGGTCCGGTTGTGGTTTATTAGGTTCACTGATGGCGTTGGTGTCGAGTAAGTACGGCATCTTAATTTTCAAGTATGTCTGACATAGGATCAGTGGCGCGGCCTGTAGGGGAGGGGTCGCGCGTTAAGTCCAGCTCATGAAAACCACTGCTGCGTAACAATGCTTTAAGGTCTTTTTTGGGCTTAGTAATTTTTTGGTACTCGGTGTAGCTCATAAGTACGGCAGTGTTTTTACCGCGCCGGCTGATGATCTGGGGACCTTTGCTAAGACTGGTCTCAACCACTTCACTGAGCTTATTTTTTGCTTCTTGTAATTGCCATGTCATAATCCTATATTAATCTAGACAGTCTAGCTTGTCAATCAGCGTGGCTGAGAAGCTCGTGTTCGGCGGCTAGGAGGGCCTGGATCAGGTCGTCGATGTTGCCGGCCAGGGCAGCTGGAATGTTGGAGCGACTGTAACCGATACGGTGGTCGGTGATGCGGTCCTGAGGAAAGTTGTAAGTACGGATTTTCTCGGAA
>JBBRXZ010000232.1:0-1574 GCA_038238095.1 Saccharimonadales bacterium (SeqCode)
TCGATGTCAATGGCACGAACCCAGCCCTGCTCATCCGGATTATGATCAGACTTGCGAGCACCATGTCTGGTATCACCAATCCACCCATCCGATGTGCGGTCACGATCTGAGTATGCGTCATCAAATTGTTCTCTTAACTGAACGGCCGCTTTTGATAGTCTAGGCTTCATCCCAATAGTAGAATTGCTTCATCGGCAGTAATGCCTAACCTTGCCAGTAGTGCTGCCTTTTGCGTGGCAAGTGCTTCGGTTTCTAAAAATAACTTTTGCTCTAAGTCTTTAATGAGTTTTTGCGCTTGTAATTCTGTTGCAATGCTTAGCACTTCGCCTTCTTTAATGGTCGGCTCAAAGTTGCCGTCATCTAATCCGTAAGCAATAACTTGACCCGTTGCGTTTTTTACTATTTTGTATGTCATGGTGTGTACTCCGTAATAATTATTGATGATTTAGTAATAGCACCAAACGAACTTGAGCCAGCCCTGCCGTTAAATGTAGTTGTTCCAACATCGCTACTTCCCACCCGAACTTTGAAGGTTATTGCGCTTGTTGTTCCAGCAACAATAGTGTGATTAAATGCTACAGAAGTTGAAGCATCTATTTGGGTTCCCGTTCGAAGTCCACCAGTTGCTAACGCGTCAGCCACTGAATCTTTAAATAACGCTGAGGTCAGTTGCTGTAAGGTTTGATTTGTAGCGGCAAATACAATTACCTGTATAAGCAAAATGTTTGACGCAGAACTAGGAGTGATCGCTAACGACATATACTGGTCGCCTTCGGTATTTTGTGGAATTGTATTATCTAATGGAATTTGAGTTGTGCCTGTTGCCGCCGCCGTTGTCATAAGGCTGACCATTTTAACGACTGGACTTGTACCAGCAGCCCCTGCACTTGGAAAGAAAATTGCGGCACTTGCTGAAGTAAAGTAAAGTATCCCGCTGCCCCATTGTGGCAGGGCTAGTGAATTGGCAGTATTTACTGTGGCAGTACCTGCCGTAATTGTGGCAATTCCTGCGCCTATATTTTGTATCCGCAAGGTATCGCCCGCTGCAAAGAGCGAGTTGTTTACGGTCACCGTGTTAGCAGTTGCCACATTTTGTACGATCGTAGTACCTACATCGCCAGCCACTAATACATAACTAGCGGTCTTAGTGCTGACCGTTGTATTGTAATCGTTTGCCTGCAGCGCATTAACTTGGGCAGCTGATAATACCTGCCCTGTCGTAAAGGTCTGTTTTGCCATTGTTTACTCCTTAATAACTTAAAACGCTAGTGTCTAGAATACCGTATAATTCGCTATCTAGGATAAATCCATCGATCAGCGGTTCGGCCGTTGTCCATGTGGTTTTCCAGCTGGAAGGTCGAATGTTGTGTGATACGCCAAAGATCTGCACCGTCTTATCTAAATAGGTGCTGTTTGGCTGTGTAGTATAAATGCGTATAGGGCTAAAGAAATCCAAGGCTAGAGCAGCTGTAACGCCTGTATCATAGTTAGCCGTGTTGAGATCTAATACTAAAGAATCAACGCGGATCGATGTATCTTGGCGAGAGGCTAAAAATGCTTGGGCATAGTCTAAA
>JBBRXZ010000233.1:0-1561 GCA_038238095.1 Saccharimonadales bacterium (SeqCode)
CATTAGCTCCGGCAGCTTTTCGGCAGCGATTGGTTTTTGGGTTACGTTCTTGGCCCTTAGCGCAGGGCTTCAGTGCTGAGGTTGCCGAGCCAATACTACGGCAGCGATTGGTCTCTGGATTGCGCTCTTGACCCTCTTTACAGGGCGTTAAGGCGCCAAGGCTACTCAATATTGAGCGGCAACGATTAGTTTCTAGACTGCGTTCCTGGCCCTCTTTGCACGGTACCAGGTTACTGACGCTACCTAATACGGAGCGGCAGCGATTGGTTTCCGGGTTACGTTCCTCTCCTGCATGGCACGGCGTAAGTTCGCTAGTAGCTGCTGCGGTAGAGATGTTATTGCAATATCCTGTTTGCGGGTTGCGCTCCTGGCCGACTGGACATGGTTTGCTACTTACTAAAACGTTTGCCGCGTTTGGGGTAAGTTGATAGGTCGTCTGCCAGTCATTTGCGAAGCGCGCCCACGACACGTCGTCGTCCAGATTACCCGGATAAGTTACGGCCTGCAGCTCTGAACTTGGTGAGAATAAGCGCACGGTTCCGCCGGCGGCGTTGGCTAGCGTCAGCCCGGTTGTGCTATCGTAGAAGGCTTGATACTCGCCAGGCTGCAGCTCTTCTGTAGAACTAAAGTTATAACCCTGGCTATTATCGGTGGCCTTTAGCGAACAGCCGGCCAGCGGGATTATGTCATTGGTGGGATTATGCAACTCGATAAATTCATGTCCGGTATCCGATCCGGCCGGATTTGGCAATAACTCGCTAATTATTACTCCTTCGCAAGTTAGCGTTACTGGCGGTGGCGTTACTACCGGATTTGGCGGTGGTACCACTACCGGAATTGGGGGCGGCACGTCTTCCTCTCCAGCGCAGCGTGGACCTGATGAAGCATGAAGCGGGGTCAAAATTACCACATAATCTACTTCATTGTTACTAGTATGCACGTAGGTGCCGGCTCGATTAGTGCAACGTTTTATAGACTGACCGGCTGGAGATGCGGCAGCCGGCTTAGTTTGCGGATACTTTGCCGTCCCATAGCCAACCCGGTCAATTTCAAGATTAGCAGCGTCGGTAATAACAATATGCCCGCCGGTAGAGCTGAGCCCACTGGTCATAGTAACAGCAACCAGGCTTGGGTTGGACACCTTATAAGCATCTGTGGCAATTAATATATACTTACCAGGCAGAAGGGTCACATCACTCTTATCCGTGCGATTGCTGACAATAGTGGCTTTGGCAGTACCTGTTCCTGCCGTGTCCACGCTAGCGTAACGAATTTTCCAGCCTTCAATATTAATCGGAATAGCAGACGAATTATACAGCTCCACAAACTCCTCCGAAGCATTATTCGAACCGCCAGTTTGCAGGGCTGTAATAATAACTGTCTTAGCTAAGGTGGCTGGTGGTAGGCTGTCGGCTGATATAGCTGGTCGGAGGGCAGCAATCGGCAATATTAGCGAAAGCATAAGCATCACTAACATATAATAGACTCTCTTCATAGTTTATGATATTACTATGACAAATTATCTATGTCAATACCTGAACTTTACTTTTATGCAATTGTA
>JBBRXZ010000234.1:0-1536 GCA_038238095.1 Saccharimonadales bacterium (SeqCode)
GAGAGTACATCGTAGTTTTCTCCTTATTTGTTTTTCAAACTTACAGATATAGAGTACTACTGGTTCTCAACAAAAAACACCGGGTACAAGTCCCGGTGTTTTTACTTTTAGGCAGGCTTTTTAACTAGCACAAAGCGTAAGTAAAAGCAACCTAAGAAACTAAACAACCTGGTTATGGGTTTCAAAAGATTACAAAACAAAACACTCCAAGACCGTAAAAGGTTTAGTTTAATAGTTGCTGTCATAATAGCCTGTCTGGTAGCAGCAGTTGGTACTTATTTACTGTTGCCTGGCCATGCTGCTACCAGTACTATCTTTAATAGTGCTACCCTGCCAACAACTCTTAACCACGTAGTCTATCATAGTGGCACTGATACGAATCCAGGACCGAGCTATCCTGTCTCGGCCACAGGTAGGACCCAGACCTGTAACCTTGGCATCAGCCAGAATGTAACCTTTACCAGTAGCGGTCAATCGTATACAGGTTGTTATTCAATTGACCCATCAACAGCACCAGCCCCAGCTGGAGGCAAGCGCCCGGCAATTTTTATATTCAACGGTGGTACTACGCATGCTCCTACGACAGCCCAGGAGGCTGTTAGCGGTGGTATCGTTAGCAGGGGCAAAGCAGCCGGTTGGGACATCATCTGGATTGGTATGGAGGAATTTGATCGGCCAATTAAGTTTAGTTCTATCTACGGCTTCCCGCACGACCAGGTCAATGTAGACTACACCACAGCCGTAATTAACGATTTGGTAGCTAATCATGGCACCGATCCGACCCGGGTCTATGCCAATGGGTTTTCATTCGGTGGCGAAGCGCCGCTATTTATGGCTTGTAGTGTCTCCAGTAAGTTCGCGGCTGTTGTGTCTATGTCCGGCATTATGATGGGTCCCGCGACTGTCACCGATGATTACTATTTCAATCCTTGCTCAAAACCGCCAAGCCCGGTCTCTGTTATGCTTGTAATGGCCGATCAAACCAGACCTTACGGTAACCCCGCGCAATCTCCCAGCGTACATATTACGCCGACCCATACCACTCTGGATAGCACCGATATAGCCGACATTTTAACTGCTCCGCTTAGCCAAAAGTTCTATGGTACCCCGAATGCCGGTGAAGGCTGGGCCATGTGGCAAAACTGTGCCAACAACCTGGTAGGTAAAGACGTCCAGAATGTTACGGTTAGTGGTACAGCTTCACAACTATGGCAGTGGACCGGTTGTACGGATAAGTCTGGCGGTAACACCGGTGAGATCATGGCATACATTATACCAGGTCCTCATGGTGTGGAACGTAATGTCGATAATGATGGAACAATGTTCCAATTCCTCAGCCGCCATAGCGGGGTTGGCACGCCGCCCCCTCCACCCCCCGACACCACTCCTCCAACCGTCTCACTGACTGCCCCCACTGCAGGTGCCACTGTCTCCGGCACTGTAGCTGTAAGTGCTACAGCCACCGACAATGTAGCTGTAGCCGGTGTCCAGTTCAAGCTGGATGGCACTGCCTTGGGCACTGAAGACACTGCTGCC
>JBBRXZ010000235.1:0-1533 GCA_038238095.1 Saccharimonadales bacterium (SeqCode)
GGCATGCTGGGTGAAGCGGATCATCGGAACATTTTAACAGGTGTTAAAGCATATGTTTTTGGTGAGATACGGTTATTTAATCCTAAGCCCATATCACAAAACCTGTTCATGGCAGGTCTACTAGTGTACCTCAGAGGTTTAAAAATCGATAAAATTTAGTATTGCCAAACCCAAAGCAGGCGACTATACTAAAATAACGTTGTTCGGATAACAATAAGAGGCTTACAGGGAAGAGGCAATGTTAGACATTTTTATAACATCACGGGTACGGCGCAAGATCATCGTCATTTATGCTAAGTATCCTGATTTTAAAACCCATGTGCGGGGTTTAGCTAAGTTAATTAAAGAAGACGCCGGTAATATTCAGCGGGAGTTGAAGCGTCTCGAAAGAGTCGGTTTCCTAACCAGTGAACGCCAAGGTAACACCAAAGTTTATTCTACCAATAAGCAGTTTCCGATTTTCCGCGAACTGCAAAGTATAGTGTTAAAATCTCAACGATCTAATCAGCAAAAGCGGGTTACAGGCTAAGGCTTGCAAATCTAACCCCTGTTGTAGTACAATATACTTCTTATGACCCAAGTGACTAAAAAAGATTCCAAAGAATCGACCGAAAACTTATTGCGTCGTTTCAACCGCAAGGTGCAGCAATCCGGCGCTATCGCCGTGGCCAAACAGAACCAGTTTTTCCAAAAAGACATTAGTAAACCGGAACGCCGCCGTAAGGCTATTATTCGTCAGGAGCGTAAGGCGATCAAACTCAAGAAAATCAAGCTTGGACTTCGTTAGGCTCCGATGTTGGAGCAACGGATTGAGCAGGATATTAAGACAGCCCAATTAGCCGGGGACAAGCTGCGGCTTAATACTTTACGTGGCCTTAAAGCTACTCTACTGAACGCTAAAGTTGCTACCGGCAAACGCCAAACCGGCCTGAGCGATGAGGAAGTGTTACCGCTACTGAGCAAACAAGCTAAACAGCGGCAGGAAAGTGCCGATATGTACATTCAGGGCGGCGACCAGACCCGCGCCGATACCGAACTGGCAGAAAAGGCTATTATTGAGACTTACCTGCCGGCGCAGCTGGCTGAAGCTGAAGTTGTGGCTATTATTGATGAAGTTATAGGTGAGACGGGTGCAGACAGTCTTCAGGCCATGGGCCAGGTAATCGGCCAGGTTAAAGCCCGCACCGGTGCGCAAGCGGAAGGCAGCTTGATTGCTCGATTGGTAAAAGACAGACTGACGCAGGAGAATTAATGATTTTATTGATGGGCATTGCCGGGTCGGGTAAAGGCACTCAGGGCAAGATGCTGGCTGACCAGCATGGCCTGCACCTGATATCGATGGGTGACGTACTGCGTATGTACGTTACCGGTGAGAAACGCAGGCGGATGCTGGCCGGGGAACTGCTTGATGACCAGGAAATCATTGAGATTGTGGAGCGGGTATTGTCATCGCTGGGGGACAGCGAACAAGTCTTGCTGGACGGCTTTCCGCGCACCATTCCGCAGGCTAAATGGCTGCTGGAACAGGCACGA
>JBBRXZ010000236.1:0-1513 GCA_038238095.1 Saccharimonadales bacterium (SeqCode)
CCCCCACTCCCCGCCGGCAGATTAGCCGCTGGCACCTTGCTGTCTGAACCAAGCGGGGCATAACCGTTGGCAGCACCCTTAGCGCTGGTATCTTGTTTACTGGTGAGGCCTGGTACTGTGGGGCTAGCTGCTGTGCCGCTTAAGTCCCCAGCCAGTTGCAGCTTACCCTTAGTAGTAGCATCGGCATCGGGTGTAGAGCCACTACCGGCTACAGAGTCAACGTAGGTCTTGTTAGCTACAGCTGCATTAGTAGTAGGTGTAGGTACAACTGGTGAAGCCGAGAAGGTCTTTACTCCGGCTATAGTTTCAGTGCCAGAGTTATGTACAACCGTAGAGTCAGTAGCTTTAGTAGATAGTCCCGGTACTGTGGGGCTAGCTGCCGTACCGCTAAGGTCACCTGCTAGTTGTACGATGCCTTTAGCGGAAGTAGTAGCATCGGGTGTAGATCCCCCTGCCGGTAGGCTACTGCTTGGTACCTTACCACCTGAGTCAAGTGGGGCATAGCCATTAGGCTGGCCTTTGTTAGCAGTCTGTTCGGCTGAGGCAATAACACCGGACTTCTTTAGAGTGCCATCAGCGTTATGTTCTACTGAAAGATAGTCATTAAGTATAGTCCCCCAGGTGCCGTCGTCTTGGCCGGGTGTGGGCAGTTGAGACATTGATTGTTCCCCCTTTTGTTATGCCTTTTGGAATAATCTTAACGCGATACTAATGCATAAGCAAGTAGTTGCCATCATCGTCTCTGGTAAAATGTATTGAGAGAGGTGTTATGCCATATAAGAAATTAATAAGCTACCGGCAGCCTGTTATATGTATAATAAGCGGCACTCCGAAAAAATGACCTCGCTGGCTTTCCTGAACGGTCCGGCGAGTGATGTAGCGCCCAGGCTGTTAGGCTGCATATTAGAACGTACAATCGAAGGCAGGACGCTGCGCGCCCGGATAGTAGAAACCGAGGCCTATGATCAAACCGATGTAGCCAGCCATAGCTATAAAGGACAAACTCAACGAACGAAAGTAATGTTCGGGGAAGCCGGCCACTTATACGTATATTTTACTTACGGCATGCATTACTGTTGCAATGTAGTCGTCGGGCCGGCTGGTCATGGCGCGGCAGTACTAATAAGAGCCGTGCAGCCCCTTGAAGGCGAAGATTATATGACTCTTCACCGCAACGGTCATAGCGGCATAGAGCTGACAAACGGCCCGGCCAAGTTATGTCAGGCCCTGGCCATAGACCGCTCACTGAACGGGCATAATCTTCATTATCAGCCTCTCCGGCTTGTTAAACAAAAAGCTCTGTCAGCTAGCACGATTACACAAGCAACTCGCATCGGTATTAGCCAGGCAAAAGATGTGCCATGGCGATTTTACTTTACCGATAATACTAATACGCTTTGTGCTAGTTAAACCCCCAGGGCTGCCAGCTGTAAGGCTGGCCTCCCGTGGATGATGTTTACCATCATGCCAACGGAGTGAGCAGTCAACTTTGTGGCTATTCTTGTCATAAATC
>JBBRXZ010000237.1:0-1507 GCA_038238095.1 Saccharimonadales bacterium (SeqCode)
ACAAGGTCCATAATATGTACCATTTAACAGACCTCCATAAGGAAATCCGTAGTTATTATCATCATAGCCAGTAAAATGATACCTATAGCTAGCCCCGATTTTAGGACAGGCAGTTAAGTTGGGAAAACCGTAAGTTTAACCCCTTAAACCACCTGACCATGGAAAACAAAAGAACAAGACGCAAATTCAGCGCAGACTTCAAAGCCAAAGTCGTTTTAGAAGCCATCCGGGAGCGTGACACCGTAGAGACCATTGCACGCAAGTACGAGCTTCATCCCAATCAAGTAACTACCTGGAAGAAGGAATTCCTGGAGAATGCCTCAGCTGCTTTTACGGTTGATTCTGACCAATCGGAGGAAAAACAGCAGCAAGAAACGGTTGTAGAAAAGCTCTACGCCCAGATCGGCCAGCAGAAAGTGGAACTTGACTGGCTTAAAAAAAAATGGCAAGAGCTTCAATAATCGAAAAAAGAAAGATGGTTATACTCGATTTAAATATCAGCAAGCAAAAGCAGTGTGATCTATTGGGCATCCACCGCAGCGGGTTGTACTATGCACCCAGACCGGAGAGCGATGAAAATCTTCAGATCCTGCGCGTGATGGATGAGCAGTACTTTAAAACCCCCTTCTACGGCAAGCCCAAACTTACCAAGTGGTTGCAGTCAAAGGGCTATAGGATCAACCACAAACGCGTAAAACGCCTGATGAAGCTCATGGACTGGCAAACAATTTATCGCAAGCCTAATACCAGTTGGAAGAACCAGGCGCATAAGATATATCCCTACCTGCTCAAGGATTTAACCGTCACTCATTCCAATCAGGTATGGGCCATTGACATCACCTACGTTCCGATGAAAAGAGGTTTTCTGTATCTCTGCGCGATCATAGACCTGCATACCCGCTACATTGTGAACTGGAGCCTCTCCAACACTATGACAGCAACCTGGTGCAGAGGTATAGTCGAAGAAGCCATTGCCCTGTACGGAAAGCCTCAGATCATTAACTCCGATCAAGGCAGCCAGTTCACCAGCGAGGAATACACTTCTCTCTTCGGTGAAACCATGAGAATCTCTATGGACGGGAAAGGCCGAGCCATCGACAACATCTTCATTGAACGCTTTTGGAAATCCCTCAAGTATGAAGATGTTTACCTTCACGCTTACGAAGACGGGGTACAACTCTATGAGGGCCTGAAGATTTACTTTGACTTTTACAACCATGAACGCCAGCATGAATCGCTTGACTACAAAACACCGGGATCACTTTACAAACTCGCTGCTTAACCATTAAAACAAATGAAATCAACTACAAAACCAACAATCAAAAACAAACTTAACTTTGACTGCTGATTGTCCTAAGAATGGGGCTAGCTATAAACAGAGTCTTTAAAAGTAAGACTCAATAACATGCAACAAACATTATCGAACCAAGAAGCAGTAGTTAAAACAAAAGCTCCTACCAACGAAATGCAGCTGATTAATGAATACAGCCAATTCGCACAAAAAAAC
>JBBRXZ010000238.1:0-1506 GCA_038238095.1 Saccharimonadales bacterium (SeqCode)
AAAAATCCACCATAATTTTGCAAACTGAGACTATGTGTGGCTAGTGAAGATAGGTTAAAATACTATATATATCAACAGGATAAAATGCACTATGGCCCAGCCTGGATTTTTCGACATAGATGAGCGCAGCGCCAAGCTCACACGGATGGGAGACCCATTGGTTGGGCTGAACAGCCAGATTGACTGGGAGGCGTTCCGTGCCGATCTGAATTGCGTGCATCAGAAGGATCGGAAGAGCAATGCCGGTGCTAAGCCAATCGATGTTGTGCTGATGTTCAAGCTACTGGTGCTGCAGCAACTGCATAACCTGTCGGATGATCGCATCGAATACCAGATACGAGATCGTCTCTCCTTCATGCGCTTTCTGGGGTTGCAGCTTGAAGACCGTGTGCCGGACGCCAAGACCGTCTGGCTGTTTCGTGAGCGGCTCAAGGAATTAAATCTGGTTGAAGTGTTGTTGACCAGATTCCATGAACAACTGGCAGCAAAAGGCTATGTCGCACGTGCAGGTCAAATGATTGATGCCACCTTTGTCGAAGTGCCGCGTCAACACAACGGACGCGAAGAGAACGCTCAGATCAAGGCAGGCGAAACGCCGGCAGGCTGGCAAGCAGAATCAGCGAAACCCATGCTCCGCCAAAAAGACCTAGATGCCCGCTGGGCCAAGAAGAACAACGAAAACCACTACGGCTACAAGAACCACATCAACGCAGACCAAGACCACAAACTAGTGCAAAGCTATCAGGTCACCGATGCTGCTGTGCATGATAGCCAGGTGTTTGAAGGATTGCTGGATCAGGCGACAGACGAAGACGGGAAGAAACGCGCCCTCTATGCAGACAGCGCCTATCGGTCACTGGAGAAAGAAGAGAAGTTAGCCGTTGACAATATCCCTAGTCAGATTTGTGAAAAAGGGTCGCGCAACCATCCGCTGACCGATGAACAGAAGGCTCGCAACACAATAAAGTCCAAAGTGCGTGCGCGAGTCGAACATATCTTTGGTGCGCAGGCACAGATGGGTGGGCACGTTGTGCGCACCATTGGCCTGCTGCGCGCACAGGTCAAAATCGGCATGATGAATCTAGTATACAACATGGTGCGCTTGGGGCAATTGCTCAAGCGTGACAGGATAAATGCGCCTGCTGTGGCATAAAATGGCAGAAAAGCCTAAGAGTGGGTCAGAAATCGGATGGTTTGAGGCTAAAAAAGCTGTGTGGTGAAAAAATTGCATCACTATCTAGCATGGTGCGATTAAATCGTATTTTTAGAGGTGCCCTATATTATTAGCCAAAAAGGTAAAGACATCCCTGTTGGTTATATAGAGGCAAAAGATGTAGGTGTTGAGCTAGGCCATAAATCGCACAAAGAACAGTTTGACCGTTACAAAGCCGCGCTCGATAACCTGATTATTACCGATTACCTACAGTTTCACTTTTACAAGCAAGGCCAGTTGGTTTCAAGTTGCAATATCGGCGAGCTTTCTAGCGGCAAAGTACACGCTAACCC
>JBBRXZ010000239.1:0-1501 GCA_038238095.1 Saccharimonadales bacterium (SeqCode)
AAATCCCCAGAACTCGTGAGGTCTGATCCTCCTGAAATCGTGAGGTATTGTCAGGTCAAAGGAGCCAACAAGCATGCCTAGAGCGAACTTTAGGCTTGAGAGGGGAGTAATAAAGGAACTAAACTTTCAAACCAATTGCCAGCATGAGCCGTGTATCGATCTGAGACTGCAAGGCTGGACTAGTACGACCCAGATGCCGCAGAATTTTGGATTGCTCGAGCGTGATAACTTTGCGCAGCTTAAAGACTGAAGAAACTTTGAGACCAGTAAGTGGAAAATCAGAGTCGGTGTTTTTTAAAATATACTCAAAGCTAGAGGGCCGAGCTGGAATCGTAGAGGAAATAAAAGCCAGTACTAAATCATCTGTTTGTGGGTTGGACGAAATAACAACTGCCGGACGGACTTTATCGGTGGAAAGGTCAGTAAATGGGAAGGGAACCAGAACGATGTCTCCCCGATGTAACAGCATTGCCTTAGACTGGCCGGCCATCTTTCAAAGAGTAAATGTTTTCGCCTTTTCTTTTCAGAAAATTGTATGACCCGCTTTTCTCTGCCATGCTCGCTAGTTGAGATGATGGAACATCGTCGGAAACTACAAATTTAAGCGTAACTTCTTGATGTTCGGGCAGCATGAGTTTACGCGAAGGTCTCAGAACGCCTTTTTCATACACAGCTTTAATTGTTGTAGTCATAACAGTAAATATAGCAGATTTTAGACCGGTAGTCTAAATTTATATGCAGTAAATAAACTTGACATATTGTTAAATATGCTATACTAAACTTCACTATGTTTGCCACAGTTAACCGGACATTTAGGAGATTTCGTTTTTGGCGTCCCAGTGCCGGTATTGATACCGAGGTTGCAGAATCGTCCCAAAGGAACACGCTGCTAAAAGCCAGACAAAATCGGCAGCGGGACGAGCTACCAAAGGCAACTGCAACATCGGCAGCGGGGCGTTCGGCAGCGGGGCGGCCAATAACCGATAGCTTTTCTTGCCCCTACTGTGCTTCTCATAAGTATGCCCGCCGCGGCTGGCGGCAGAAGAAACACGAACGGGTACAACTCTACCTCTGCCAGTCCTGTAATAAAACTTTTACGGCACACACAACCCTCGGTAAGCATTATCCATTGGGTACTATCCTGGATGCCGTTAGTATTTATAATCTTGGTTATTCGCTGGAGGCGACTTGCAAGATTGTTAATAAGCGTTCCGCTCCCGGCATTGTCTTGCCTTCTGGCAGCAGGTCCCAGGACGGAACAGGTGACAGTGGGACCGCTGGCAAAAGCCCGGACAATCTCGGCAGCGGAACGTTTACCCTCCAACCCTCGTCGCTAGCGGCCTGGTTGGCGGAATTCGACTCGCTGTGCCGCTTCTCCCGAATGCGTCCCTACGCCGTTAAGCTGGCCAGCCCCCGCGATATGATCATCACCGCCACGCTGGCCCACCGGCAACTTTACCGTTTCCGTTTCCACCGGGCCAAGTGCCAGCTGATTATCCAG
>JBBRXZ010000240.1:0-1498 GCA_038238095.1 Saccharimonadales bacterium (SeqCode)
TCATGGCGTGTTTAGGTAATTTATTGATTTTGGATAGGCTGCGGAATCCTCGTGTTTTCGCGGTAGCCCACGGAAACCCTAGGCACGCCACCTCTCTTTTCCAAGGCCGCGCCCGCCACGAGCTTCAGCCATAAAATCTCTACAAGAAAAATTCTACCATACAGATGAATTCACTATCCAAATGAAAATTCTCAAAACTACCACTGCGGCAACATTGGCAGCTAGCTTAATTTCCGCTAGCCCAGTTCAATCAGCCGAAATCGAAAAAATTAAGTATCAACATGGAGCTTACGACAGCCAGCGAGTCCAATTTGAAAGCCATGGCGTGAGGATTGTTGGTCTGCTCTATACACCGCACATAGCCACAACACCCTATCCAGCCATCGTCATCCTTGGCCCCTTCGGCTCGATCAAGGAACAATCACCCATGGAATACGCTACACGTCTGGCACGGGATGGCTTTGTGACGTTGATCTTTGATCCACGCTACAGCGGAGAAAGTGGCGGGGAACCGCGACGGCTCGAAAGCCCGAAAGCAAAAATTGAGGATGTGCGTGCAGCGCTGGATTTTCTTCACGCACTGCCCGAAGTGGACACGAATAAACTAGCCGCCTTGGGCATCTGTCAGGGCAGTTCGGAAATGATTGCCGCGACTGCAACTGACCCAAGAATTAAAGTGCTGGCCACCGTTTCCGGTCAATATATTTACCCGCAGAACATAGACGCATTTTTCAGCGGCGGAGGTCTGACGCGCGCACAAAGAATTGCCAGAGGTAAAGCCGCGCAAGTGAAATTCGAGTCGACCGGACAGGTGGACTACACTGAAGTAGTCAGCCTGACCGATAAAAATGCGGGCTTACCGTGGAAGCCCATTTATGATTGGTATCACCCGTGGACAACAGACAAATGGCTGAAACCCAGCCGCTGGGAAAACCGTTACGCCACAATGAGTGATGCCGAAGTCTGGTCATTTAATGTGGACGATTTCACACCAAGAATTACCGCGCCAACATTGATTATCCACGGTGAAATGTCGGATGGGAATGAGGCGGCAGCAAAGCATGTTTTTGATGAACTTACTCTCAAAGACAAGCACCTTGTTATTGTCCCTGGAGTGTTCCACACTCGGTTTTATGATGATCCTTCAGTTATTGACCCCGCTGCTGCCGAGGTATCGCAATGGTTTGCTAGACACTTTTCTAATAACTTGGACAGCAAATCGGTTCCGACAACTAAAGATCAATGATAAATGCAATCTATCCATCGGAAGAAGAAGAGGTAGAACAAGTCGGAGCAGGCGACGCCGAGGAAGCCGTCTGATTAAATTAGAGCTTGTCCCCGGCGCGCCTGTCCTATTACGTTGTGCGCCGAGCTAAGCAAGGCGCTTCTTATCAGGTGAAAGACCTGTTGTTTCAAAACCTAGCCAGTAGAAACTACCGAGTGTTGCAGTCATGTTAGCTAACCCATTAGAAACTCGCGGAAGACACCGCGTTACCAA
>JBBRXZ010000241.1:0-1489 GCA_038238095.1 Saccharimonadales bacterium (SeqCode)
ACGGTCGATGTCAATGGCACGAACCCAGCCCTGCTCATCCGGATTATGATCAGACTTGCGAGCACCATGTCTGGTATCACCAATCCACCCATCCGATGTGCGGTCACGATCTGAGTATGCGTCATCAAATTGTTCTCTTAATTGGATGCCAGCCTTAGATAGTCTAGGCTTCATCCCAGTAATAGTTTTGCTTCATCAGCAGTAATGCCTAGCCTTGCCAGTAGTGCCGCTTTGGCGGTTGCGGCTGCTTCGGCTTCGGCTTGTTTGGCTTCGGCTGCCGCTTGGTCGGCTTCGTATTGCTTAAACTCTTCCGCGTTCATTTCGCGTTCAATTACTTTGTCAGTTTCAGTGTTATGTATTTTTATCATTATTTTACCCCGTAAAGTATGTAGGTTCCGCCAGCCCAAGTTCCTTGAGCGTTAATAACAAGTTGAGTAATCGCGGCCGTGTTTCGCCAAGCACCAACACCAAACCAAGTTCCTTGATAATCAACTCCACCTGATGTGAGTTTAACTGCGCCACTAGCCTGTATATTTTTGTATGCAATAGTGTTTGTATAATCAAAAATTGTCATTGCAAAAGAATTACCATTTGACCCTGCAGGGTGTCCATACCCAGCCATACCAATACGAGTAACCCAGCCCTGCGCTGAATCGGGACGACCTGTACTACTGTTATTAAAAACCGCTAATGTCATTGCATCATAATTTGAGCCAGTATCAGCATTAAGCGTTAAATAAGGAGCCGTGCCAGCGGCGCATTGCCAATTTCTTAATACTAAATAAAGGTTTCTGTATGTGCCGCTAATGCTTGCCAGCGTTACTGACGCGCCAGATAGTGTTCCAGTTGCTAATTCGGTCATACCACCAGCAGCAGCAGCAGCCCACTTTAATCCTGTTGCCGTTGTGCTGTCTGCTGTAAGGACTGTGTCGTTTGCTCCAACGGCTAGGCGTGATACTGCATCGGCAGCAGTTGCAGCAATTAAGTCACCTTTTGCATCAACGATAGTTGGTGAGATACCAGTAGCAGCAACCCATGCTGATCCGCTGTAATAAAATAATGAGTCTGTATCCTTTGTAAAAGCATACTGACCTTCAGCAGGTGCCGTTATAGCAGCATCGCGAGCGGCTGCACTTGCAAAAACTAAAACTCCCTGCATTAAATAGCCGTTTACATTTGCTGCACTCAAAACCTCGCCAGTAGCGAAAGTCTTAAATCCGAGTCCTGCTGCCATTGCTTACTCCTTAGTAACTTAAAACGCTAGTGTCTAGAATACCGTATAATTCGCTATCTAGGATAAATCCATCGATCAGCGGTTCGGCCGTTGTCCAAGTGGTTTTCCAACTGGAAGGTCGAATGTTGTGGGATACGCCGAAAATCTGCACCGTCTTATCTAGATTGGTGTTGTTTGGCTGTGTAGTGTAAATGCGTATAGGGCTAAAGAAATCTAAGGCTAAAGCAGCTGTAACGCCTGTATCGTAATTAGCCG
>JBBRXZ010000242.1:0-1488 GCA_038238095.1 Saccharimonadales bacterium (SeqCode)
ATCCCGTGCTGGTGTCCCAACGGGGCTAAATCCTCTGATTGCGCGCACTCTGGGGGGGGGGGGGTAGGACGACGGCACAGGATCGGCTCCTGTAGATCTACTACGTTACGATTCTTCAGTATATGTGACATTTTGAAGGTAGCACTGAATTCTGTACCACGCACGACACTAATACATTATATGACACTTATTAAATAAATACGGGGTCGTTATATGGCAACAGTATTTTCCTCCGCCGATCGCACTTCCTCCCCACGATTGCTCTGATAATGCTTGCAGAGTTAGTGATTCTTGGGTGTTTACTAAAGTTCACATTGTCGATCCTTCGTCGACAAGGTTAGTTTTAATACGGAATTTGCATCGACACTGTCTATTACTATGAAGATATGCAAATATGCTTATATGATGTCGCAGGGGATCATGATCCACTCCTGGCGATTGCTCCTGCTGGCGGTTTATGCATGGCGGCGTGCACCGCTGGGAGGGGATCCGCTACGGTGCCTCCACTGCAGGGGCAGCCCGCTTCACTCCTCCTGTCGCCGCTCTCGACCTCACCACCACGTATATATAATTACATACTGTAGATACTAAACATTTTCAGTGTTATGTATTAATTCTTAGTGCGTTTTACTAGGTACCACGCCAACGTCGTGGCGCATGGGTGTCCTCAGAACTGCGGTCTCGATCCCTCCTACTGCCCCGCCACCACGAGCGAGGACTGTCTCTTCCTGACTGTGACTGCTCCTCTCGACGCACCTCCTGGTCATTCCCCCGGCTACCCAGTCATGCTATGGATCCACGGTGGTGCATTTGTGACGGGATATGCCAGTGGGTGTCCTCTCTACAACGTTGCCTCCTTCGCTCTGAATAACGTCATCGTGGTCACCATCAACTACCGTCTTGGAGCGGTTCATTAACAACATCTACACTACATGGTAACTATGGGTTCCTCGATCAACGCTTGGCCCTGCAGTGGGTTCAACGTAACATCGCTGCTTTTAGTGGAGACCCAAAGAAGTGACTGTGGCGGGTCAAAGTTCTGGCGCTACCTCTGTGACTGGACATCTGGTCTCCCCGCAATCCAACACCTTGTTTTATCGAGTTATTCTGGATACTCTACTCGTGCAGAGTATATATTTGCCTTGGTGGGGTGCAATACTACATCAGATACCAGTGACGCATGCATTCGTAGTGTGCCTATACTCAACTACCGCCTCAAACCTTGACTGAAAGCAGATATTTTACCCCCATTGCTGAGACTGGGGGAGACATTCCTATTCCGCCGTTTGTCGCCTTAAAATCATGAAATTATTATACGAAAATCCCCATCTTGATTGGATTCAATAAAGATGAAGGAATTACTTTCATTCACAAGTTTATCACGTCTCCGGTATTATCTCAATATGTGTATGAAAACGTCCTACTGCCAACCTTTTTCGGACTCGGAGCCGCAACAGTGCTAGAGTTTTATCCTTGGGAGGCTGCCAC
>JBBRXZ010000243.1:0-1484 GCA_038238095.1 Saccharimonadales bacterium (SeqCode)
GTAACTATCCACTGACTTGAAAGTTCAATTTGTATTGTCTATGCTTTAAGTTGAAGTATTCACTAACAAAAATACAAACACTATGTCAGGACACGCTAACAAGTTTTACGAACCACTGTATCGCCAGCTCAGTAAAGAGCATAGCCGGGTTGAGAGGAAGAATCGTAAACTCGAGGAAAAGCTAGAGCAGCGGGATCAAGAAGTTGCCGAGCTTAAAAAGCAACTCCAGAAAGAAAAGGATGCTAACAAAAAGTTACGGGCCCTGCTGTTTAAGCGGAACCAGCCAAAGACCCGAACCAAGCGTGAGAAACTAGCTGTCACGCGTACTGCCAGTTCCTACCGCCGTCAACAACCTGGTGAGCCAACCGCAGAACAAGCTTTGACCCTAGCTTGTTGCCCTGACTGCCAGACGCCGGTCACTAATCCGGTGTCCAGCCGACAGCGTCTTATCACTGACATTGTGGTTAATCCAGATCCAGTTGTGACGGCTTGGACAGTTAATCGTTACTGGTGCAGAAGTTGTCAGCGTCAGGTAGAAGGAACCATACCCGGAATATTACCCAAAGCTCAACTGGGACCCGGTGTACTGAGTGTCGTCGTTATCGCTCGCTATCGCTGGAATCTACCATACGCCAAAATCCAAGACCACTTACAGCTGTCGTATGGCCTACGTGTAAGTCAGGGTGAAGTTGTTCACTTACTCAAAACTGCTGCTAGATTAGTCGGGCCTAAGTGGCAAGAGATCATTGCTGCTGTTAAAGCTGGCCGGGCAGTCCATGCCGATGAGACCAGCTGGTACATTGATGGTAAGAAAGCCTGGGTGCATGCCTTTGCCACGGAACATGTCGTACTGTACGAAGTAGCCGACACTCGGGGCAAGGGTGTGGCTACCAATGCCTTAGGCGAAGACTTTAGCGGTACGCTCATCACGGACTGCTTACCAAACTACAAAAACTTACCTGGTAGTCACCAAATCTGCTGGGCCCACCTAACCCGTGAGGCTTATGAGAACTTAGAACGTCGTCCAAAAAACCGGGAACGAATAAGACTGGCGCCAGTACTGAATAGCATATACGCTGACCTCAGAACAGTGACTAATAGCGGTATATGGGACTCGGACTTGGCTGAGCGTACCCGCGCAGCCTGCCAAAAGCACGTTAACATGTTAGCCAGAAAAACCTGGCGGGACGAGAAATCCCGTAAACTCGTGAACCGCCTCATAGATTACCAAACCGCACTGTTTACCTGTTTAGATGCTCCTGGTATTCCTCCTGACAATAACCATGCTGAACGAGTACTCCGTAAAGTCGTGGTGCAACGTAAGATATCTGGTGGTAATAGATCACCAACCCATGCCGTGATTCACGCTAAACTAATGAGCGTTATTGAGACCCTGAGACTAGAAGACGGAGACTTTGTTGCTAACTTACAGCAACTAATCCAGGCCGGTATTGCTGGCAATGTTCATGACAGTGGATAGTTAC
>JBBRXZ010000244.1:0-1477 GCA_038238095.1 Saccharimonadales bacterium (SeqCode)
CAAGAAATAGTACAATAAAAGCATGAAAAAGCACAGTTACACTGTCAAGACCCCGAAATTTGCAGCACTTTGTCTCTAACCTCCGTTTTGTCAGCTAATCGTGTAATGTATTGATAGTTGTAATTTTGTCTGTATTGATGTGGGTTGGTCTTAAGCTTGGTGTGTATGCGCTTAGTGTTGTAGTAGTTGAGGGTTAAGGCAATCCGCTCGAATAGTTCGCCTTCACTTTGTAGGCTGCCGACTGGTCCAAGCTCTTGTTTGAAGGTGCCGTAAAACCGTTCTTGATGTCCGTTCTGCCAGGGGCTGCCCTTATCACTGGCGCTAACCATTATCTCCAGTGATTCGCACAAATCAAGGTGCTGCCCGCTTAGGTATTCAGATCCTCGGTCAAAGTGCAGATACATAGGTGTATTATGACGGCTAAGGCCGTCATACAGTGCGCCTAATATGAGCTTTGTGTCGTGGTTAGTGCCCATACTCCATCCCACAATTTCACGGGTATATAGGTCAATGACCGTGGCCACGTAATACCACCTGCCGCCAAACCACAGGAAGGTGAAGTCACAGGCCCAGACATGGCCAGGATAGCTGGCAATAATGCCCAGCTCCAGCAACAAGTTCCTGGGTGCCGGACGGCTGCCAGCCGAGGCATGGTACTTGACCTGCTTGAGCTTTCTGGGAGCTTGCAACCCGTATAGTTGAACAACGCGCTGGATGCGTTTGTGGTTAACCCTAAGCTCAAGCGCTAAGCGGCAATGCCCGTAGTACTTATGTTTCTCGCGGACGGCTAGAATTCGGGTTTTTAGCGCCTCGTCTGCCGCCATAAGTTTGGAGACTTTGTACAGCCCGTTACGGTCTACTCCAAGGCGGGCGGCAATGGCTCGCCGCAATCCCACATTAACCTCATCCAGCAGAGCTATTTTTTTGGGTGCTTGAGCTCCGCCGTAACTTTACCAAGCACACCATAGACTGCCTCAAGTTCGCGCTTTAGTCTAGCTATTTCTAGGGCACTACGATCACCGCCAATGCCGCTGCTAAGCCATCTATAGATAGACTTAGTAGTTACCCCAAACTCTACTGCTACATCTACTACCCGTTTGCCCTCATCCCGAACAGCAGCAATGGCTTGCTGCTTTACCTCATTGCTAACTATCTGGCCCATACTTAAATACCGCTTCTTTCTGGCAGGCTAACGCCTGCCATTACTGAGCTTTAGTTTACTACTGTTGGCCTGTGATCACCGAGACAACGTGCTTAGTATATGGGGGTTGGCACAAACATCAACAACTTTGTTAGGGGCTTCGGGTTGGTATACCTCTGAAACTGGTCGCCATAGCATGGGGCAATTATAGCATTTAGAGGTAGTATTTGCAATTTCCTGGCTTATTTAGATACTCTTGGAAGCTTCGGCTGGGAAGACCCAGTATTTGTACCACAGGTAACTCCAGACGGTGAAAAAGGCCGCCGAGATGAAAAA
>JBBRXZ010000245.1:0-1468 GCA_038238095.1 Saccharimonadales bacterium (SeqCode)
CCGCAGAGGATAGGTCCAAGCGACTGTTTACCAAAAACACAGGTCTCTGCTAAATCGAAAGATGATGTATAGGGGCTGACGCCTGCCCGGTGCTGGAAGGTTAAGGGGAAGTGTTAGAGCAATCGAAGCACAGAACTGAAGCCCCAGTAAACGGCGGCCGTAACTATAACGGTCCTAAGGTAGCGAAATTCCTTGTCGGGTAAGTTCCGACCCGCACGAAAGGCGTAACGATTTGGACGCTGTCTCAACAATAGACTCGGTGAAATTGTAGTACCGGTAAAGATGCCGGTTACCCGCAGCTAGACGGAAAGACCCCGTGGAGCTTTACTGCAGCTTGGCACTGGATAATGGTATATCATGTACAGGATAGGTGGGAGACAGAGAAGTTAGGACGCCAGTCTTAATGGAGTCGCCGTTGGGATACCACTCTTGATATAACGTTATTCTAACTATGACCAGTAAACCTGGTTTAGGACAATGTCAGGCGGGCAGTTTGACTGGGGCGGTCGCCTCCCAAAGAGTAACGGAGGCGCCTAAAGGTTCCCTCAGCGCGGTTGGAAATCGCGCGAAGAGTGTAAAGGCAAAAGGGAGCTTGACTGCGAGAGAGACATTTCGAGCAGGTACGAAAGTAGAGCTTAGTGATCCGGTGGCACCGCATGGAAGGGCCATCGCTCAACGGATAAAAGCTACCCCGGGGATAACAGGCTTATCTCCCCCAAGAGTCCACATCGACGGGGAGGTTTGGCACCTCGATGTCGGCTCGTCTCATCCTGGGGCTGAAGTAGGTCCCAAGGGTTGGGCTGTTCGCCCATTAAAGAGGCACGCGAGCTGGGTTCAGAACGTCGTGAGACAGTTCGGTCCCTATCTGCTGTGGGCGTAGGAAATTTGAGAGGAGCTGTCCTTAGTACGAGAGGACCGGGATGGACGAACCGCTGGTGGATCAGTTGTCATGCCAATGGCACAGCTGAGTAGCTAAGTTCGGACGGGATAAGCGCTGAAGGCATCTAAGCGCGAAGCCCCCCTCAAGATGAGATTTCCCATCCAGAAATGGAGTAAGATCCCATGTAGATAATGTGGTAATAGGCCTGAGGTGTAAGTGCAGTAATGTATTCAGCTGACAGGTACTAATAGATCGAGGACTTGACCAAACTTTTACAAAATTTACGGTGTAAATTTTGGCTGACGTGGGATTTGCAAGCAAATCCAGGAAGCTACTCTGTAGCGACAAACGCAGAAGCCAATGAAATAAAATGTCGAAGCTATATGCAGTTTTCAGGGTACAACCGATTAATATCGAATTGACCTTGAGATATCAGATTGATAACTGTGAATTAGAGCCTCCTGGCAACTATGTTGCCTATGTCGGCTTCGATTGACGGAGTCAATCGAATATCCAGTGATGATGGCGGAGGGGCCACACCTGTTCCCATACCGAACACAGAAGTAAAGTCCTCCAGCGTCGAGGGTA
>JBBRXZ010000246.1:0-1467 GCA_038238095.1 Saccharimonadales bacterium (SeqCode)
AAAATACCCAATATAAGATAGGTGTTGTTCTAGATGAAAACAATAACCCTTCTCTGCCTATTCGAAAGGACATCGAAACAGCACAATCGCTAATCAGTAGGGTAGATAATTGCGAAGGGCCAGAAATTATTGAAGGAAGAATTTTTGGTATCAAGCTTACCGAAAAAACTGTATGTCCGGCAATAGGTAGGATGGCCCTAAGGCCTTATGGTGAAGCCTTCAATCTTATGGCCGAAGAAGTTGGTGGCTATTAACTAAAATGGTTCTAACTTCGTTCAGTGTGCTGTACAAGCTTTATCCACATAAGCGGGCAGGTTTTAACAACATCTTTTGCTTCTGTAACAGACCGTTTATGCTTTATACTTCAGCTTAAGATGACACAAGTTGGCGAACAACTTAGCTATATTAATTTTGAAAATTCTGATATGCCATTGGGCTTAGATCCAGCGCAAGAAAGTCTCGCATCGCGGCAACAAGTCAAAGACAATGCTTTATTGGAACGCTTTCGCAGATATGTACCTCGCGAATTGGCTGTTGCAACATTACGCAACCTGACTCTCAAAACCCCCACATTAGCTGGTAGCTGAGAAGGATTCGGACATAGTGCACAAAGTAGCCCAAGACTGACCTGGGGAAAGAACTGACTAAGAATAGGTGCTCTTTGAGATAGTCAAAGCTGCACTCAATCTTCGGTCTAGCTTGTAGTAGTAGCTTTTGCCACTGAGCCAGGACTTGTTTGCGCTGTTTGGGATGTGGCGGGGACAGAATAAAGGCTTTATGTTCACGCCACATCTTCCGGCGCATAACGCCGGCTGTGTAACCGCCATCGCCAACGGCAATATCTGTGGCGTCATTAACTAGGTACGGTATCTGCTGGCTGTCACTCTCATTGGCCGATGTAAAGCGAATGGCACACAGCTGACCTTTGGGATTACAGGCAGCGTGCAGCTTAAAACCGTAGTGAACTCCCTGATGGTTGTAGCCAAAGCCAGCCACACTCTTGGCGACTTTATGCCGGTTAGCCCTGATGAGCTTACAGACCTCTAACATAGTGCTATCAATGAAGCGTAGGTCAGCATCTTTGACCAGCAGCTGGTCCAGAATAAATAACATATCTGGTAAGGCAGCCTGACACTTCTTCATCCAAGTGCTGTAGGCTGGCAGGCAAAACCGACGGTAGTAATGAACCTGTGCCCAAGTGTAAATACCGGTTAGCGTTCGTTGGGGCGCAGCCAGGGAGCTAAAAACTAGTAGGGCAATGACTTCATTGCTATGTAGCTTGATCGGCCGGCCACCTCTGGGGTCAGGTAGTTGGCGGGGCAAGAAACTATCTACCACCGCTACTAAATCTGTTATATGATGGGCTCGTAAAAGACGCATATACTTTCTCCTTGTTTGTTTTAAGCGATTAACAAGAAAAGTCTAGCGTCTTTTCGCTAGGTTGGGGAGGTTTTGAGAGTCAGGTTA
>JBBRXZ010000247.1:0-1452 GCA_038238095.1 Saccharimonadales bacterium (SeqCode)
AGGACTAACGAATCTTAACGGGTCAAACATAACTACCGGTACTGTTAATGATGCCCGACTATCCTCCAACGTTGCCCTCCTTGACCGTAACTCTCAGACCTTCACCGGCAACAACCAGAAGTTCCAGAATGTCTCTAACTCCACTACAGCCTTCCAGATTCAGAATGCTACAGGCACAAGTAACCTCTTTAATGCTGATACTACCAACACACGAATAGGGATAGGTACCAGTGCACCGGCTTATACTCTTGATGTCTCAGGCGGTACAGGTATCGTTGCTCAATTCAGTGGCAGAGTAATAGGTGCTAATGCAGTTAACTCTAATGAGTTTGCTACTAAGAGCCAACTGGATGCTGTAACTGGTGGTACAGGTTCTACTGGAGCCTTTGTGCAAGGTGGTAACTCATTCGGAGCCTTAGCCAACCTAGGTACTAATGATAACTTTGCCCTAGCCCTAAAGACTAATAACACTGAAAGACTAAGGATCGATGCTAGTGGTAATGTGGGGATTGGGACGACGGCTCCGGTGGCACAACTTGACATCGGCGGTGCAAATATTGATAGGACGTTATTGAGTGGCTCTGTAAATGGCACTTCTGTCTTTGACGTCAAGTATACCGTGACGGCCCCCTATGGTATTTCACTTCAGACTGTTGGAGGCGGTTCGGGCACCAGGCCATTAGTATTACAGCCAATCAGCGGCAATGTCGGCATCGGGACGACAATTCCGATTGCGAGGCTGCAGAGTTCGGGTGCCGCCGCGACTACTAGTCCGACTCTCGGCTCGGCGGCCGGTGGAGCCCTATTGCTTACCAATGTCGATACCAGCTATGGATTACTCACCGGCGTATCGGGCGGCGGGAACGTCTGGCAACAAGTTCAGCGAGTTGATGGTACCGCCACCGCTTATAATTTGCTCCTGCAACCCTCCGGCGGCAACGTCGGCATCGGGACGACGGCACCAGCCTACAAGCTTGATCTGACAAGTGGAAGTACCGTCCAGGCTCGCGTTGGCTCAGCATTGACCGGTTCTTGGCCAGCTAATGGCAGCTTCGCATTCTTTGGTACACAAGCATTGGACCAAACCCAAGCCGGTAACTACGCCCTCCTGCAGGATAGTGCTGGTGGCACCTACCTCAACGCGGCTAGTGGTAATCCCATCGCCTTTCGTATCAATAATAGCGACAAGGTCCGGATTGACACGAATGGCAACGTCGGCATCGGGACGACGACACCCCTTTCAAAACTAAGTGTAGCTGGAAATGGCACGATTGGCTCTGGCTATACCGGCTCGGCTGGTCCCACGGACGGCTTAGCAATACAAGGCAACGTCGGCATCGGCACCACGGCACCGGCTTATAAACTTGATGTTTCCGGCGGCACTGGTATTGTGGCTCAGTTCAGTGGCCGGGTAATCGGCGGCAATGCCGTTAACAGCAATGAGTTTACTAC
>JBBRXZ010000248.1:0-1449 GCA_038238095.1 Saccharimonadales bacterium (SeqCode)
AGGTAAAATCCAGCTTCAACTTCGCGCCGGTCGGGATGTTGGTGCGGCCCGTCAGGTTGATCAACCGGTTCTCCGCGTCCCACGCCAGCGTCCAGCGCCCGTCATTGGTCAGGTTCCCATCCGCGTCATGCGTGAACCCTTCTGGCGTCTTTGGCACAAACACACCGCCAATCACCGTGTTGGTCGTGGTGCTTTGCACCGCCTTGTTCGTCACACTCTGCCAGAGCGACGTCGTGGTGTTCGAGACCGCCATTTCCTTGCGGTAATACTCCACTCGCCGATACACCGCTTGCGTGTTCATGATAAGAACGTATCTATCATAATCTTCGCGTCTCAACACCAAATACCACCACGTTTGTGCCATTATCAATAATGTGCAGTTCCAAAACCTCGGGAATACCGCCATTACCTTTCAAATGAATATACTCGCTTCCACGCCACTTATGGGGAATCCACCATGGAGCTTTCTCTAAATAGTCTTCCCTTTTAACGGCATTAAACTCTGACAAATAGTCTGTGGACGATCGCATCTGAGAAAGGCTAAGACTTACGTCCTTTGACACTCCGTCCAACCGAAACAAAGTCACATGTGATTCACTTCGTTCGAATTCACTAGAATAGTTCCAGGAAACGAATTCGCTTATTCTAAATCCATTCGTCAAATTGACTTGATAAGTGTTCGATACCTTTACCATCGCTTCTCGTGGGACAAGCTGCTGAGGCGCCCTACGACCACAGCCAAAAAGTGCAAGCGATAAAACCAACGGTAAAATATTATTCTTAATCATCATTAAATGGCCATTGTTTACCTATTGGAGTCTGCCCGCCGCGCACAAATGTAATAGATGGGGAAACCCATCGCGCCGATGTGTAGAATTGTTGAAAAAATCCCACCGGCATTCCGATTGTCGTAACTGCATATCCAATATTATCGGGATAACGATATTTTTGATGACTTGGCGTCGGAGAATTGAACAATTTAGACTTCCATGTTGTATCGTCGAGAATCAGGTGACTTGGGGTTATCGTGACTGCGTCGCAGCTTTCAATTTTCCACGTTCCACTAATGATGTATATCACTTGGTTTAGAGTTTTAGTTAACTCTGGTGAACTGTTGATAAATGCCTGTTGGTCATTGACCATAAATGCCCCATTCTTTTTTCCCGTGTTAATGTATTCTGAAAATGCCTGTTTGGCTGTTCTTCTCATTCTGTAAAGGGGTCAGTCCGGAGTATTTACACCAATCCGAGTTCATCATGTTGGTTCAACTGACTTTTGTTCTTCGCCTTTTGCAAACAGTTGGCAACGTGAGTCCACGTCCCCATGTGCAACTGTGCTGCAATCCATTTCAACGTCACGGCCGTCTCCGTCCGCAACCGTTGCGCTATCCGAATCTTTCTTGTGTCACCCTTCGACCGCGCCGCCAACTCTGCCACCGCCCAACCCAGC
>JBBRXZ010000249.1:0-1448 GCA_038238095.1 Saccharimonadales bacterium (SeqCode)
ACCAGCCCCATAGCCACGAAAAATATCATGATGGTGCCGTGGGCCGAAAAGATCTGCTGGAAGTGATCGGACGTTAAAAAGCCGCTGTCTGTAGCCTGTTGCACGCGCATCATGCCGGCGTCGGTCGCGCCGCGCAGCAGCATCACCAGCGCCACGACTATGTACATTACCCCGATCTTTTTGGGGTCAAGCGAGGTTAGCCATTCCCGCCACAGCCATTTCCAGCTTTTCTTATAAGTAATGAAGCTGATTAGAGCTATGGCGCCCATGGCCATAGTAATTTGGGCGCCCAAAACAATGGTGTTGTGCTGCAGGGCATGGAAAGTCAACCTACCTAGCATCGCTATCCCTTCCAGGCACCGTATATTTCATCACCACTTTATGGTACAGGTCCTTTTCGGCTGATGAATAGGACACTACGGAGTTGTTCTCGCTAGGTTTCACCAGCTGCTTGTATTCGGCCATATTAAGCACATTAGGCGATTGCTTAACCGTTTGCTGCCACAAATCGAAATCGGTTTCGGAGCTAGCCTTAGCCGTAAAACGCATGCCTGCGAACCCTTTACCGCTTATATTGGCCGATGAGCCCTTATAGTCACCCGCTTTATTAGCAATCAGGTGTAGCTGCGTCGACATGCCGGGCATGGCGTAAATCTGTCCGCCAAGCTGCGGGATCCAGAAGGAATTCATCGGCGCGTCGGCTGTGATGATAAAATTAACCGGCTTATTCACCGGAAACTGCACATAATTGACCGAAGCGATGCCCTGCTCCGGATAGATAAACAGCCATTTCCAGTCGAGAGCCACTACCTGCACTGTCATAGGCTTGCCCGACACAGCCAGAGCCTTATGCGGATCAAGCTCATGGCTGCTGTTCCAGGTAATCACCGACAGCACCAGAATAATAGCCGTTGGAATACCCCACCACAGCGTTTCGGCAAACACATTCCCCGACAGCTCCGGCGAATACTTGGCCTGCTTATTACCTTCCCGGTACTTAAACGCAATAGCAAAAGTCAGGACATACACCGGCAGCACAACCAGGAGCCCCAAAAGCACGGTGGTAATCATCAACCGCCGTTCCTTAAACGCCACCATCCCCTTAGGATTCAAAACCCCAAAATTGCTATTATGCAGATAAACGATCATCAGCCCGATAAACCAAAGAGCTATCACACCAAAAAACACTACCCTGTGCTTTTTATTCACTTTTCAGCCCGCCAATTAAACCTCTCATGCTTCCTTTACTATAGCATTTTCAGGTAAGAAATAGGCCGGCGAATCTGCTATTATTAACGCCAGTATGAAATTTAAAATATCAGACATACATGATACGCTGCTGAAAATAATCCTTGACCAGCCGGCGTCTTCAGCACTTACTCGATAAGCTAAGAACTGTTAAATTCGAACAACCAAAGCTAATAGAAAGCTTGGTTTTTAAATACTGA
>JBBRXZ010000250.1:0-1440 GCA_038238095.1 Saccharimonadales bacterium (SeqCode)
CGGTTACAGCGCCGGCCGCTTTAGTTTTAACGTTAAGGGCGGCCGCTGCGAAAACTGCGCCGGCGACGGCATCATCAAAATCGAAATGCATTTTCTGCCCGATGTTTACGTACCCTGTGAAGTCTGTAAAGGCAAGCGCTACAACCGCGAGGCACTGGAGATTCATTACAAAGGCAAGACCATTAGTGACGTGCTGGCCATGACTTGCGACCAGGCCTTGGAATTTTTTGCCAACATCCCGAGCATTGCCCGCAAACTACAGACGCTGGTTGACGTTGGCATTGGCTACATTGCCCTTGGCCAGTCGGCCACCACACTCAGCGGCGGCGAAGCCCAGCGCATCAAACTCAGCACCGAACTATCACGCCGGCCCACAGGCAGAACACTGTATATTCTAGATGAGCCCACTACCGGTCTGCACATGGCCGATGTAGATAAACTGCTGCATATGCTGCACGCCCTGGTCGATACCGGCAACAGCATGATAGTCATTGAACATAACCTGGACGTCATCAAAAACGCCGACTGGCTGATAGATATGGGCCCGGAAGGCGGTAACGCCGGCGGTCAGATCATCGCCGAAGGCACTCCCGAACAGGTAGCCAAAGTAAAAACCAGCTACACTGGCCAATACTTAACTACTATGCTATAATATACTAATGGCAAGAACCACGACAAGACCACCTACCATAAATGCCTTGGAAGTAGCAGGGGGGCTCATCAAACCGCATTTGAAGTTTGATCCTAGCAAAGAATCACATCGTAATTTACGTAGTATCGAGCGGATAGTTTGCACTCATGGGGCTACTATTGACGCTGTAGCTCGTCTGGCACGTGATGGATATTTTTCCGGGGGAAGTGCAGACGAAACAGTAGGTGGACGATTTTTTGCTACCCCAAACCCTAAATATGCAGGTTGGAATCATACAAAAATAGGCCAACAAATTGGCAGAACTATTTCTGGACAGAGATTCGACGCTATTATGATGGGGATTGTATATTCAGAAATGGAAGAAGCTGATACTAATAAAGAGGAATGCTATAAGCATAACGGACCAGGTAGAAAATATGACTTGGGTGCTGTCATCACATTCGGTTCTACGGTACTAGTCGAAGGAACAAAAGTTGATGTAGATTTGACACGCGGAGATTCCGAATTGGTTCTCCCGGAGGCGCCAAATATAGATACAATTGAGGGAATCTACCCTGTTGATGAAAATGCTGCACACCGGTTGCACACTGAACTGAGCAACCCCCCAATAGCTGCGTATTAAATACCAACTAGTTTGGTCGCCACTATCCAAGAGATTTAGGCGAGACAATTGATCTCAGCCTGTTTGAGGATCCCCGTTCCACTTAGTTTTTACCTTTCTGCTTCTAATAGACTGTGCAAGCTTATTATTTTTCTAATTGTGTAAAACGGTCAGATATACGATCAAG
>JBBRXZ010000251.1:0-1440 GCA_038238095.1 Saccharimonadales bacterium (SeqCode)
AAACATGGCAAAACAGACATTCACAACAGGGCAGGTATTATCAGCTGCCCAAGTTAATGCGCTGCAGGCAAACGATTACAACACAACGGTAAGCACTAAGACCGCTAGTTATGTATTAGTGGCTGCCGATGTAGGTACTACAATTGTGCAAAATGTGGCAACTGCTAACACGGTAACAGTAAACACAGGACTATTTGCCGCTGGCGATACCTTGCGGATACAAAACATAGGCGCAGGAATTGCCACAGTTACGGCAGGTACTGCCACAGTAAATACTGCTAACTCACTTGCTCTTCCACAATGGGGCAGCGGTATCCTGTACTTTACTTCAACAAGTGCCGCAATTTTCTTCCCAAGTGCGGGGGCGGCTGCTGCTGCTGCTGCTGGTAGCACACTTATCAAACGAGCCAGTTACTCAGCCGTTGCCAATACTGGCACAACCTTTGATGGCGTATTTACTTCGGCATACAAAAATTATGTAATGACAGTGGATAATGCCAACTCCAGCACTGCTAATTTATTAAATTTTAATTGGCGGGTTTCCGCTGCTACGCAATCGGCTGCTACTTATCAATTTTCTGCAATGACAATGAGTAATGGAAGTCCCGCGGTATGGACGGAATTATTTAGAGGAAGTTCTCAAACTACGGCTTCGATTATAAATCTGGGTTCAAGTACGACAAGATTTTCAACCGCGTTTTTTAACATTTCCAATGTTGGCAACATTAGCACGAGCCCACACATCTACGGCAATTTTTTAAGTAGTGCTCTTGGTGGATTTTCTTGGTCTATTTGCGAAAGTTTATTTTTAGCCGACGGGCTCATTTTGACGGCATCAACAGGAACAATTTCTGGAACAGTATCTATCTACGGATTGGCTATCTAATGACAACTAAATCAGAACTAATCAGCGAACTAAAATTAACCTATACAACTTTACAAACTGGAAGCGATGAAGACGGTTACACCGATTTATCATCAGCCGAATACATTGCAACGATAGGCAAGTGGGCAGATGATGCAATTACTAAAGCGGCAGAAGTCGCAACCGCGCAAGCCGAAGCCGAAGCCAACGCAACCGCCAAAGCAGCACTACTGGCAAGGCTTGGCATTACTTCCGATGAAGCCAAACTACTACTGGGATGAAGCCACGCTTATCTAAAGCGGCTGTTCAGTTAAGAGAACAATTTGATGACGCATACTCAGATCGTGACCGCACATCGGATGGGTGGATCGGTGATACCAGACATGGTGCTCGCAAGTCTGATCATAATACGGATGGGCAGGGCTGGGTTCGTGCCATTGACATCGACCGTGATCTATCAGGGAAAGCAAAGCCTGACCTCATGCCCGATCTTGTTGATCAGGTTCGAAAAGCCTGTCAGTCAAAGAGTGAAACCCGTATTAGTTACATCATCTTTGATGGCTACATCTACTCAC
>JBBRXZ010000252.1:0-1433 GCA_038238095.1 Saccharimonadales bacterium (SeqCode)
AGCTTCTGGACGAGGAGGGCCCGGTGCCAGACACCACAGCTTTTGCACTGGCCAGAAACGCTCAACTGGTTCAGGCGCAGATCATGCTGACAAGGGCGCAGGCTCGCATGAAATTATACTATGATAAGTCCAAGTCACCGGCACAATTCTGTGTTGGTGATCTTGTCCTTCTTTCAACTCGGAACCTCAACATGGAGGGATGTGCTAAGTACATCCCCCGGTATGTGGGACCATTCGCAGTCAAGGAACTGATAGGAACCGACACCAACCATGGCACTCTGGCATATCGCTTGGACCTTCCAGCCGACTGGAAGATCCACGATGTCTTCCACATCAGCAGCATGAAGCTTTTTATTCCTGATGCAAACAATTCCTCTTCTTCATTACCCAAACTGCCTGAATTATTGGACGATTATTCATACAGGATTGAACATGTTGTGGGTCACAAGCTCATTCCCGGCTCCACTCGATCCTACACATATAGATGCCACCTGTGGGATACTACAGATGAAAATGATGTGTGGGAGGATGAATCGACTTTGCTCGCCTGCTGTCCCACTCTTCTCGAGACTTATAAACTCCAACATGGTTTGTAGGTCCAACACTATGGTCACCATAGTGCAAGACCTTCCAGGATGGCTCTCTTCGGACTCGGTCTTGGCCAAGGCAGGGGACGTGGCAGACGGGGCGGACGTAACCCCCATCATATCTCCAACAGAGCGCTCGCGCCGGGTTCAGTACGCTAGGTCATCTACCCACCATTAGCATTTTGTTGTTTTTAAGTTTTGTGCCTCATACCCTAACGTCGGGGTGCATCACTCGTATAATTATGCTTATTCAGCATGTGTTGTCCTTACAGTCATGGATGGGTGAAGAGGAGTACGCCAAACGGCTGTATGACGCGTTCCACTGGAATAGGTCACAGGATACACCCTACCACCCACAGCCGTCAGGACAGGAGGAAAGGGCAGGGGGAGGACGTTTTTCGTTGGATCCCCTGGACTGTTGCCCTACTCCTCACCATGTGGCTGAATTCAGCCATAAGGTGATGATGGAGCAGCGCTGGGGGCGTATGACATGCTCTTCGTGTAACACAACCCTACATCTTCAATTCAAGCCAAAGTCGGGAAAGCCTTTCGTACCCAATAGTCGACAAGCGTATGAGATTGCCCAAAGGGAGGAACGGGCCAGACTTCAGGCTGAGGAACAGAGGGGTGATGGGGGTACGTCTAATTCTTCCTCCAGAGTCGTTTTTAATTATTAAAAACCCATTTTTAATTATTAAAAACCCATTTTTAATTATTAAAAATCCATTTTTAATTATTAAAAATCCATTTTTAATTATTAAAAATCCATTTTTAATTATTAAAAATGGCGCCCCTGACCCTCAGCCCCTACCCAGATCCTCACCAACTAGACGCACCCTGATTTAG
>JBBRXZ010000253.1:0-1429 GCA_038238095.1 Saccharimonadales bacterium (SeqCode)
ACGGATACGCTGTTGGCGACTCTGTAGTAATTGCTAATCTTGTTAACGGTGCAGGTGACGCGTCAACAGATGCTTCTCTAAACGGTACTTACACTCTAATTGCTGGAACAACTGGCATCTACCTGCTCTTTGCTAAGACTCTCGCAAACATTGTTTATCACGCAGGTTTATCTGGAGTTACAGCTAAGGTATCTGCAAAAGCAGGCACTATTAAAACTCAATCAGTTGCAGCAGGAACAGCCTCTGTTCTTACAACAGCAACAATTACAGTTGCACCTTACTTCGCTTCATAAGTCTTACAACTTAATAGCGCAAAGGCCGGGGGGGTTCAACCCCCGGTCTTTGGCATTTAATGAGAGAATTAAATATGCATTCAGAAAAACATCAGTTTAAGTTAGGCAAAGATGAGCGCCACCGCAGAGCGGGACGCTTAGGCGGGGGTTACCTAGTAGGTGGCTTTCCTTGGTTTATGGGCTATTACACGGGATTTACTATAGGTGCTAACTCAGGATTAAATCAAACCGCACAAAATAACTATGGACAGGAGTCAGCAAATGCAGGAGATTCAGGAATTGAATCAGCCGGAGGAGCTGAGGCTTCTGACGGTGGGGGTTCGGGAGGCCTGTGACATGTGCTCTGCTAGAGCGCAGTTTGGGGTTTTCTTTCCTAAAGGAGTTTTAACGTTTTGTGCACACCATTTTAATGAGCGACAGGAAGTCCTTACAGAAAAAGGCGGAGTCGCTAAACTAATACTAATCTAAACAAGGAACGGATCCTTATTATGCCAGCACCACAGAATAATCAAGGCTTTGTAGCACCTCAATCAGGGGGCGCAGGCGCTTGGTTAGGTAAACTATTTGGCGGTATCGGGCAAGAAAGACAAGCTCGATCAATGGCCCAAATTCAACTAGACTTGCATAAAGGTCGTTCTGATATAGACACCGCCGCACAGCGAGAGCGCGTAACACATAAAGTTACCGCTGAAACTGCTGGAAAAATTCATGGTGATAAACAAGAAAAACTTAATACTCGTACACACATTAAAAATGTAAACCGTATTACAAACAATACAGGTAAAGATAAAGTAGATAAGAAAACTGGAAAAGTTATACGTCTGGCTAAAAACGATCCAAACCGTTGGAATACTAACATTCAAAATATTACGTCTAAGTCCCTTACTATGCAATCTCAGTACAATCCAAATAATAATAAAGATCTTAGTTCTGACAATGCGCCAGATTCTTACACCCCACCGGCTGCTAAAAATACTGCTGCTAAAAATACTGTAGCTAAAAATACTGCTGCTAAAAATACTGCAGCTGCACCTTCTAAGAATGCCCCTGCAGTTACAGAACCTAAAGTAAAAGCAGCTCGTCAACCTCGTGCACCGAAAGCAGGGATGTAATGGCTAAAGACACTCGTAAAGTTG
>JBBRXZ010000254.1:0-1428 GCA_038238095.1 Saccharimonadales bacterium (SeqCode)
ACAGAGGCCGTAGGAGGCCGTATAGGGCGTGTTCTACATGGTGTCGAGGTTGGTAACCTGATGAATTCTCAGCAAGCAGCCTATATGAAGGGTTCTATGAACTGGCAACAAGCATTCGCCATTATGTATGTACACCTAAAGACAGTCCAAGTGGACATTATCAACATTGAAAAAAACGGAACATTCATAGTGTCAGGAAAGGTCTATGGGCGGCCGCGAAAGTGATCTCCAGTACTCAATAGATGATGCTATGGATGACGGAGAATTGTTACCATTTCGTTATCTAAATCTGTCGGAATTGTCTGATAGTCGTGCAACACTTAATCTAAGAAGCTGAGAAGGGCTCGGCGGATTGGAAGCAAATGAGTGTTTTACAGTTAATAATAACTGGCTTATGTTTCCTCATGTTTTTTATGGGGTACAAAATAGGTCATCGAGACGGCTACCTTGTAGGTCGCAAAGCCGTTCGTAAATATTACGAGGCTAGAGATCAGGTGCGAGTGTGATTGCCCGTGATTTTCTTAACGAAGCAAGAACAACAATCGAGGATCGTGGAATGTATTACGGTCATCCATCAGATAATATGCAGCGGACAGCAGCGCTTTGGTCAGCATACCTTGAAATGCCAGTCACAGATTATCAAGTGGCGATATGTATGGCGCTTATCAAAGTCGCACGAAGCATGGAAACCGCAAAGGTTGATACCTATATCGATGCAGCCGCTTATCTAGCTATTGCCGGGCAATTACATACAGAGGAGAATGAACTATATGTTTAACTTGGAGGATTATGAAACTGTCGAAGAAAGACTCATTAAATTCTGGAACGATCACCCAGACGGGCGTATCGATACTACTTTGGTTGAACATACACTTCAGCGCTTTATCGTTAGAGCTTCTATATATCGAACTGAGGTTGATGCACAAGCATGGAGTACTGGCTTTGCAGAAGAAACCGTATCCACGCGAGGGGTTAATTCTACGAGTGCGCTTGAGAACTGTGAGACAAGTGCGATTGGTCGTGCACTGGCTAATGCTGGCTATGCTTCCAAGGGTAAGCGCCCAAGCCGCGAGGAGATGGCAAAAGTTAAACAGGCAGAGCCAAAACCTTTTGCTGAGAAACTAGCAGAGAAGATTATAATGCCAGTAGAAGATGATGTCTGGACTACAAAGCCAGTCTCTGAACCAGCAACTGCTGCTTCTGCAGTAGCGCTAGTGCAAAAAGTATTAGGCGCAGTAAAGATCGATAAGGACATTCCGCATTGTTCTCATGGTGCTAGAGAATGGCGCACTGGCAACAAGAACGGTAAGGCTTGGGGTTTAATGGGATGCAGTAATAAACCAATGAATGGTGAACGCTTCTCAGAGATCCCTAAATGTGATCCTATTTGGTATAAAATAGATCCTAATGGGGCGTGGAAGGCAGATA
>JBBRXZ010000255.1:0-1405 GCA_038238095.1 Saccharimonadales bacterium (SeqCode)
CAATCTCAAAGGTAGTACGAGTACGAGTAGAGTTTTCAAAGAATAGGTTGAAAACACTTTTACCTCTAAGTAATGGGGTAATCCTCCCCTAGGTTAACTTGATTTAAAAGTAGAATCTCTATGTAGTTCGATTTAAAGGAAATTCTATGAAGACCTCCCGATTTACCGATAGCCAAATCATGGCCATCCTCAAACAAGCCGAATCTGGCGTGCCAGCCCCAGAACTGTGCCGTGAGCACAATATTAGCGTTGCTAGCTTCTATAAGTGGCGCTCTAAATACGGCGGTATGGATGCTTCTATGATGTCCCGCGTTAAAGAGTTAGAGCTTGAAAATGCCCGCCTAAAGAAGATGTACGCCGAAGTCCAACTCCAGGCGGATGTCTTAAAGGAAGTTCTGCAAAAAAAGTAACTCGGCCATCTCGCCGCCGCGAGATGGCCAGCCAAGAAGTAAAAAAGGGTCGTATGAGCATCCGCTTAGCGTGCGACACCTTTGTCATTAGCCAGACCTGCTATCACTATAGCCCCAAGCTGTCGACTGACAATGCCCTCATTGCCGATTGGCTGGTTCGTCTTACTCACAATCAACGTAACTGGGGCTTTGGTCTTTGCTACCTGTTCTTGCGTAACGTGAAGGGATTTAAATGGAATCACAAACGGGTTTATCGGATCTATAAGGAACTAGAGCTCAATTTACGCATCAAACCCCATAAACGCTTGGTTCGGGAAAAGCCTTTACCACTAGCTGTACCCCAAGGCATTAATGACACTTGGTCGATTGATTTTATGCATGATCAGTTGCACGACGGCAGAACCATCCGCCTTTTTAATGTGATCGATGACTTTAATCGAGAGGCCTTGGCCATTGATATTGATTTTTCCATGCCCGCAGTACGAGTGATCCGGTCACTCGATCAAATCATTGAATGGCGTGGCAAGCCCTTAAAAATACGTTGTGACAATGGCCCCGAACTCGTAGGAAACATCCTGACTGTATGGGCTGCTAAACATCAGATAGAGATGAGTTACATCCAACCAGGTAAGCCACAACAAAATGCCTATATTGAACGCTATAACCGTACGGTGAGATATGACTGGCTTAATCAATACCTCTTTGAATCGATTGATGAAGTACAAGATTTTGCAACCCACTGGATGTGGACCTACAATCACGAAAGACCCAATATGGGTTTAGGAGGAATTACTCCTAAACAAAAACTAGCAATTGCAGTACCAGCCTCTACTTTTAGCTTAGGTTAAAAAGGGGATGATTACCTACTCACTGCGATAATTTTCTCGCCTCTTGTAATTGGGAGATGAAGAATTGCTCAAATGCAATCGCTAAAAAGGTCATCATTACGCCAACGCCTAATACTAGTGAAAAAATCACTGTGAGCACTACCAGCC
>JBBRXZ010000256.1:0-1404 GCA_038238095.1 Saccharimonadales bacterium (SeqCode)
CAGCTTCAGTTGTTGGCCAGACGCATGAGTATGCTGCAGATGGTACTTACACCGTAACTGCTACAGCCCGCTTTACAGTGAACGGACAGGATAAGACAGCTAGTGGGCCTAACTGTGTTAAGACGGTCACATTTAGTCCGAACAAACCACCAGTAGTAACTCCTCCTCCGGCAACACCTCCAGTTACTAGTGTAACGCCCCCGACCAGCCTGGTTAATACCGGTCCTGGTAGTGTGGCCGCATTGTTTGGAGCTGTGACAGCTATAGGGGTTGTAGCTCACCGACGCTTTCTTAGCCGCCGATTGAGCAGCTAGTCTAGCCTCACCCTGTGGATAAGCCCTAGCGCAAAACCAGTTTCTGTGCTACTCTTACCAACAGCTAAAAGAGCACACTGACTGGCCGCTCTAGACGAAAAAAATCTCTAGAAATCCCCCTCGTATATTACAGAGGGGGATTTTCATTTTGTATCTGTTATAATACGGATCAAGGTCCCGTCGTCTAATGGTTAGGACACCAGGTTTTCATCCTGGCAATCGGAGTTCGATTCTCCGCGGGATCACCAAGAGAGACTTTTCCCGTGCGGAAAGGTCTTTTTTGATAGGTATGTATCTGTAAAGTGGGCTTATTTTCTCGGTTCCAAAGTGCATGGTTTTCATGTCTAATGTAGCTCCCTCTGGGAAGATCATACTTTGGAACCTAACACGGAGGTCGTAATCAGCGTCCAACCACTGCTTAGCAATGTTACGCATATGGCGAATGGCGTACTCGATTTTGGCTTCTTGAACTGTTTGTTGTTCCAGCAATTCGTCTAGCTCATCAGTTTTGTCTAACTTTTTCTGGTCAAACCGGCCGACTACTTCGTCTAGCTCGTCTCTACGTTTCTCGCTTGCCCCGATTGTTTCCTCGAGCGCTTCTAGGCGTTTGTTGGCAATTTCGTCAAGTTAGGTAGGTTTTGTGAGACTACTTGCAAGCACCGGCGCGGGCGCAGCGAGATTCGCTTAGCGCCCACGAACGCGGTTGTTCGGTTTGTCCCTAATCTCATTAGTTGTTCCATTGCAGACTCGGTCTCTAATCTACCCTCGTTTTATTGGTATGAAAAAACCACCAAAGTTTGATGGCTGTTTCTGGCGGAGCAATGGAGTAGCTGTGAGTTCTACGTGTTTGCTGTTATACGAAAAACAGACACCAAATTGTGATCTGTGTGCCTGTTTTTACTTAGTTGGTGGCCGCTGATGGGCGCTTTAAGACCGTTTGAATTAAATGCTTACGCTTTGTGCTAGTTAAAAAGCCTGCCTAAAAGTAAAAACACCGGGACTTGTACCCGGTGTTTTTTGTTGAGAACCAGTAGTACTCTATATCTGTAAGTTTGAAAAACAAATAAGGAGAAAACTACGATGTACTCTC
>JBBRXZ010000257.1:0-1374 GCA_038238095.1 Saccharimonadales bacterium (SeqCode)
CTGTCCGAACCATTGTAACAAAGCAACAGGAGAACAAAACAGCCTTTTTGTCATTGGTAGCGATGGCAAAAACGAAAAGCTAAGTAGTCGGACAGAATTACTTTAGACCAAGAGCAAACTCCGAAAAGTTGATTTTAAGCAGACTCCCCACCGCTGCCAAGGCTTGGCGTGTTTGATAAAACAGCGTTTGCGCATCAACATAATCGCCCGGTTGCAGCCATTCATACTTCAACTTACGCCACAGAATCTCAGCAATGTTCAACTGCGGCGAATAGGGCGGTAAATAGAAGAGAAACAATCCGCGTTCCTGCCAAAACTCAAGCCGTTCCTGCACCTCTTGCGACTTGTGAACCCGCGCATTATCCAACACCACAACACTCACCCGTTCCAAAGATAAGGACAGACGATCTAACTGCTCCACGATAAATCTGCTGTCAATGCGCCCCTGCGTGGTGGCAAAATGGCAGCGGTTGGAACGGCTGATAAGGGCGAAACAATTCAGTCCCACTCCCTGACTCGACGGCACGAAAACATCCTCATCGGCAAACTGCCAGCCATAAGGCACACAACCCCGCAAACACACCCGACTGGCGTCACCATAATACAAATCTATCAATCCCCATCGTGAAAATTGTTCCAAATCGGCCAAACACTCCACTTTCAATTGATAAAAGTGCGGCTCTGGCTCTTGACGGGGACGTTTTCGGATCCGTTTATAGCGTGCAGAGTGTTTTTTAAAAAACGCACCAACGTTCTGTCGCTAAAACTCTTACCCAGTTCTTCCTCCAAGTCGCTTTTAGCCAATCGAATCCGCTGCCGATTACCGCGCACCGCTTCTCTAACCTGCTCCAAATCCGTCTCGGCATTCAAAATCGCTTTGCGCCCGCGTCCGGGTTTGGTCTGCAATCCGGCGATGCCTTCTTGCTGGTAGCGCGTGAGCCAGTTATTGACCGTCATTTCACAACAGCCAACGATGCCTCCCACTTCCAAAGAGGAGCGGGTCTCGCTTTTCAGGAGAATAATTTGGCAACGCATCCGAAAAGCATGACTTGCTCCGTTGCGATAACCTTTTTCTAATTCAACCCGCTGTGCAGGGGTCAGTTCGATAATTTTGAGATTGGACATCTTGAACCAAAGTCTAACCTATTTCTGCGTGCCTACTTAATGGCCCGCAAATAAGATTTTAAGATCATACCTTCCCAATCATAGTAAGTCGCGTATGTACTGTGATTGGGAAGGTATGTCTATGAGACGAGATTTGGTGAAGGGCGATTTACCGGCTTTGGTGCTGGCAGTTCTGAGTGTTCAGCCACTTCATGGTTACGGCATTGCCCGCGAAGTGAAGCTGTTGAGCGATGAAGCGCTGATATTGAA
>JBBRXZ010000258.1:0-1356 GCA_038238095.1 Saccharimonadales bacterium (SeqCode)
ATCCTTGATCTAGTATCCTCCCCTAAACAGAGGTATGCAACCCCTTTTGAACACAAAAACTATACATTTATTTTTAGCCATAAATTAGCTTTTAAGCAGCTAGTTGTGTTGTAAATTGCCTTACGGAAACCCAATCTTCCCAAGTTAGGATCTATCATATCTGATCATGCTAATGTTATCGCATGCTTTAACCGTTGTTATAAATGTAACTTAGTAAAAATCCATTGAAAGTTATCCACAGGGAGTGTTGCCAAGATCGTATTAATGACGAAAACGCTTTTTGTTACCCGTTAGAGCCTTCACTCTATCGCCTTAATTTATAGAGAAGATTAAACGATTTTAGTAATCTTAAGGGTGGTTTGGTGTTGCCGGTGTCCACGGACAGTGTGTACGCGTTTTTTAGCCTTGTAACGGATAGACGTTACTTTATCAGCTTGAGCGTCGGCTTCCAGGATATCAGCTGTAACCACGGCTTTAGCTACGTTAGGTGTACCCACCGTTATCAGATTATCATTTATCATCAGCAATGGCTCAAAATCAATACTTTTGTCAGCTGTTTTAAGGAGCTCCACCTTAAGTGTTTCGCCCTCCTGTACAATATATTGTTTACCACCGGCCTGAATAACTGCTTTTTTCATATCCACTGAGCATAGCAAAAAAGCCCGCCCCTGTAAAGCAACTAGCCTCGGCCAATTAATTAGGCGGGAACTTTGTAAGGCCGATTATAAGTTCGATGTCATTGACCTGGATAGTTGTTGTAAAGTCAGTGCTACCAGAGTTAATCAGTGTTTTAGCTAGAGTTTCCTGCTTGATTATATCTGTTAAATCTTTAGTTTTTAATAGTGTTGTGAGTTGCTCATCATTTGTTTCCAATCTCAGGTGTATGCGGTCATCTACCTCTAGACCGGCTTGTTTGCGAGCTTGCTGGACATTACGGATTACCTCACGCATCAGGCCTTCCTGTTTGAGTTGAGGCGTTAGTTTGAGGTCTAGACTCACTACAGTTTGATTGCTTGAGTTATTTGAGCTATGTTGTGACTGCAGAACTTCTTTAACGTTCACCTCTTCTTTTAGAACTTCTCTGAAGAAATCAAGACGCTCAGCAACTACGGGCTGGCGGGGAATGTAAGTCAATGAGCTTAATGGTTGGCGGACTTTAATACCAGCTTCGGCCCGCTGAGCCAAGGCCACGGTGATGGCTTCACGCAGCCCCGCCATATCCTCAATTAGTAATTCATTTATATGGCCTGTTTTTGGCCAATCTAAGAGATGGACTGATTCATCGCCGGTGAGTTTATGGTAGAGCTCTTCGGCCAGGAAGGGCGTGAAAGGAGCCATAACGAGACTGAGCTGCAC
>JBBRXZ010000259.1:0-1350 GCA_038238095.1 Saccharimonadales bacterium (SeqCode)
TGAGGAAACATAAGCCAGTTATTATTAACTGTAAAACACTCATTTGCTTCCAATCCGCCGAGCCCTTCTCAGCTTCTTGGATTAAGTGTTGCACGACTAGCAGACAATTCCGCCACATTTAGATAACGAAATGGTAACAATTCTCCGTCATCCATAGCATCGTCTATTGAGTACTCAAGATCACTTTCGCGGCCGCCCATAGACCTTTCCTGACACTATAAATGTTCCGTTCTTTTCAATGTTGATAATGTCCACTTGGACTGTCTTTAGGTGTACATACATGATGGCAAAGGCTTGCTGCCAGTTCATAGAGCCCTTCATATAGGCTGCTTGCTGAGAATTCATCAAGTTACCAACCTCGACACCATGTAGAACACGCCCTATACGGCCTCCTACGGCCTCTGTGAAGGCCGAACGCCCTGCCCTGTGAGTGTGACCTGAGATAACGCTCTTGCCTGTCCTACGGGCTGCCTCAAGGGCTGATAGACCGCCATGAGGTTTTATAGGAGTGTGATCTCCATGAACTGCTATCCAGTTAGGGGCGATATTCATAGGGGTCTTATGGAAGGTAATACCTAGTTCGTCAAACTTCATAAACTTCTCAAAGCGTAATTCTGGCAGAGCTGCAAATGCCGGGACTTTAGACATAATAATGTTATAAAGGCGGTCTGTGTGATTGCTTCTTATACAGTCCGTTACCCCTAATTCCCATAATGTTTCAACTGCTAGGTTTCGATCATCATCTAAGGTTTGGGCATAAGAACCCATGCGCCCTTCTTCCCACTTGCTTATCTGGGGAAGGTCAATCTCATCACCAATAGTAACTACCTGGTCGGGCTTAAAGGTTTGAATAAACTTTGCTAAGTTTTTTACTGCTACTTCATCGTGATAGGGAACTTGTAAATCGCTTACGATTACAATTCGCTTCATGTTTAATCCTCATCGTCATCATCGTCATACGGGATGGAGTGCGGAAGTGCTGGCAGCCAGTTGGGTGAAGGAAGTATCGTAGCAGGGTAAGTCTCTATTGCAGTTACAATATAAAGCGCCTGATCAACTGTGAAGCCTGATTTCCTAAGCGATTTGAAATACTCATTTAGACCGATGCAATAACTTTCCAGCATCGAGTAACTGTCTAGGTCAATGACTTTCTTACGCGCCATAATAATATTATCGCTCTAGAAGTATGTTATAGATCTCATCGACACGCGTATTCAGTCTTTTAATCTCCGATAACAGGTGAGTGATTACATATCCAGCCAACCCACCGACCATGGCAAGCGTAGCGATATAGATACTTAGTGCATCGTTGGGATTCATTTTTTAGGGGTCGCATATCCAAATACTCCA
>JBBRXZ010000260.1:0-1341 GCA_038238095.1 Saccharimonadales bacterium (SeqCode)
ACCGGTGGTAGTAAGGGTGCCGATGGTAGCAGTCGTTATGTTGCCGTTGGCAATATTAGCTGTTGGCACGGTGAGGATGCCGCCAATAGTGGCATTACCGCCCACCGCCGCATTACCACTCAGGGTCATCGTACCGTTCGTATCGATTGTAACCTTGGCGTTACCGCTCGTATCACGGACCGTAAAGACGTTCTGGCCGTTATCCTGGGTGGGTTGCAACAGCACCAGGTCGTTTTGGTTGCCGGTGAGCTTCAATTGGCCGGTAGCCACCAGGTTCTGCACGGTGGTGTCGCCGCTGACATTAACCGGCCCCTTCAGAGTGGTGGCACCGCGTACTATCAAGGTGTCGGTATCAGTGTTTCCGGCTTGCAGGTTGCCAGCCGTAATTGAATCAGTATTGATGCTGTGACTATTCAGGTTATCTATCTGGGCTACCCGGGCATAGAGATCGTCAATGGAAGCTTTGCCGGTAACGTTTAAGTTGTGGGTCTTGGCATTATTAGCCACCAGCTCATCAGCGGTCAAGTTCTTAACGGTTAGTTGGTAGTATTTGTTACGCCGGGCGCTTTGCAGCCGGGCCCGCTGCAAATCATCTTTAGTAGTCCGGATATCATGGGCATTAGCGTTCAGGCGGCTGATAACCATCCAGGTCAGCCCGCCAACGGATAGTAATACCAAAGCGATAATGACAGCCGGCAGCCAATGTGAACGACGGCGTGGCGGTTCATCTGCGGGCAATTGATTCAACCTTGGCGGTGTTGCTGGTTCGATCGGTGTCGGCAGCGGCGGTTCCGGCGCAACTATAGGCTCTACTAACGGTTCTGTAGGTATAGCTGGACTAACCAGTGTTACATTCTCACTCTCGTTCGGCTCGACTGATGTTTTTGGTTTTATACTACGTGGCCACAGCTTTGACGAAGTCGTGGCAGAGTTACCAAAGTGACCAACTACTACACCCTCATCAGTATTGTCTTCCGTAGCAATTGCAGATCTGATGGGTATAGTTGGTTCGGACTGCTGGTCGATGGCAGGAGCAACAGCCCTGGTTAGCCCACCTATAACAGTTTCTGTGGCCAGGACTGGTTGCGGATACTTCAAACCATACTTGGCCAGCTGTTTTTCAAAATTTGTTAGCTCGGGCATAGTCTAAAATCCCTGATTTAACAGGTTAGTGTCCACAGCCGAACATTTATTTTTATTGTTCATGTTTTACTTTTCAGCGTTTAAGATAGAGATTCTACTCCAAATACCTCAGTTATTATAACGTTAACGGTTACGATTTGTAAATAGTTTATTCAATATACTCTACCCCTGTTAGAGTGATTTTGTATGTAATATAAG
>JBBRXZ010000261.1:0-1340 GCA_038238095.1 Saccharimonadales bacterium (SeqCode)
CCTATCACATGGACGACGATTGCAACTTTCTCATGCAGGCCGTTGGGAACAAGACGCTTTGGGTATATGATCACAACGATCGGACGCTGGTCTCGCACGAGGAGCGCGAGCAGCATTACAGGGGCAAACTTAACAGCATTGTCTACCAGGAAAGCCGGCAATGCGACGCTACCGCTTATGAGCTGCACGCCGGATTTGGCGTGCACATCCCCGTTTTTGCACCCCATTGGGCGCGCAATCACGACAACATCTCCATTGCCTTGAGCGTCAATTACCAGTTGCGGCCTATGCTCGCCGAAAAACGGATCTACCAGGTGAATAGCTTGCTGCGCAAACTGGGTGCCACCCCAACCCCGCCGCGCATTTCCCCTTGGCGCGATCGCTTGAAGCTCGCAGCTTCCCATGGCCTTTATGCCGCCTATCACCTCTTGAGGCGGAAGCGAGCACATCCGGTCTGGACGCCACGGCTTGCATCGCAACGTCATGGCAAGCGAGCCGGTCGATCGCTCGACGAAGTCTCGCGCGGGTGAACGGAAGGGCAGGGCCGGCGGCACGCCCAGTTTGTTGCGCCGATAGCAATTGCCGACAGTGATTGCCGACAGTAATTGCCGACAGTAATTGCCGACAGTAATATAAGCGATAAATGGTTGTTCGTTCGCTTGCCCGGAGCTATGAGAGTTAATACTCACCGTAATCAATACATTATCGCCCGATTCGCCATGGAGCATGGTTCGCGCGGGTTTTTGACGAGAAATGTCCGCCGCGCCGGCAAAAGCAAAATGAGATGCCTGGAAGAACGAGCGGCACAAACAAATATTTAGTTGATTTATAATATGTATAGTAGCATAGATAAAATATATTTTTTTGATTCTATCTATGTTATACTAACGGTCATGAGGAATGACCGCTGGTTCCACTCTCAAATTTTCGCTAACCCATTGAAGAAGCGAAAATTTGAGAAAGGCACCATGAGCCGCTGTCCGCGGCCCGTGGTATTATTATGTTATTTTATGTTTATTTTTAACAGTTAGAAAATAAATAACAACAGACATCGCAAATTCTTAGCCTTACTTCTAACTATGGTGAATATTGAAATTCACTATACATCAAAAGAATATACGGCATAAACATGCCGGTTTTGTTACCTCCTAACTCATTTGGGTATACAAAAGTCTAGTGCTTAGGGTATGATCACAATTGATTTTTTGCTGACGGCGTATTTTTGAGGCAATTCGATGTCCGGGAACGATTTCGACAACGTACCCCAATGCTTTCAAATTCCGGTCACGGAAACGCCTGGGTTTTTCGCCGTCCGGAGCGGCACGGAACGATTGACCTAC
>JBBRXZ010000262.1:0-1338 GCA_038238095.1 Saccharimonadales bacterium (SeqCode)
GACACTTTAATTCTTGCCAACTCTGCCTCAACTGGTAGCAGAACTCTTGCTCCTTATGGCGTTGCAATCTTTAAGAAAATTACCGCAACGAAATGGATAGGCTCTGGAAACGGGCTGACCTAATGGCTGGTTTTCTTAATGCGATAACTGGAAGTGTTGGAGTTGTTCCTAAGTCTGTCGTAACAGGCGGAACGCTTACCTCTGACGCGACCTTCTTTTATCGCACCTTTACTGGTAATGGAACCCTAGAAGTAACTGACGCGACTTTGACCGCTGATGTTTTAGTTGTTGCTGGCGGCGCTGGCGGTGGCGCTGGTGAAGGTTCCAACGCATTTGGCGGCGGTGGTGGCGGAGGTGGCGCTGGCGGAGTTTTGTTACTTTCTAATCAATCTTTAGCAGCAAGTGGTACTGCGTATCAAGTTACTGTTGGAGCAGGAGGTAACGGTGCCTTTAGCCCTAACGCTAGTACTACAACTGATAGAGGCGGGGCTGGTGGGTTTAGTCAAGTAGGCTCTTTACAACAGGCTTACGGTGGAGGACCTGGCTCTGCAGAAGAAGATAGTACACCGCAAACAGGTCCTTTTGGGTCTGGCGGCGGTAGAGGTGGGGACACCAATTTTAAAACTTCATCTGCCACTTCTGGACAAGGTTTTGACGGAGGTTTAGCCGCTGCAAGATGTGGTTCAGGTGGTGGAGGGGCTGGTGCAGTTGGCGGAAACTCTGCAATAAACAAGGCTGGAAACGGTGGAACAGGAACTCAAAGTTATTCTTCTTGGCTTCCGATTCAAAGCGTTGGTCAAAACTCGGGTGGAATTTATTACATTGCAGGTGGTGGTGGTGGTGGTTTAGGTAACGGGTACTCGGGCGCAATTGGGTTTGCTGGCCTTGGCGGCGGCGGAAATGGGTCAACTTCTCCAGGAGGATCAGGTTCATACGCAGGACAGTCTGGAGAGAACGGCAGTCCCAACACAGGTGGTGGTGGTGGAGGAAACTCTGCTGGAAACTCAGGTGGTGGTAGGGGCGGTAATGGTGGCTCAGGAATTGTTATTATTCGATACTTGAAAACGGCGGTGTAAAAATGGCACATTGGGCTGAAATAGATTTAAACAATAAAGTAACCCGCGTACTGGTCGGCGATAACAACGACCCAGCAAAGGACGAGGGCTATCAATGGCTAATTGATAATCTTGGCGGTAATTGGATTAAGACTTCCTACAATGGCAACATCCGCGGAACTTACGCAGGAATTGGCTATGAATATAACGCAGCAGAGGATATCTTTATTACTCCGCAACCTTATCCATCTTGGATAAGAACTGGTTCATTTTGGGATGCACC
>JBBRXZ010000263.1:0-1338 GCA_038238095.1 Saccharimonadales bacterium (SeqCode)
CCTATTTACCCTACCCTGGCAAGCCGACCGCATCAGATAGTAAAGAAGGTTACCCAAATCCACCTGGTTAGATAGTAATTCGGTTACCCTAGTTCTCATGAAGAGAATTATGTACAAAACCATCATTGAGGAACAATTACCAAAATATCTAAAAGCTAAGGATAGGCAAAAAACCGACATCATTGACCATGTGGTAGCTATTACGACTATGCAACGTAAGTCGGTGATCCGAGCACTAGCGCGGGAACGTCGTCGTTCCCGCTACAGAGCTTTGCCCCGCTTAGGACGACCCAAAGTCTATACTAAAGAAACCGACGCGGCCCTGGCTTGGGTCTGGGAGCAGTACGACTATCCGTGTGCTGAACGCTTAAAACCGGAAGTACATGAAGCCATCCGGATATTTGTTCGTGATGGCATGTGGGACTATGGCGAGCAAGCCACTGAGCAGCTGCGCCTTATGAGCCTCGGGGCTATGAAAGTCCGAACGGTAAAACTGGCTAAGGAGCGCGGACTGATGCGCGGCATCAGCACCACAAAAAGTGGTGAGTTCCTGAAAAGTATTCCTGTATTCTTTGGCTCTTGGAGCAACAAAGGCCCGGGTCATGGGCAGCTCGATACGGTCGTACACAGTGGGCCAAAACTTATGGGTACCATGGTGTATACGGTTAATTACACCGATGTTGCAACCTACTGGCAGGAGCCGGTAGCCCAGCTGAACAAGAGCGAACGGGCAACCCTAGCTAGCCTCAAAACTATCCGCGCCCGGGCACCATTTCCTATCCATGAGTTTCACCCGGATAGTGGTTCTGAATTCATCAATGAGGTGGCTTACGATTGGTGTGTGAGCGTAGGCATATTACTAACCCGTTCCCGGCCACACAAGAAGAATGACAACTGCTACGTGGAACAACGCAATAGATCGACAGTCCGTCGATATGTCGGCTACGATCGTTATGACTGCCGGGAAGCGGTAGATGCTATGAACGAGTTGTACGAGGTGCTGCGGCTGTACCTCAATTTCTTCCAGGCTACCTACAAGTTGGTGGGTAAGAAAAAGATCGTCAGCCAGGACGGCGACCAGGTCACCAAACGCTCTAAGCGGATCTACGACGAAAACCGCAGTCCGTATAGGCGGGTGCTGGATCATCCGGATATTGACCAAGCCGTGAAAGATAAACTCACGGCTCAGTACGAAACCTTGAATCCCAAAGTCTTACGTGACAGAATATTAGTATTAACAAGTAAGTTAGAAAGGATCCAGCGAGAGCTGGGATACCATTACTAACAGCCATGGTTACCATAAACGGATACGGTAACCTTTACTTACTATCTAATACG
>JBBRXZ010000264.1:0-1336 GCA_038238095.1 Saccharimonadales bacterium (SeqCode)
AGGTCATCCAAAAAGTTTTCAACCTTAACTGGTTCGGACCTCCACGTAGTGTTACCCACGCTTCATCCTGCCCATGCCTAGATCATCCCGTTTCACGTCCAGATACCACAGACTAAACGCCCTATTAAGACTCGCTTTCGCTTCGGCTCAATTATCATTTAACCTTGCCTGTGACATCTACTAGCCGGCTCATTATGCAAAAGGCACGCCGTCAGGCCGAAGCCCTCCGACTGCTTGTAAGCATGCGGTTTCAGGTACTATTTCACTCCCCTCACCGGGGTTCTTTTCACCTTTCCCTCACGGTACTGGTTCACTATCGGTCACTTAAGAGTATTTAGCCTTACCGGATGGTCCCGGCAAATTCATGCAAGATTCCTCGTGTCCCGCATTACTCGGGTGCCAAACTAGAATTTGAAAATTTTCGAGTACGCGACTATCACGCTCTATGGTGTGCTTTTCCACACAATTCCTCTAATCTTCTCGTCCCATTATGTCTGGTCCCACGACCCCAATTGAGCAAGCCCAACTGGTTTAGGCTGGTCCGGTTTCGCTCGCCGCTACTCCCAGAATCATTATTATTTTCTCTTCCTTCAGGTACTGAGATGGTTCACTTCCCTGAGTTAGCTCTTTCTACCCTATGAATTCAGGTAGTAGTATATAGGGTTCCCCCATTCGGAAATCAACGGGTCAATGGATATGTGCTCCTCACCGTTGCTTATCGCAGCTTTTCACGTCCTTCATCGCCTTTAAGTGCCAAGGCATTCACCGCATGCCCTTAGTAGCTTGACCATAAAACTTGTTCACCAGCAAATCAATTCCGATCGGGTAGCTCTCGCGTTCAGACGAGCGCTGCCAAACCAAAATTGCCAGTTAACAAGCCTATGTTCTTTTACTTGTTTTACTTACAATTTTAAATTGCAACTTGTAGTATTTATTTTACAATGTATTCAGTTATCAAATATCAAGATCTAGAGTTTATGATCAAAACCCTTATTTCAGCCAAATGCTGCATATAAAGGTTTTGTCAGTACCGAGAGCGGTAGCGACCGGGGCTTTCCCGAGCTGAAAGTGGTGGAGATGACAGGAATCGAACCTGCGACCCCCTGAATGCAAATCAGGTGCTCTCCCAGCTGAGCTACATCCCCACATAACACGTCAAAGAAAAATGGTTGCGGGGACAGGATTTGAACCTGCGACCTTTGGGTTATGAGCCCAACGAGCTACCGGACTGCTCCACCCCGCGTTAAGCTTAATAATGGTGGGCCTGGGTAGACTCGAACTACCGACCTCACGCTTATCAGGCGTGCGCTCTAACCAACTGAGCTACAGGCCCTCA
>JBBRXZ010000265.1:0-1323 GCA_038238095.1 Saccharimonadales bacterium (SeqCode)
ACAACAGGGCAGGTATTATCAGCTGCCCAAGTTAATGCGCTGCAGGCAAACGATTACAACACAACGGTAAGCACTAAGACCGCTAGTTATGTATTAGTGGCTGCCGATGTCGGTACTACGATCGTACAAAATGTGGCAACTGCTAACACGGTAACAGTAAACACGGGGTTATTTGCCGCTGGTGATACCTTGCGTATACAAAACATAGGCGCAGGAATTGCAACAGTTACGGCAGGTACTGCAACGGTAAATACTGCTAACTCGCTAGCCCTTCCACAATGGGGCAGCGGTATTTTGTACTTTACTTCAGCAAGTGCCGCTATTTTCTTTCCTAGTGCTGGGGCTGCTGCTGCGGCTGGTATGACTGTCATAGCATCTGGAAACCTAAGTTCTACTTCCACTTTTACAAGTATTCCAAGCACTTATCGAAACTTACAACTTAATCTTATTGGTATTTCTGTATCTGGAGTCGCCGACCTTTTCCTGCGTATCAATGCCGACACAGGAAGCAATTACGGGGGAAGCACAAATAGGTCAAGACTTGGTACAAGTACTTTATTTAATGTTGGTGGAACTAGCGTGGACATCGCTTGTCAGGTGTCACTCTCTTCAGGTAATAACAGTAATCAAATCAGTTTAATTTTTCCAAATTATGCAAATACCACAACTTACAAGACATTTTACGGTACATCTTTAATAAAAGCTAACGATAATAATTACTCAACCGCTCTTACTAGCGGCGGTTGGTTTGGCGGCGTTACCGCAATTTCAACCCTTACGCTCGTTATTGCAAGCGGGACGTTTACTGGAACATTTGAACTAATTGGAGTCCAATAATGAATACTCAACAAATAACTGAAATCAACTGCACAACAGGTGAGGTTATCACTCGTCCAATGACTGAGGCTGAAATGGAACAAGTAAAAATTGACGCAAAAGATAATTTAGCAAAAAAAGCCGAAGCTGAAGCAGCCGCCACACAAAAGGCAGCACTACTGGCAAGGCTAGGCATTACTGCCGATGAAGCAAAACTACTACTGGGATGAACCCACGCTTATCTAAAGCGGCCATTCAATTAAGAGAACAATTTGATGACGCATACTCAGATCGTGACCGCACATCGGATGGGTGGATTGGTGATACCAGACATGGTGCTCGCAAGTCTGATCATAATCCGGATGGGCAGGGCTGGGTTCGTGCCATTGACATCGACCGTGATTTATCAGGGAAAGCAAAGCCTGACCTCATGCCCGATCTTGTTGATCAGGTTCGAAAAGCCTGTCAGTCAAAGAGTGAAACCCGTATTAGTTACATCATCTTTGA
>JBBRXZ010000266.1:0-1306 GCA_038238095.1 Saccharimonadales bacterium (SeqCode)
AAATAAAAAAAAAGATTTGGAAGTTATATAAAATAACCACATCTTTGCACCCCGATGAAACGGGAACATGAACAGAGCGATTCTGGGAGTGATAAAAAATAGGATCAAAATCACTTAATGTGATAAGATATAGTAGCCAAACCTGGATTGGGGAGGCGATAAAGTTCTTTAAAGAGATATCATGTAGCGGAGCTAGTTTCGACTAGCCCGAGCAAAGAATACAAAAACAAGAATACAGACATCATGTCGGTATCTTACTTAACATTATACAATGGAGAGTTTGATCCTGGCTCAGGATGAACGCTAGCGGCAGGCCTAATACATGCAAGTCGAACGGGATTGGAAGCTTGCTTCCATGAGAGTGGCGTACGGGTGCGTAACGCGTATGCAACCTACCACCATCAGGGGTATAGCCCGAAGAAATTCGGATTAACACCGCATAAAGACACAGTACCGCATGGTACAATGTCCAAATATTTATAGGATGGTGATGGGCATGCGTGCCATTAGCTAGTTGGCGGGGTAACGGCCCACCAAGGCGACGATGGCTAGGGGATCTGAGAGGATGGCCCCCCACACTGGTACTGAGACACGGACCAGACTCCTACGGGAGGCAGCAGTAAGGAATATTGGTCAATGGAGGCAACTCTGAACCAGCCATGCCGCGTGCAGGAAGACAGCCCTACGGGTCGTAAACTGCTTTTATACGGGAATAACCCTTTCCTCGTGAGGGAAGCTGAAGGTACCGTAAGAATAAGGATCGGCTAACTCCGTGCCAGCAGCCGCGGTAATACGGAGGATCCAAGCGTTATCCGGATTTATTGGGTTTAAAGGGTGCGTAGGTGGCCTGTTAAGTCAGGGGTGAAAGACGGTAGCTTAACTATCGCAGTGCCTTTGATACTGATGGGCTTGAATGTACTTGAGGTAGGCGGAATGTGACAAGTAGCGGTGAAATGCATAGATATGTCACAGAACACCAATTGCGAAGGCAGCTTACTAAAGTATGATTGACGCTGAGGCACGAAAGCGTGGGGATCAAACAGGATTAGATACCCTGGTAGTCCACGCCCTAAACGATGATAACTCGATGTTGGCGATATACAGTCAGCGTCCAAGCGAAAGCGTTAAGTTATCCACCTGGGGAGTACGCCCGCAAGGGTGAAACTCAAAGGAATTGACGGGGGCCCGCACAAGCGGAGGAGCATGTGGTTTAATTCGATGATACGCGAGGAACCTTACCCGGGCTTGAAAGTTAGTGAATGATTTAGAGATAGATCAGTCCGCAAGGACACGAAACTAGGTGCTG
>JBBRXZ010000267.1:0-1305 GCA_038238095.1 Saccharimonadales bacterium (SeqCode)
AGAATTAGGTTTGTAACAACAACTAATTCAAGAGGAGCTGTCCCATGTCCAAACTACCAAAGTTTGCCAGTAACTTGAAGTGCTGGCGGATCATTAACAAGCTAGTCTTCGGTCCGGAGGTGCCGTGTCCTGATTGTAGTGGGTGCCTGGACGAGAACTACCGGCGAGGCTATCTATGGTGCAGCGGCTGTCGTAAGAAGTACCGGCCTACTGCCTACCGTGGCTCCTGGCTGTATGGTATGAAACTTAAACCCAAGCAGTTATTTATGCTGCTATGGTGCTGGCAGAACCGGAAGAGTCCAGACACAGCTCGGTTATTGGCTGGTGTCAGCTACCTAACTGTGCAGCGCTGGTACCAACGGTTCAGGACCCAGCTGCCTAGCTCCGATGAGATACGCCTCGGTGAACTGGTAGCAGCTGATGAATCGTTCTTTGGGCGCTTGCGAAGTCGACAGGATCAAGAAATTGTAGCTGGTGTCATCTCCCACTTAAACCAGCTTAGGTTAATTACTGTTGAGCAACGAGATACCGCAACCTTGTCGGACTTCATCTGTGAAACTGTTAAAGAGGGTGCTCTAGTCCTGACTGATGAATGGGGCGGCTATGGTGAGCTGGAACTCTGGGGTTACGGACGGGAGGCTTGGAATCATAGCCGCGGCCGGCTGGCTGGCACAAACCAGATAGAACGGGTCTGGAGTGCCATCAAGCGCTACTTACGAAAGCTATATGGCTGTATACCAACAAAGAACCTGCCACTCATCTTAAAAGAATGGGAAGCTCGCCATAACTTCCCAGCGTTCTTTGCCAACCCAAACGATTACCTAGCTATGAGTCTTGTTCCATGTTAGTTGACTGAGCCCTACGAGTACGTTAGGGTTTAACTGCCTTAATAATAGTATAGTGGAAATACTTACGCATTAGATATGAATGGTGTCCAGCGTAGGTGTTAACAAAGCTCTTTTCCTTAGAAAATAATTTGAGAATAAAATATGGCACAAAGGAAATCTGATAGAGTCGCTTCATAAAAGGTACCATTCTGGCAGTAATATCGGTGGTATGAACATCTAAAAATCCGGCTTCTTCCCAGATTTTTTTAATTTTGGATATCCTAAAATCCTTAAGTGTATTCATAGCAGACCCATCGTATATTATCCGCCATTTTTGTTCGACCGCTTTTGGCATAATGTCGTCCATTACATACTCGAAATGAACTAACACACCGCCCGGTTTAAGAACTCTGTAGAACTCTTTAAGATTTCTATTATAGTTCGGAGTATGGACAAAGGTTTCAATCGTATATATCCC
>JBBRXZ010000269.1:0-1288 GCA_038238095.1 Saccharimonadales bacterium (SeqCode)
CAGCTTCAGTTGTTGGCCAGACGCATGAGTATGCTGCAGATGGTACTTACACCGTAACTGCTACAGCCCGCTTTACAGTGAACGGACAGGATAAGACAGCTAGTGGGCCTAACTGTGTTAAGACGGTCACATTTAGTCCGACACCACCACCCCCACCGACTTACAGCTGTGATGCCTTCAATATCGTGGCTGATGAGACGAATCGCACGATCAAGGTTACCGAGTTCAAAACCAGTGCTAACGGTGCAACCTTCCTGAATGCTTCTATCAACTGGGGCGACAATAGTCCGGTGCAGACTTTCAATAATCCCATCGGACAGACCCACCAGTTCGCCAAGGCCGGTAGCTATACCGTTAGGGCTACAGCCGCTTTCACTATCGATGACTCCAACGGGTCCAATCCGCCAAGAGTAGTCACCGACACTGGCCCAGAATGTACCAAACAGATTAACATTCCTGTAGTTGATAACTTCCCGATTTACACCTGTGACATGTTCAATATAACAGCTGACGTCGATCGTCTGGTAAAAGTCAGTGACTTCAAGACGACTGCCAAGAATGGTGCGGTTTTCAAGAATGCAGTTATTGACTGGGGCGACAATAGCGCTCCACTGACCACTAACGCTGTTGTTGGCCAGACTCACCAGTATGCTGCAGACGGTACTTACACTATAAGTGCAACTGCGCACTTCGATATTAACGGTCAGGATGTGACAGCTGATGGTCCTCAGTGTACTAAGAAGGTTACTTTTAGTCCGAACACGCCACCTGTAGTGACACCTCCACCTGTAACACCTCCTCCAACCACGCCTCCTCCAGCAACTTCTTCAAGTAGTACTACAACGGGTGGTACTACTCCGGCTGTAGCTACTCCAACCGCTCCAACTAGCCTGGTTAATACCGGTCCTGGTAGTGTCGCTGTTCTGTTTGGAGCTGTGACAGTTATAGGTGCTGTAGCTCACCGGCTCTTCCTTAGCCGTCGCCTGAGTCGTTAATAAAATAAATATAAACTTATAAAATCCCCCTCATATATATAACAGAGGGGGATTTTTATTGGGCACGGCCTTCTGGTCTCTTTTTGGAACAGTATATCTTAATTTATAAAGATTCTTATTCAATGTTCTTGACATAATGAAATCTTTGTGCTATATTGTAACCATAACACTTTTTGAGGCCTGTAAAGACCTCAGCTGTGTGGGAAAAGTAGGAATAATAATTTGATCTGGAATTCCAGATTGAAGGAGGAACATATATTATGGTAGGAGCAGAAACATTAGCACCACAAATG
>JBBRXZ010000270.1:0-1287 GCA_038238095.1 Saccharimonadales bacterium (SeqCode)
ATAAAATATTCCATTACGGAAGTTTTATTTATACCGATACAGAGAAGTGGATTGAAGTTATAGGTAATGTCTGTCAGAACCCCGAACTATTAGGGTGACTGTATGGGTTGCCTATAACGGTTGGCATTGCTGCTGTTTGGGAATTTGGAAAACGCCCGCTCAATAACTTACAAAAGATGATTAATGACTAAAGCCGAAAATATAACGTCCAGCCCTAATAGCAGCAATGCAATGTTACAAGCAGTGCCTTTCTCGCACATAGGACTGTTTGAAGGAATAGGAGGCTTTTCACTTGCTGCTAAACAAATGGGATGGATAACAAAAGCATGGTGTGAAATAAATCCATTTTGCCAACAGATTTTACGGTATCACTTTCCCGAAGCAGAAGGATTTGGAGACATTACAAAAACTGATTTTACAAAGTATGCAAACACAATTGACATTCTTACCGGCGGATTTCCTTGCCAACCCTATAGTTCAGCCGGGAAGCGGCTCGGCAAAGAAGATGAACGCCATTTATTCCCGGAGATGCTTAGAGCAATACGAGAAATTCAACCGTGCTACGTTGTGGGGGAAAACGTTAGCGGGCTTACTACTTGGAATGGGGGGATGGTATTCGACGAGGTGCAGGCTGACCTGGAAACTGAAGGCTACGAAGTGCTCCCGTTTTTACTTCCAGCTTGTGCCGTCAACGCTCCCCACCGGAGGGATAGAATTTGGTTTATTGCTTGGAACACCAACAATTGCCAACAGACCACGCTCACAAAAATTTCAGGAAGGCAGGACACCGAACCCAATGGAATATGCGATGACATTGCTGCCGACCCCGGATTGCAGCGACAGGAGGAGCGACAAGAGCAGCCAATGGGGTTTGAGCAACTTCGCAAAGAACGACCTGTTACCAACACCGATGCAGCCGGGCAATGGTGGAATGAATGGCAAAGCAAAAGCGAAGGAAATTTATGGGACGGGTTCCCAACTCAATCCCCGCTTTGTAGCGGAGATGATGGGATTTCCAGTGAACTGGACGGAATTACCTTTTCTAAATGGAGAAACGAAAGTTTAAAGGCATACGGTAACGCAATTGTTCCTGCCGTGGCATTAGAGATTTTCAAAGCAGTGCAGGGTGTGTCCAGGCATTGCTTGTAACGATTGAGGCTTGGCGATGAGGTGGCATTTTATAACTGTCAGCCCACAACCGAAGCCGATTAAAAAACTGAAAGATGAAGGTAAGAAATAAAAGCCCATAGATATTCGTTGGCTGGAACTGCAGCTTAATTGTAGGTG
>JBBRXZ010000271.1:0-1280 GCA_038238095.1 Saccharimonadales bacterium (SeqCode)
CCATGCGGAACCACCGGATCACTATATCCGTCTTTCGACTCTGCTCGACTTGTGGGTCTTACAGTTAAGCACCCTTATGCTATTGCACTCTACGCACGGTTACCAAGCGTGCTGAGGGTACCTTTGAAAGCCTCCGTTACTTTTTTGGAGGCGACCACCCCAGTCAAACTACCCACCAAGCAATGTCTCCCGAATAGATCGGGATTAGACTTCAAATAATTAAAGGGTGGTATTTCAAGGTTGACTCCACGATGGCTAGCGCCACCGCTTCAAAGTCTCCCACCTATCCTACACATCAATTACCCAAAGTCAATGCTAAGTTGTAGTGAAGGTGCACGGGGTCTTTCCGTCCCGTTGCGGGTAATCGGCATCTTCACCGATACTACAATTTCACCGAGCTCATGGCTGAGACAGTGCTCAGATCGTTACACCATTCGTGCAGGTCGGAACTTACCCGACAAGGAATTTCGCTACCTTAGGACCGTTATAGTTACGGCCGCCGTTTACTGGGGCTTCGATTCAATGCTTTGTCTTGCGACTGACATCTCCTCTTAACCTTCCAGCACCGGGCAGGTGTCAGGCCTTATACTTCATCTTTCGATTTTGCAAAGCCATGTGTTTTTGTTAAACAGTCGCCTGAGCCATTTCACTGCGGCCCCCCGAAAGGGGCACCCTTTATCCCGAAGTTACAGGGTCAATTTGCCGAGTTCCTTAGCCATGAATCACTCGAGCACCTTAGAATATTCTTCTCGACTACCTGTGTCGGTTTACGGTACGGGCTGCATTAATATAAGTTTAGAAGGTTTTCTTGGGAGTATGATTAGGGTCATTATCCGTTTGTCCGAGGACTCACGGTACTATCACTTTCGACAAGCTCTACGGATTTTCCAATAAAGCCTATATCTACAAGTTTTAACGCACATATCCGTCAGTGCGCAGACCTTTCACTCCTCCGTTACTCCATCACTATTAATGCGGGTACTGGAATATTAACCAGTTGTCCATCGACATTTCCTTTCGGATTAGTCTTAGGCCCCGACTGACCCTGATTCGATTAGCGTTGATCAGGAAACCTTAGTCTTTCGGTGGGCAGGTTTCTCACCTGCCTTATCGTTACTTATGCCTACATTTGCTTTTGCGCACGGTCCACGGCGGATCACTCCTTACCGCTTCACCCCTGAGCGCAATGCTCTCCTACCACTGATGCATTATCTGCATTCAATCCGCAGCTTCGGTGGTGTGTTTGATGCCCGTTTATTATCGATGCGCGGTCGCTCGAC
>JBBRXZ010000272.1:0-1270 GCA_038238095.1 Saccharimonadales bacterium (SeqCode)
AATCACGGGGTACTGCGTTCAAAACTTCATATAATGAGACCTGCATTTGTGTCCATTGCCCATAATTACCGCCATGGCCAGTCCGGGCTGGTGACTATGCTTCTTCAGAGCCATGCGGATAGTCCTGCGTCCCATTGAGCACCTGGCAGTACGCTGGAGCAGCGTGTACAATCTCGATCACGGGGTATTGCGTTCTAGCCGTCATATACTGAGACCTGTATTTGCGTCTTTGCTCCCTCATAATTACCGGCATGGCCAGTCCGGGCTGGTGACTATGCTTCTTCGGAGCCATGCGGATAGTCCTACGTCCCGCTGGGTTGCTGGCAGAAACGGGAGCAGCGTGCATCATTCTTCGTCAAACTCTCTACTATTTTGCGAAACCACTCCAAGGTTAAGTTCTCTATCATTGCTAGCACCAAGGATTTGTTTGAATAACCTAGTAATTTAGGATAGATAGCCTGTAAGCAAACAAAGTTTGAGTGCACAATTCGTTGAACTCATTGAGAAGCTCTAAATAAAGCCAAACTCCTCCCACTCAAAATATCTGTATGAGGTCCTGTATACCTTTAGGTTCTTGAGTGGAAAAGTTTTCAAATTTTGATCCACATAAGATTTGCTTAGGATATGTTATTCGTTTGAGAAAATAACTAAATATGCTAGTTTTAAAATTTTAATAGCTGCCGTGGTTCATTTAAAACGAATCGATTGATCACGTTCTAGGGAGTAAACTTTTCTGCGACACACACTGTAAAACTACGTTTGATTAAGTAAATACGTAATTAGAACATTCCAAGGGTAGTAACGCGGAATAACTGCCATTTAACACAGCCAAATATTCTACCCGAAGTTCAACAGATGCACAGCACAAATTCTAGGAAACAGCAGAAACTGTCTACAGTCTACAGTAGCACCTACACTAGCTATAATTTCAAAAAACTATTCAGACAAGAGAGCTCATTTTGCTCATCGAAGCATAAAAGTAGAAACACGGATATTTAGGGAACAAATTTTGAGAAAATAAGACTGCAATTCGTGCCGCCGAAACCAAAAGAGTTCAAACGACATATGCTGAGACCTGCATTTGCGTCCATTCTCCCTCATAATTACCGCCATGGCCAGTCCGGGCTGGTGACTATGCTTCTGTGGAGCCATGCGGATAGTCCTGCGTCCCGCTGGGTTGCTGGCAGAAACGGGAGCAGCGTGTACAATCGCGGACAGGGTGTATTGAGTTCAAAAGTCAAAATCATGAGACATGCATGACTTACGATGG
>JBBRXZ010000273.1:0-1269 GCA_038238095.1 Saccharimonadales bacterium (SeqCode)
GTATAAATTTACATCGCATGGCACAGGATAACTGCTTTACTTATGCAGGTGAGGTGGATAGTTTTTAGACAGTTTGACGGTTCAGGCTTGGCGAAGGTTGAGTAGTCTGTGTTACTTGCGCTTCAGCCCATGTTTTGATGTTGATTAAAGATATATCGATAAGCCATATTCTTCCAGCCCAACTTTTGCCAAGCCTAATGGTGCGCCCTGAATGGTAAATATAGTTCTTAGCAATAAGAAGCCAGAGAGTGAAAGTCTCTTATGCGCGGGATTAGTTACCCGAAGCATTAGTAAGCCGCAAGGTGGTTTGGAGCGATCCATGCACTGAAGTAAGCGGGACTACAAATACCTGTACCGACGAACAGGAACTGTATACGAGGCATGGCCAATGGGATGAGTAAGCCATTCTTTACAAAGTCCTAAATGATTGTAGTTGGTTATGTAGATGCAGCAGGCATAGGTAGAAGGCTATTTATCTTACCGGGGGAGGTCTCCTTGTTTGTTTAAACTGTAAGGAGAAGTCAGCAGAGGTCATAGTAGTTGTTGGTAACGAGCTCGTGCCTTTAAGGAACAACACGGGAGGTCTCACAAAACAGCGAAGGACTGAACATTAAGTTGCTTGCAAATGCTGTAAGGAGGCGTGCCAGCCTTACATTAAGCGCAGGCAGGGAAACAAGTAAAGTAAAAAGATGATTAAACAGGTAATCAACCGAAGAAACATGCATCTCGCATACAAGCAGGTACTTTCCAACAAAGGTTCGGCAGGTGTCGATGGTATGGGGGTAAGCGAACTAAAGCAACATATCCAAAAAGATAGAGAAGCAATAGTTCTGAGCATCATCAACGGTGGTTATCTGCCACAACGCATCTTAGGGGTATCCATTCCCAAGAGCAACGGTAAGACCCGTTTGCTTGGTATTCCAACAGTAACGGACAGGTGGTTGCAGCAATCAGTTGCACAAGCCATCGCACCGTTATTTGAGTATGAGTTTAAGGATCACAGCTACGGTTTCAGGCCCAACAAAAACGCACATCAGTGCATACAGCAATCTCAGCAGTATATCCACGAAGGTTACCAACACATCGTTGATATAGACCTTAAAAGCTTCTTCGACGAAGTAGATCATCGTTTACTGCTACAACTGTTGTACGGCAAGGTAAAATGCAACATCACCTTGCGCCTTATACGCAAATGGTTACGAGTGCCGATAATGATTAACGGCAAGCTGACCAAACGCAGAAAAGGGGTACCGCAAGGCAGTCCTTTAA
>JBBRXZ010000274.1:0-1265 GCA_038238095.1 Saccharimonadales bacterium (SeqCode)
ATGAAAGTAGCGACGAACCGTAAAGCCGGTTGCCTATAGAGGTGCTGCATGGCTGTCGTCAGCTCGTGTCGTGAGATGTTGGGTTAAGTCCCGCAACGAGCGCAACCCTTACCCTATGTTGCCACGTCCGTAATGGACAGCACTCTTAAGGAACCGCCTCGGACAACGGGGAGGAAGGTGGGGATGACGTCAAGTCACCATGGCCTTTATGTCCAGGGCCACACACGTGCTACAATGGCCGGTACAACGAGCAGCAAATCCGCAAGGAGGAGCAAATCTCTAAAAGCCGGCCCCAGTTCAGATTGTGGGCTGCAATTCGCCCACATGAAGGTGGAATCGCTAGTAATCGCGGATCAGCCACGCCGCGGTGAATTTGTTCCTGAGCCTTGTACACACCGCCCGTCAAGCCACCCGAGTTGGTCGCACCCGAAGTAATAGTTCCAACCGCAAGGAGGGACGCGCCGAAGGTGATGCCGGTAAGGGGGACTAAGTCGTAACAAGGTAGCCGTATCGGAAGGTGCGGCTGGATCACCTCCTTTCTAGAGAAAGATGCTGGATTTTAGTGCCCACACTTATCGGTTGACAATAAAAGCCACGGGTCTGTAGCTCAGCTGGTTAGAGCACTGTGTTGATAACGCAGGGGTCGTAGGTTCAAGTCCTACCAGACCCACCACCAGCCAGAAACAAGACTTAGTGGAACGTTGGGGGATTAGCTCAGCTGGGAGAGCACCTGCTTTGCAAGCAGGGGGTCGTCGGTTCGATCCCGTCATCCTCCACCATCATCTAAATGTCAAAACTAAACAAACATTTAATTGTTTAGTTTTGCCATTTATGGCTGTTCTTTAAAAATTTGAGTAAGCAAAGTGTCTAATGTTTCTTTGAGAGAGCATTAGACAATGTAATAGGGTAAAGATTGAATCATCAATCAGTAATATCAAACGAGTTTTTAAAGTTCTTTAATACGTACTTATAGTTTGGATTACGGCAAACATGTCAGTTGTAGAAGTAAAACCTGTAACGGTTACTAGCAATGGTGCTCGTTATAGGATCAAGTGAATAAGTGCACATGATGGATGCCTTGGCGATTACAGGCGACGAAAGACGTTATAACCTGCGATAAGCCCCGGGGAGCTGGTAAATAAGCTTTGATCCGGGGATTTCTGAATGGGGAAACCCACCACTTTTGTGGTATCCATACCTGAATACATAGGGTATGAGAAGCGAACCTCGTGAACTGAAACATCTAAGTAGCGAGAGGAAAAGAC
>JBBRXZ010000275.1:0-1258 GCA_038238095.1 Saccharimonadales bacterium (SeqCode)
GTCAACCGCACTGAGCAGTAGATAAATGAAGTCTTTAGAAAAGTAACCACCGACAGAGTAGTAGCGCCAAAATCTCGTGACTCAAAAAACATTGCTTTCGATCAGCCACGATTTCTCAGCGGTAGAATTCCTGAGCGCGTATCTATGCTTCAATATCGCTGGCGCCAGAGTTAGACTGTGTTTTGAAAGGTAAGAGAATGGAATAACGATTACATAATTGGGAAAGAACCTTTGTTTTACAGGAAAAGGAGAACCTGTGAATAAAGGAGCAACCCGAAAATGCGTCAGAAATATGACACTGATCTGCAAGATGTCGAAATGTTCTTACTGGAACCGCTGATTCCGGCCGCCAAAGCAGGCGGGCGACCGCGCGATACGGATATGCGAGAAGTGCTGAATGCAATCTTCTACTTCGTGCGTAGCGGCAACGCTTGGCGCTTATTGCCGCATGATTTTCTCCCCTGGCAAACGGTCTACGGCTATTTCGCCGCCTGGAAACGAGATGGTACCTGGCAGCGAATGAATGACGCCTTGCGCGAAGCTGTACGCGAACAGGAAGAGCATGAAGCAGAAGCTGCAGTTGGCAGTTTCGATAGCCAAAGCGTCAAAACCATGAATGCCGATGCCAACGGACGCGGGTATGACGGTGCCAAAATGGTGACTGGGCGCAAACGCTTCATCCTGGTCGATACACTGGGCTGGCTCTTGCAGGTTGCCGTCACCGCCGCCAAAACCCCGGAGCGCAATGGTGCGGAGATGCTTTTCTATCAAACACCTGAAGAGATTCTCGCTCATTTGGAATTGGTTTGGGCGGATGGCGGCTTTAAAGGCGTTGATTTTGCCCAATGGGTAGAAACGCATTTCGGCGTCATTGTCGAAATCGTCAAACGGCCTGACGCTGTCAAAGGTTTTGTTCTCCTCCCGCGTCGTTGGGTGGTTGAGCGAACCTTCGGTTGGTTAGGCTACTTCCGTCGCTTGAGCAAGGATTATGAGCGCAAAGCCTCCTCTTCCGTCGCTTTTATCTATAGTGCCATGATTCGTTTAATGCTCCAGCGCTTGACACACAGTCCTTTACTCTATGGCTAAACTCATTTGACTTGTCATTTACCTTTTCAAACACACTCTAAGCTGCTCGGCATCGAACTGGTTGATCATATCATCTATACGCCGGAGACATTTTACAGTTTTAGAGAACACCGGCTTATATGAGTCGCCCAGTTGATTACCAATTTATCTTTTACCTATGAACAAAAAGCTA
>JBBRXZ010000276.1:0-1256 GCA_038238095.1 Saccharimonadales bacterium (SeqCode)
CTTGTTTATTACGCCATCGCGCAAAAGTGTGTAAGCCTCTTGACCTCGGACTGTGTCACTGATCATGGCACGAATCTCAAAACCGTCTGCGGTATCTCTACCCTCAAGAATCTTGCCAATAGGCTCGGAGTGTTGCCAAAAAAGTTTTACGTCTTCAACTGAACTAATTGCACCCGGAGCGAACTGCTCACGATACTGACCGCCAATGTCTGCTACCTGACCGTAAGGAACTGCAAGTCCTACAACTTCTCTGGTATCAGCTTCTAGCCTGACTTCAAAACTACGTAATTCTAATTCGCTCACTGTAAACCTTCTTTCCTTCGTACTTCCTCGGCAGTCATAAAGCCTGCTCGTATTGCTGTTTCATACATGTTAAAACGGTTGGCCATGTCGGCTCTAAATAGTCCCTCAAAGTTAAACTCTGCACGTGTGCCTCTAGGTAGACATTCGGAGAGAGCGTCCGAGATAGCGTCTGTGTAAGCCATGATTGTATGACGGTAAAAGACTTGGTTCTCGTCTTGTAGGTTTACATAAGTGTCTGAACTGCCGTCTACGCCAGTAAGTAGCAGTCTCGCTGGAACTCCAAAGAGCCTGGCTATCTGCTGAACCTGCTGCGACGCTACCTCAGTAAAGAGTGCATCTCTCGGGTTAAGTTGTGTGGCACTAAACATGAACCCTTGACCTAGTACTGCTATCTGACGGTCAGCTTGTTTCCTGTGCCATCTCTCAGTTATCTCATTAGCGTCATCTGCACTTATAGGCTTGTCTGTGGTCAAGATACCTGTTGGGATACCTGCCTGACCAAACCAGTTAGCGGCAAAGTCTCTAAGGTCTAAAGCGGCAGAGATGTCTTTGTTGCATGAGTCAATAGGTCCAATTCCACGTAGGTAGCCTGCCCTGCTAAAGAGTTTGAGGTGTTGAATGTCTGTAGTGGTGGTCGCCATAGGAGTTTCACTATTTACTTGGTAGTCGTAATAAATTTTGCCGTCTTGCTGGCGAATGGTCACAGCGTTTGCTGGAACTATAGTCAAGTTATTTATTTGGCCATTAGGACCGTAGTTCTTTAGCCAGAACGCATTACCGTCAAGTCCAAGAGAGATAACAGTCTGGAATAGAAAGTCCCTGCGAGTATCAAAAAAGTTTGGTTTATTTACGAGAACTGGATTCTCTATCGGTGCAGATATGCCACCTGCATAACGGAATGTATCTAACGGCATCTTCGAAATTGGTGTAGCTATAATCTGCAGTGATCTATA
>JBBRXZ010000277.1:0-1248 GCA_038238095.1 Saccharimonadales bacterium (SeqCode)
GCGAGACTGAAAGTCACGCCTCGTCTTATTACAAACTTGAGTCTCATGCAGCGCCGCTCATCAGATTTAAGCGGAGTGCGCTGCAACTGAAAGTCTTGCACTAAAGTGCATAGTTTGGACTATCGCATTTGGGACAATCAAGTTCGGGCAGCTTTCAGATTACTTGATTGAGCAACTGAAATCTCCGTCCGTTAAGATGGCTCTTGCGTAAGTCCTACTTCAATAAGGCGCAAGCGCCCAACGCCCGAATTAACCCGCGCCGAGCGTAGCCATTCAAGCAGCGACGCGAGGAAGCAACATGAAAAGGTGCTATCGAGGCGTCGGGTTGAATGAGTTGTTAGGTGCGGCTTATTGTGTACCATGATTCTTCATTGTATGGAAACTATTGAAGAAACGCATTGCTAATGCTGAGCTAAGGTCCTCGGCTTTATTCCCTCGGAAACTCAGTATATATATCCGTTCACCAGCATCAATAATGTGTCCCTTACGATAACCACCATCTTCATATTCCGTAAGATCATAAATGAGTTCTTTCCCCGCCATCCCCTCTACGTTAATGAGAGTTTCCGTAGCGGGGTCTCGATGACTTCCACCAATAAAAAGCTGTAGCCCGCCAAGCTCATTCCCCTTTGGGTTTTCTTTGCGCATTCCTTCCGAAGGAATTAAAACCACAATCCCATAAGCCAGTGATTTGGGTTTAGAAAAACCAGCCTGATAAATCGTAATAGACTTATATCCGTTCGGGTCAGAATCGCTAAGCTCATCTTTCATACGACGAAGTGCGCAAGGCGTTTCGACACTAAAGCTTTTATCCAATGGAAAGAATCTATGCCAACGATTGTTAGCTGAACAAGTAGAGATTGATTGCCGCAGCTTCGTTTGAGCGTGGCTGACAGGAACCAATACTAAAATCGCAAATAGCATGATCTCAAAAACTAATTCCATATTTCTCCCACACGGCAAGCACCTAACGCTGGAATTCACCTGCCGCCCGACGATGACACACAACTAACGACGCGCCATTCAAGATTGATGAGAGGCACGCTGTCGGGCGGTCAGGTGGAATGACTTGTTCGGCGTGGTTTGATTTATACCACGCCCGACTTTAGTTAATCTGAGTCATGAGTTGGAATCATGCTGACACGACGCCAGCATGAACCAAGTTGTAAGGCAATACCTTGAGCTTGATCGTATTCCACAGCCCGTTCCACGAACGGCTAAACACGCGATCAATAAACTGATGCCACC
>JBBRXZ010000278.1:0-1246 GCA_038238095.1 Saccharimonadales bacterium (SeqCode)
ATGCTTCCTGAATAACTATCGGCAGCGAGTTTAGCCTGTCCGCCGAATAGATCGTTAATCTTTGTCTGTACTTCTAAGAAGGTCATAGCCTTTAATTGGGCTTGGGATAGTCCTAAACCATACTTAGCAAGTGATCTAGTCTGGCCTACATAACCCTTACTTAAATCTCCAGCAACTGTGACTACATCAGCGCCGCTTGCTGCTGATAAATTAAGTGCAGTTCTAAGTAATGATTGAGCCTCTGTAACTGAGCCAGTGGTAGTCAGTAAACGCTGGAAGGCCGGGCGTAACTGGTCATCAAGTACGCCAAATGTTTTTTCTAGATCGCCAATAAATGCTTTAACCTCTAGATCCGAGAAGGCTAATCCTAAGTTACTTAACGACTGAGTAAGAGTCCTAGCTGCTTTGTCATCTGCTGCAAATGCTTTGGCGGCTTCAATGCTATTACGTGAAAGTATTCTTATACCTTGCAAACCAACATAAGACTTAGCGAGTGTGCTGACTTGCTTGGTGAGTCTTTGTGCTGCGTTCTCTGCTGCCTTAAATGCCGCTTTACCAACGAACTCAGCCCCAATATCGACTCTAATCGCTTCTGCCATTATTTAACCTTCACAGTTGCGTTGAATTTATCCCTAGAAGCATAGATGGCCTTGAGCACTGCGCCTTTTGTTTTACCTTGATCTTTTGCCCAAGCGCGAAATAAAGCGCGGCCAGTCATGCTTTGACCCTTGCCGTCTAGTTGTCCGGGGAGTTTAGGGCTAAAGCGCCCACGAATGCCAGACTTACGCCCAGCAGTCTCATAGATAGCACCAGCAGCTGAAGTGTTAAGAATGGATACTAGCGCTCTGAAGCCGCTGCGATTTACCTTACTTGGTGTTGTCTTATATTTAATTCCACGCCGTACGACTGTGTCGTTATAAGCCACGCGTTCCCATTTACCCTTTTGATTACCTACTAGCCAGCCTGACGGGACTTGACTATCTGCTGGAATGAAGCCTCTAGCATTACGAACTACAGGTTTTAAAAGGTTGCCTAATTCTTTGCTAGTTTCCTTGGCTAAATCAGGTGCAAATTCTCTTAAAGCCTTGCGGAGTTTAAGTGCGCCTCTGATTTCTGTGGGCATTCTCAGACTCCTTTGCTCTATCTGTCATAGCCTGTAGTAAGGCTTTAATCATTCTGTGATCTAAATCTATTAAAGTTTGAGGCGAGAGCCCCGTCTCAAGCGATATTCTCGCTATGAGATAGG
>JBBRXZ010000279.1:0-1228 GCA_038238095.1 Saccharimonadales bacterium (SeqCode)
GGTCTATGCCATGCCAAATTCAGAAACAAACCATGCACATGAACAGTCGGGCACGTGACAGTAAAGCTCTCCCTCTTCGTCGCCTCCGCCTTCAGAGTGCAGCCGCTCTATATGGCCGCAACGGAGGCACAGCAAAGACCCGATGAGTTCTTCTTCAGAACGGATACGCGTTACATCGCCCTCGAATGATTCGTCTTCCGGCATACTTATTTACCATTCAAATGTAGAGATCGAATGCTAGCTGTGATAATCAATGACATGCCTTGATGTTGCTTGCGGCAATCCAACGAGATTGATATCAAACTTAAGCGACGGTTCAACTTTGGTGCTTGCGTTGTGAATACGGAAAGATATTTGCCAGCCCCTATCGAAGGTCATAATTAGTGTCGTTTCTGATGATGGCTTTGGCGATATTTCTATGATCCGTGTTGGTATGGGCAGCTTGCTACCCCAGCGGAGTGAGCCGCTGATATTGAATGACATAATCGCGACCGTGCCATTCTCCTTAATGACTTTGTAGTAATCGAATTTACCAAGCAGATATTGCACCAACGCTTTTGCCGCAAGCATAGGCTGTGGTTTAAACAATGCCTGCATTTCCGTTTGAAATGCTTCTAACAAAGGGATGTAATACAGTTCCTTCTTATTCGGTATGTCTCTCCACTTTTCGCCTCTTTGCTGTCTTGTACGCAGTTTGTGAAAGAGTGGTGTGTCCTTGCGGAAATAATCGGCAGAACAATGCATGCCCAACCAGTCGAAACCGAAATCAATTTGTCCAGATAGGCGAGAATGCTTGACAGCAAAATGTCGGTTCTTTGCAGAAACCCCTACCTCGGCCTTTAATGTCGTGTTCCGCACGACAATATCTCGTACATCACCTTGTTGGCCCAGTTGATCCGATTGCAAATATATGGAACAACCGGTGTCTGCTAGGCGGTTGTCATGCGCGGCCAAAAATGCAGCAACTTCTCTTGCCGCTGCGACTATATTTTGCTGCTCAATTTGAGAGCAAGCCGCAAAACACCGCTTAGCTTTTTGTAGCAGTAGTCCGTCTTGAAGGGGGGCAGGCAAGCAGTTTGAGAGACTCAATGCTATGCCATACTCAAAGGCGCGGCCGGTATCGTTTTGCGACAGGCTCATGCAGCTAAATCTAAATCACGGCTTGTAATCAAAACTTCTTTGGATTGCTTATCCTTGGACATGCCATATATCCAATCAATAGATGCTA
>JBBRXZ010000280.1:0-1226 GCA_038238095.1 Saccharimonadales bacterium (SeqCode)
CCTTGAGTCATTAACTTTTTACACAGTTGATGGCTCAACCTTGGCGGGCTCTCCCCCCACTTCTTGGGTACTGTCCAGTTGTCTTAGCCCTTGCACATTGGCTCTAAAGACTATCAATGCCGCTACATCCAGTGGTTTCGTCATACCATCCACCGCAATTGTCTTGCAACTTTCCCACAAGAAGGATACATCTCCTTTCTTGCACTATTCCCGTAGGTATGCATATCTTAATAATGCATGCCTAGTTCCTTTACCTCCCGCTTCTGCACGGATATACTCTGCCGCCTTCTCATTGTCATTCCGTATGATCCTTACTGATAATAATAATCTTAGTTAAAGTGGGATCTTGGCACGCTAGCTACTCTACAGTATTGACTCGCTATCTCCTATCTTAGCTATCGCTACTCTACCTAACTAGTGTACACAAAGGAGGCATCAATGCCGACTAACGAACTTAATCAAACACGAAGGGGTGCCGCGTGCTATAGTCTCCCCTGCTAGTGGTGCTAGACAGGTGGGGTGCCTTCCAGGAGGGTCTGTTGGGCATGATGGTGGGTTATTAAGCTGGTTCTGTTGTCTCCTGTGTGTACTGTGTTTTTGGTTGCTCCGGGTCCATTCTTGGCTTCGTTCTTCTTAATCATCTTATTTGTCTTCCTATTTATCTTATTTTCTTTTCCTTCAGTGCTTGGGGGTTCTTTGAATCGGGGGAAATAGTTGAGTAGGGAGTTGCTAGTGTTAGTAGTAGTAGGGTTGCTGGTAGTAGTGTTTGTTTGTACTGGTCTTGCACGCGGTACTTGAGTGTGTTCTATTGTGCCTTTGCAGGTAGGGTGGTTGCATAAGCAGGGAGTGGGTAGGGTTCCTGCTTGTAGTTGCCAGTTGTAGTCGAAGGTTAGTTCTTCATAGGGTAGGATGCGGCGTGCTGCTCGGAATATTGCTACTTGCTGTGTGGCTGTGGTGATGGTGTCTAGGATGCAGTTAGGGGAGCAGGAGTGGTTTAGGAATCTGGCTGGTGCCCCCTGCACTCTGCCATCTATGAAGTAATTGCCAATTTTCATTGTGTAGCTTTGGTCAGGTGGTCTGGTCTGGTATATGGTGTGAATGCTCCAGCCCCTGTGGGTGTTCTTCGTATGTCTAGTGGTATGGGTTTGAGGGCTTCAAAGTGGTTCCCACATGTGTCCGGGCAGTCTGTAGTGCCCCCGAGTGGTGCATTTGCTGTGGCTGGAAAG
>JBBRXZ010000281.1:0-1225 GCA_038238095.1 Saccharimonadales bacterium (SeqCode)
AGTATATCTTATAGTATTCGGAGTTTGTCTGGATTTGGTAGGCGGTGAAGCCCCCTAGTCCAATCAGTAGCTCTACCTCTATAAGACTCAACCTCGAGGCTGTTCCTAAAAACATTTCGGGGAGTACGAGCTATTTCCCAGTTTGATTAGCCTTTCACCCCTCCCCTCAACTCATCCGGAAGCTTTTCAACGCTTATCAGTTCGGTCCTCCATTCCGTGTTACCGGAACTTCAACCTGGTCATGGGTAGATCACAAGGTTTCGCGTCTACCCCCTCTAACTATACGCCCTATTCAGACTTGCTTTCGCTTCGGCTGCAGATCTTAAATCTTTAACCTTGCTAGAGAGGAGTAACTCGTAGGCTCATTATGCAAAAGGCACGCAGTCACGGCACGAAGCCGCTCCTACCGCTTGTAAGCGTATGGTTTCAGGATCTATTTCACTCCGCTGTTCGCGGTTCTTTTCACCTTTCCTTCACAGTACTAGTTCACTATCGGTCTCTCAAAAGTATTTAGCCTTACCAGATGGTGCTGGTGGATTCCCACAAGGCGTCTCCGACCTCGCGGTACTCAGGATACTACTATGTAGCATTTTCAATTCGTGTACGGGATTATCACCCTCTATGATTCAACTTTCCAGAAGATTCCACTTTAAAAACGCAGTCAATATTGTAGTCCTACAACCCCGTAATTGCCGTAACAATTATGGTTTGGGCTGTTCCCCTTTCGCTCGCCACTACTTAGGGAATCACTAAATTGTTTTCTTTTCCTCCGGGTACTTAGATGTTTCAGTTCTCCGGGTTAGCTTCCTTTCGGATAATAGTTCTTCAAACTATTGGGTTGCCCCATTCGGAAATCTACGGGTAAAGATATTTGCTCCTAACCGTAGCTTATCGCAGCTTATCACGTCCTTCATCGCCTTTGAGAGCCAAGGCATTCGCCATACGCCCTTAATTACTTTCTTAATAATTATTACTTGTATTCTTTCGATAATTAATTAAATTATCAATTGTATTTTCTTTCAATATGTCAAAGAACTTTACCTGAATTACAGGTTTTGTGGAGAATAACGGATTCGAACCGATGACCCCCTGCGTGCAAGGCAGGTGCTCTAGCCAGCTGAGCTAATTCCCCAATACGATTTTTTAATGTAGTCCCGAGCAGATTTGAACTGCTGACCCCTACATTATCAGTGTAGTGCTCTAACCAACTGAGCTACGGGACTAT
>JBBRXZ010000282.1:0-1218 GCA_038238095.1 Saccharimonadales bacterium (SeqCode)
CAATAAATAAAGACAGGTTTTTGGAAACTTGCTTGGATTGGCTTTTTAGTTGAGTTAGCTCTTTAAAAAGCATTTTATAAGAATTTAGGACTTACGCAGTTGGCAGAAGCAAATAACGCGGATTCGACAGATATGCTCTGACGGCATCTCGAATAATGCTTGTTTTGGCTTCGATCCAACTGATTCTTTCTCGATAACAATGACTTTCAATTCGCACAAATGCTCTGATACAAAGACCGATGTGATTCAGCACCGGGCGCTGGCGGCGACATTGGGCGCGTTCGATCAGGCATTGTTGTTTCAACGCCCGATGATACATCTCGATGCGCCACGCAGATTTGGCTTTGGTTTCCCGTTCGGCTTCGGTCATCGCTGGCAGGCTTGTCGCCCAGTATTCCGATGCGTCGTCTGTGACACGAACCCGAAACACTTTGATTTCTCCAAAACCTTTGAGCCAGCAGATTGTCCCGTCGCCACCGCACAGTCCGGCTTCCGAGACGGCTTGCAAACTGCCGCCGCTGACTCTAATCTGCCGGTTCGACTTAAGCCTGGTCAAAAAATGCCAGCCCAAAGCGCGACACAGTTTCAAGTTTTCAACCGAAGCATACCAACTGTCGAAACAAACCAGCTGCGGATTAAATCCACGATCAAAAGCCTTGAGCAGCATATCGGCAAAATGGTCGTTCTTGGTTTTGCCGTCACGGTCTTTATCAAACACGCGATAATCAATTGGAACGCAGCGCACCCCGTCAGTCCAGAGCAGAGTAATCAAATTGATGCCGTTGACAACTTCTTTGTGCTTGCCCGACCAATGGCGGTAAACCAGAGCGTTAAACTCCGAATACGGTTTCTCCAAAGTCGAATCGTCAAGAACAAGGAAGCCTGCCTGAACATCAACCTGCGTTCGAGCTTCCGTCCACAGCGTTTCGGCATCGGGTTCAAGCCGCGCCAGAAGACGAGTAAAAGCGTCGTGTGCCGGAGCGTCTTTGCTCTCAGGTTGAACGCGCTCGGCTTCGGTCGCCGTCACGTCGCGCGGGGTGGCGATGATAAAGTTGATGTAATCTTCGGCGGTAACTTTCGGCGGATTCATTCTTTATTTTTATCAAATATCTGTTCAACTGCGTAAGTCCTAAATTCGCAAACCTTCTTGATGTTTAATTATATTGCTGTAACCTTTCATTCTGTTTAGCAGGTTTTTAATTAGATTACTTTTACCTC
>JBBRXZ010000283.1:0-1215 GCA_038238095.1 Saccharimonadales bacterium (SeqCode)
GGCAGTGGAGGACCATAGCTGATAGCTTGGACGAGGGCACGAATATCAAGATTGAAGTTTGAGTTCTTGAGATTGGTTTAAATCCAGTAGACTCAGGTTAGTTCATCCGGAGGAGTAGGATTGGGCAGAGATAGAATCCTCTGATAGCATTCGAGGAATTCAGATTTGAACACGACGAAACCACAACCATCAGCATCAGTGAGGTATTGCATCTTGTCAAGCCAGGTCTGACGATCAGCAGTGGTTGGGCTCGTAAGTATAGAAGTAGGCTAGGCTCTGTTTAAAGCAGGCTTGAGGAGTGGCAACGTTTGTGGCTGCTATGTCAGCGAGGCGACTTGTGGCGATGCAGTCACGAGTGAATAGTTCACGAATGATGGTAGCGCCCTTGGTGTAGTCGTTGGACAAGGTGATAGCGGCTTTGTCAAAGGCATACTTGTCATCCTTGTACTGCTTGACTTTGGCGCGGTAGTCGGCCTTGACAGGAGCAGTCATGGCGTTGACGATAGCATCAGGGAGAGTAGGATTCGCAGGCACAGGAGGAACTGCACGAAGTGCGATCGCTGCTGGAGACGTGAGGTAGATCAATGGTGGAGAGGCATTACCGAGGTAGTTGTTGAGAGCATCTTTGACCCATCTGAAGTTGTCTCGAGCATCGACATTGTTAGACCAGTTGACTGAGAATCTTTCGATCTGCTGCGCATGATTATTGTTTCGACTCATCGTGAAATAGTTTTTGTGTTGAAATGCGGGTGGCAAGGAGGCAAAAGACAAAGCAAGAATTGCAAGAGAAGAAACAAAGAGTTTATACGAAGGTACAAAAACTATGATTGGATCACGGGCAATAATTGTGAAGCAATCAGTGAAATAGAAAGAACTAGATTCTATTGAAGTAAATAGATATACGCAGACAGGCCAACCTACACCTATGACCCATATACTGGCTCCGTGGCTGATGACGCACTGGAAGTAAAGACCAACACACTTGAAATATTATCTTGAGTCTTGACAGTTTAATGAAGACCATATACTTAAAGATAGTATTTATATAGCTTTAATCTTAACAATAATAATAATAACAACAATAAGAACAATAATAATAGTAGTAGTAGTAGTAGTAGTAGTAATGCAGTAGCTATGCACACAGTACAGTAAAGCAAAAAGCAAGTCTTGAACCAAATTATCGTTGTTGGTGCTACTATAACTATACTGTACATA
>JBBRXZ010000284.1:0-1212 GCA_038238095.1 Saccharimonadales bacterium (SeqCode)
AGAGTGAGGAATGGGAGAGCGGATGGCAGTATCTCGACATGACCGAGCTGCCGCCGGTCTTCCGTCAGGAGGCGCTGATGGCTCTCGTCGGCTAATGAAGGTGCGTGGAGGAAAGTACAGAACTTCAGGGACTTGACCGGTTTGTGGGTCATAAGCTAATACACTTGTAGCCGTCTTACGCTCCGACAGTACCTGTCTTAACTTCTCCAGCTCGCTTGTAATTGGCGAAAATCACACCATTTGGCGTAACCAAACTGTCTGTTAATGTAAAAGCCGCAGGAATGGTACCCTCACCAAACAAACGCTTGCCCGTACCGAGCGTAACTGGGAACGTTTTGAGCCACAGCTCATCGACCAGATCATGTTTGAGTAGTGTCTGGGTCAGGTTACCACTACCGTGAACTTGAATATCAGAGCCTTCTGAATTCTTGAGCTTTTTGATGTCATCGACGCTTTTCAGGAAAACTGAGTTTTGCCAATCCGACTTGTCCTTAGTATTACTCATGACATATTTGGTAACCTCATTGATACTTGGCCAAAAGTCTGCATGCTCAGGCCAGTAGGCAGCAAAAATCTCGAAGGTCTTCCTGCCCAAAAGAAGATCTGCAGACTTCATTTGTTTTGCCATGACCTCACCAGCCGCTTCGTCAGCTTCGGCAAAATACGGCGCAACCCAGCCACCATATTTGAAGCCACTTGACGTATCTTCCTCAGGTCCGCCCGGTGCTTGCATGACTCCGTCTAAGGTAATGAATGATAGGACGATTATTTTTCTCATCGCTACAGCCTCCAAAGTTGAATGTCTAAAACATTTTATCATTAGTTGTTTCGTCTGTGAAGTGCCACTTTCAGAACACGAGTCTACTGGTAGCCAACAAACGGTTAATTCTATTCCTTGATGTCAGGGGATACTCTCGAAAAAAGTCATGGGCTCGGCTCGGATATGGCGAATGTTGATAAAACGTTGCATACAGCTTCCGTAACACTGGGCCTATGCATCCGACAAGTCAGCAATTATTCGAACGGCTAACGGCTGAAAAAGTGACGCGACAAACATAGCGTGGTCTCCCGCCAGGAAGGGCCGATACATACTGAGGCTGGTGAAAAAGTCGGTAGTGAATGAATCGGCCTGCGGGGCCCATCGGCGGGAATCGCCGATGATTGTTCGTAACACCGTCGTGGGATCGCGTGTCAGGTCGGCGGGAAGCAGCT
>JBBRXZ010000285.1:0-1205 GCA_038238095.1 Saccharimonadales bacterium (SeqCode)
AGGAAAGAAGGCACTACTTAGTTCGTTCCTGTCGGAGCATCCCACTGGAGCACGGCTTCGTTGGCTCCCAAAAGGGCTTAGGCTTGCCGCTGACAGTAACTCGCAGACTCATTAAGCAAAAGGCACGCCATCACCCTTGCGGGCTCTGACACCTTGTAAGCACATAATTGCAGGTTCTGTTTCACTCCGCTCACAGCGGTGCTTTTCACCTTTCCCTCGCGGTACTTGTTCACTATCGGTCGCCAATGAGTATTTAGCCTTACGCCGTGGTCGGCGCAGTTTCACACAAAGCTTCACTTAGATTGTGTTACTCAGGAATTCCCTAGGCGTGCTCCGGCTTTCGACTACGGGTCTTTCACCCTCTATGGAACGATTTTCCAGTCGCTTCGTCTAGCCTTTGCACTGCCACGTCGGGCTCCTACAACCCCACCGGCAAGCCGGTGGTTTGGGCTGTTCCGCTTTCGCTCGCCGCTACTGGCGGAATCGCATTCGTTTTCTTTTCCTCTGGTTACTGAGATGTTTCACTTCACCAGGTATTGCTCGAGCCGCACTATTGTATTCATGCGGCTGTGACGGGAGATTAATCCCATCGGGTTACCCCATTCGGAGATGCACGGGTCAAAGCGTATTTGCCGCTATCCGTGCCTTATCGCAGCTTATCACGTCCTTCATCGCCTATTGGCACCAAGGCATTCATTATGTGCTCTTTGTAGCTTATTCAATCTTATCCAGGCGGCTGCTTAAGGCCGCCGGAAATTGTGATAACTGAAACTCGTTTCGAGCCGCACTGCTGCGGCCCGTTTGTTTCAGACTCAGCTCTTAAAAGTTGTTTTACTTACCTGTATGTAGATGTCAAAGAACCAGAGCCGCCAATGTTGGCGGGGTTGGAGATTGGATTCAAAGGTTTCCCCTATTCGGCCAAACTCAAAACGGTCGTTATTTGCTTCTTCCGGGCAATGGTGGGCCTGACAGGATTCGAACCTGTGACCCTGCGCTTATCAAGCGCATGCTCTAACCAGCTGAGCTACAGACCCGGGATGATTAGTTGAAGGTCGCTTGATCTCTTTAACTCTCAACTAAGGACTTTCAACTGCTTTGGTGGAGGCAAGGGGACTCGAACCCCTGACCTATAGCTTGCAAAGCTACCGCTCTACCAACTGAGCTATACCCCCAATGGTGTGATTCGATGTCCCTGTTACGCCCGA
>JBBRXZ010000287.1:0-1171 GCA_038238095.1 Saccharimonadales bacterium (SeqCode)
AGAGGGTAGCTAAGGGCATTGCTGCCCTTTCGCCCCCTAAGAACCGGACATGAGACTTTCACCTCATCCGGCTCAAGCCCATTTCAAGCCACCTCTTGTACCAGTAACCGGTTTCACCTATGCAATAAATACATAACATACCTCATAGCTGCAAATGAGCCAATAAGACCTGTGTAAGGAAATGTACCTTACCGTGTTGCCTGCGCAATACTCAAAAGAAGCTTCCTTACGATCATTGCTGATCCGAAGGCCGCATTTACAGACTTTTTTATTAACCGGATAAATCCGGTCTCTTAAAAAGTTGCAATCATTTGCTTGCCCTCCAAATTGAAGTTCTTCCATTTTTCTTGCACGTAATGGACCATGAGCACGTCAGCCGGCTTCCGCCGCAGGGTAATGTTTCAACCCCTATAGTAGCTATTACCGCTACCCGTTCGCTTTTTGCCCAATCTTACTCCCGCCTTCCAACAGCTACCTTTGCAGGTAGCCTGCCCTGTTAGTACAGGGCGGTACACGGGGTTACCCTGTTGTCAGGATGAGACACGGATGGGTTAGCGCCGAACTATTCACCGGACATGTTGATTATCCACGTAAACTGAGTTGCAAACAGTTTAACTCATGTCGTTGCCTTTTTGGCTGAAGCTTTAAAACTTTGTCAGACTCCTAAGCTACTTGCAGGTGACGGTGATTCTAACGTTCGTTCAATTAATTTGCGCATACCACCCAGCTTAGCCCTACACCGATTAAGTCTATCGGTTATCTCAACTTCCTCACGGATTTCGAGATCCAGTCTTGCGACTGCTCGGTTCATTGTCCCGGTTGCTTACTACCGCCCGATTACTCAAGCCGCAGTACCGGTAAGCTACTACTCGTGGAAGAGTAGGTTTTTCTTACGGATGCCCGTATAAAACTATCCGACCAAGACCTTTTCAGGTCGCACAGAGGGTAGCTAAGGGCATTGCTGCCCTTTCGCCCCCTAAGAACCGGACATGAGACTTTCACCTCATCCGGCTCAAGCCCATTTCAAGCCACCTCTTATACCAGTAACCGGTTTCACCCATGCAAAATTGCATAACATGCCTCATAGCTGCAAATGAACCAATAAGACCTGTGTAAGGAAATGTACCTTACCGTGTTGCCTGCGCAATACTCAAAAGAAGCTTCCTTACGA
>JBBRXZ010000288.1:0-1171 GCA_038238095.1 Saccharimonadales bacterium (SeqCode)
GAATAACAAAAGATTGCGGCGTGCCAGATACCAGGCTAAAGGTAACGCTACCGCCACCGGCGTACTGCCAGGCGTTGCGGGCGATCTCCGAGACGGCGGAAGCAATGCGTGTCTGGTCATTCCGGTCAAAGCCAAGGAGTTGAGCTACCTCACGAGACTTCTGGCGTACATAGGCGGCATCAGGGGCGAGACGTATCTCCAAATTTAATAGCAACCCAAGTTGCCACCGTTTGAAGCGTCTGCGAACGCTTGGTAAAGTAGAATCGCCAAACACTATCTTACCGAGGTTCGCAGATGCCCGAAACAATTATAACCCTGTACTGCTTTTTTGACGAGTTGCTCAAAGCCCTCAATTACCAAGACGATGAGCAAGCCAGAGTATCGACTGCCGAAGTCATGACCATTGCCACCGTTGCCACCGAGTTTTTTACCGGCAATCACCAAAAGTCATTGGATTTTCTTATCAGTCATAGATATATACCGACATTCTCGAAGAGCCGGTTTAGTCGCCGTTTACACCGGATACCGGAATCATTGTGGCAGTTTGCCCTGCATATACTGGCACAAATTAAAGAGCAAACTACCGCCTTTCTTGTAGACAGTTTTCCTGTTCCTGTTTGCAAAAATGTCCGCATAAAGCGATGCAAAATCTACAAAACCGAAGAGTATCGAGGATATACAGCGAGTAAAAAGGAATATTTCTATGGTTTGAAAGTCTGTCTTATCGTGACGGACACAGGACGACCCGTAGAACTTGTCTTTGTACCGGGTTCCACCCACGACTGCAAAGCCCTACGCTCGATGGAAATTGACCTGCCGGAGCAAAGTATTCTCATTGGAGACAAGGGATTTATAGACCGAGGATTTGAAGGTGATTTGAAGGAAGACGCCTCCATCCACTTGATCGTGCCAAGTCGCTCGAACATGAAACAACAGTTGAGCGATTTCGTGCAATGGATAGCCGGTACGATGCGAAAGCGGGTGGAAACAACGTTCAGTCAACTGTCGGAGCGATTGGCACGGTCGGTTCATGCCGTTACGCCACGTGGTTTTGAACTGAAAATCTTCCTAACCGTACTAACTTACGCCATTCTACGGTAGCAACTTGGGTTAGCTTAGAGATCCTCCTCTAGTAGTAGGGATAAGGATGTTTGCCAGGGCATTTGCGTTA
>JBBRXZ010000289.1:0-1167 GCA_038238095.1 Saccharimonadales bacterium (SeqCode)
ACCAACAGTAAGATTACTGTCACTGTTAATAAACCAAGTCTTGCCCTCTTGCTCATCAAATCTCCTTTGTTGTTCAAGCAGTTGCTTGTACATTTCGGGGTGTAAGTGAGATAGTTGAACTAAAGCTCTATCTCTTGCTCTCCTGTAATTGCGGTAATGAACTACTTGTTTTCCGCTTACCTGCTTACTTGCCATTGATCTTGTCCTCCCACACAATAAGTCCGTAGACTACCAGCATTACCATTGCCAACCCAATCCAATAAATCATACTTTTAATCCCTCCTTGAACGCTTCTAATACAACACCGGTTATGTCTATGCTTTGCCCTACCAAGTGAGCGTCTTCCTCATCGCTATCCCAAGCTGATACTAGCAAGCGTGCCTTGTCTGCAAGGTTAAGACGTAGCCACTTGAGAGCTTCGCCCTCGTCCTCGCCTCCCCACAATGCTGAGCCTTGTGTATTGACTACCTCATACAACAGTATTAGATCTGATTTTGGTGGGTGTAGCGTGTGTATGTTATTCATTGCTCTCCTCATCTAGGTTAAAGATACGCGAGAGGGCAAGGTTTGCTCTCTCTAGGTTACGGATAGCCTTTGCTATCTCCTCTTGCTCCAGGTTTTTAGCTGCTTGATCTAGGCATAAGTTTGCCTTAGCTTGTAGGTATTCGTTATTCATTGCTCTCTCCCTCTTTGTCGTTGCATACTTGGCACAACCTGCGTTGATTTTTTTCAGGGTAAAACCACGTGTCGCATTGTGGACATCGCATTTCGTCCCACGTATCCATTTTAACCATTGCTCTCGCCCTCTTCCGCTTTGGTTATTACTGTCCAGCCGAACCTGCGCCAGTTAGTTATATGGTATCCGGCATAGACACCGGCCATATTTACTTCTAACGCTCTAAACTTTGATCCTTTTTCGTAGCGTAGCTCGCTTAGTGTTACACCATTAACAAAATCAATAGGCATATCGAATTGCACAATATCGCCCGCTTTTACCTTAATACCTGCACTCTCGCGCTCTAATCTAGTCATTGCTCTTGCCCTCTTTCACATATCCAGCGATAACACACTCATCACAGTAGTCATCATCGAAACTGTTGGTAATCCACTCGCCTTTACAGCTCTTGCATACTATTGTTATTATCATCTCTTGCCCTCTTTCACTAT
>JBBRXZ010000290.1:0-1165 GCA_038238095.1 Saccharimonadales bacterium (SeqCode)
AATAGTTTCGGCGATCCGGGAGATCCCACGGGCTCCGCCATTCGCGAGTGGTAATTAAATGTCCCTCGGAAGTGCTACATCTTGGTTATTACTCGCAGCAAGCTACAAAATGTAGTATCACCGCTGTTACAAGGGAAACGATATAACGTGGAGATGAGGCACTCTTCAAGTTATCAACTCAAAAGACGACGAAATCTCCTGGCAAATAGTCATATCAGGAAAGGCTAATAGCCTTATTAGGTAAGGCTATTAGCCTTATCAGGAAAGGCACTGTTCGGGAAGAGGATAAAGGGAGGGTTGCGCGCATCCCGTAATTAGATAACTAAAGTTCATGTTTTTAACCATTTAGAGTTGACGACGATAACTCTCTGGCCGGGTCAGGGACGTAAAAGCTATCAGTGAGAACAGGAAAGGCTATTAGCTAGATCAGGAAAGCAAATAGCTATAACAGGAAAGGCTAATAGTCATATTAGGAAAGGCTATTAGCTAGATCAGGAAAGGCTAATAGCATGAACAGGTAAGGCTATTAGTAAGATCAGGCAAGCCTATTAGCGCTATCGGGAAAGGCTAATAGCGATATCAGGAAAGGCAAAACACGGTTCAATTGCTGTCCAGTCACTATTTAGTTAGAGTCAGGAAATTTGCACAAAGTTCCTGAGTTCAATGCTGTATATAAAGTAGATCTAATAAGTTAATTTACATATAAGCGGAAAGCAAAAAACAGTTTGCCGGGAGCGTAACAATTCATGCCCACCAAGGCCAAAGGCACAAAGCCGAAGCGAGAGACGACAGCCTCCAAGAAAGCTAAAGCGGCTGCGGCGACCGCTCCTGATAATGAGAGGGATGGTTCCGCCCTGTCGCTGATCGCGCGCACGCACCGGGCCTTCGGCCTGTTCCCGAGCGCCCTGCTGCTGCTGGGTTACGGCGAAACCGAAATCATAAAAAACCGCTCGTTCACGACCACCTTCAGCGACGCCGATAACACCGCCGTCGAACGCAAATTGGAGATGATCACGGACAGCATGCTGGGCCTGCCGCGCGGGACTGACCCTTTAGTGCTCGGCGGTTTGCTGACCTTACTGTTCGAAAGCGGTGAACAAAGCAACACGCTCGTCTTCAGGAAGTCGGAACTCTTGAACATCCTGGGCTGGGACAACACGACGGC
>JBBRXZ010000291.1:0-1156 GCA_038238095.1 Saccharimonadales bacterium (SeqCode)
ACGAACAAAAGGAGTACATATGACAATACAAAACGTAAATTACAGGGGTCGTAAGGGGTTAGTCGGCAAGGTTTGCTTCGGTAATGAAGGCCTTGCCTTCTTTGCTGGCTACCACGAGTACGAGTGTGGTAACAGAGGCAAAATCCTTTTGAACATGGAGGACGCGCGAAATCTTACACAAAGTATAGGGGGTGGAAGCAAGCAATCACTAGGCATGAGGCTTACTAAGCGTCTGAACCGCCATTACGAAGTGTAGGTTAAACCTACATCAACTGACGAGGCAGTGGCGTACTCTAGTCACTGTTTCGTTGGTTATGGCTCTGTAATGCTAAAATGGTTTCGATGAGCACACAATTACGCAATATAGCCTACATTGACGGCCAAAACCTCCACATGGGTACGGCTAAGAGTGAGCCTCGCTGGTTGATTGACCTAGCCCGGCTACGGGTTTATCTTGAACAAAAATATGACGTTGATCGAGCCTACTATTATCTCGGCTATGTGCAGGAGGGAGCAAGCATAGAAAGGCTGTACGAGACAATCCAGGCGGCTGGATTTATCCTTGTATTTCGTGAACACAACAGCGCTATGCTTGGTAAGAAGAAAGGCAATGTTGACGCTGACATTATTTTTTCAGTTATGAAACGGCTCTATCTCAAGGACAGATTCAATAAGGTAGTGCTGGTTTCCGGTGACGGTGACTACAAAATGATGGTCGATTTCCTGATCGAACAGGGTAAGTTCGCAAAGATACTCTTTCCTAACCGGCGCTTTAGTTCTTCGCTCTATAAATCACTGTCGCGTAACTATTTCGTTTACCTTGATGATGCAGACGTTAAGCGCAAAATACAGATACAAAAAAAGAAAAGGGAGCCTTAGGTAATTAGCCGTTCGGGGCCCTTTTCGTCTTAATGCTTATATTATAGTGCTTCCCTACACCGGCGTCAAGCCACTTATTGTATAATGTATTTGTATGTATAGCTCGTATAATGTTATAATAACCAAAAGTTATTCAAACCCGCTGGTAGCCCTCAAGCCGGACACTCTGGATCTTGGGCGTGGGTTTTGAAGCCGGACAATTTTTGCTCTTAACCTTTCATTCTTGCTTCAACGTCTGGCTTCCTGCGGTAGTCCTCTAAAGCTTCAGCTGGTGTTC
>JBBRXZ010000292.1:0-1154 GCA_038238095.1 Saccharimonadales bacterium (SeqCode)
ACCAAAATATTTGTGCTGTTGCTGGCCACAAACCTCAGCTGTATTTCCACCACCACTGCTAGGGCTATCGCCACTACCCCGTGGACTGCCGATGCTATCAATGCTATAACTACCATCCTCTGGCCACCACGACTGCCTCTGCTACTGCAGATTGCCAATGGTGGAGCAGCTTATTGCATTGCAATTGTGGTTATAGCTCAATAGGCACCACCTCACTTGACTTTTATGACACCAAGATGATCATGCCTGTCCTGGAACACATTCCCGACCCCTGTATTCCCTTCTACGGTGTCAACCATGTGCATGGGCGATGTGCTGGACACACGGCAGTATATTGGAGCAGCTTATTGCATTGCAATTGCTTCGGTTATAGCTCAATAGGCACCACCTCACTTGACTTTTATCGTACAACAATGATCATGCCTGTCCTGGAACACACTCCCGACCTATGCATACCTCTCTCCGTCGTCCTTTCAATGCATAGGCGATATGCTGGACGCATGGAGTTTAATGGATTAGCCTATTGCCTTGTACTTGTTGTGTATACAGCTCATGATTACGCACCATTTAAAACTTTTATCATGTCTGCCTCGGTTTGCACTTCCGATCTCTGTATTCCCTTTAAGCGAAGAGTATTTTTATAGTACAGTACATATATCCAAGTACCGGCTATCAAACGTGCTGGAAGTTGAGAAGCACATTAAACGTGCTTCTCAACATCCGGCACGCTTCGTTTTTGTAAGAAGTCGTTTGTAACTAACAGCATATTTACGAAAATCATGTTTAGCCATTGTACGCAGCCATAACTAGTGCATTTCTTGCTTAGGGCACTGTACCGTGCGCTTGTACGCTTTGATGTTTGACCTTCCCTGTCTGCATTGCTGGTGTCTGTTTGTTCATCACGACTGTAAACTCCTACTAGTATGATATTGTGCATCGTACAGCAAGCGATAGTATTTTATAAATTGGAATTTGAATTTCGATAGCAGTGCGCGATTAATATTGTATAATGAACCAAAATATTTGTGCTGTTGCTGGCCACAAACCTCAGCTGTATTTCCACCACCACTGCTAGGGCTATCGCCACTACCCCGTGGACTGCCGATGCTATCAATGCTATAACTACCATCCTCTGGCCACCACGACTGCCTCTG
>JBBRXZ010000293.1:0-1149 GCA_038238095.1 Saccharimonadales bacterium (SeqCode)
CGAATCACGTTTCTAAACGATAGATGGCTGTAATTAGACCAGAGATGAGGAACTAAAGATGCCCTACCACCCCCTTAAGGGCGATAGGGCATCTTTAGTTCCTCATCTCTGGTCTAATTACAGCCATCTATCGTTTAGAAACGTGATTCGCTCTAATACTTTGTCGGACTTGTATCCGTTGCATCGTCTGCACATTGATTGGAGGTTACTGATGTCGTGGTTAGGTGGATCGCTAGGTGTCATGTGGTCTATGGTCCAGTCCCAACCTTCTAGGTCTTTGCCGCATCGTGAACATACTGGCTCTAACTGTGTCTTAGCGTACGCTCGAGCTTTAGCCCACTCTTTAGATGAATGCCAGTCAGCCATCCTTCTTAGCCCTTACCTCTGCCTCTACCATGTAGTCGCGTGCCTTCTCCATCTGCATCTCATAGTCCAAGAGGGCCATGCTGATTATGTTTAATGAATCTTTACGCCCTAGGTCATAGTCATCCTCTGGCACGTCTAACGCCTGTAGCAGGTTGGTTACTATAGCCCTGCATTGTTGAATAGTTAGCACTGACATGCTCATAGCTACTGTTGAATCACTCATGTTTCATGCTTTCTATTTCTGCGGTTAGTTGATCTATGACATTTATCGCTGTTTGCCAGTAACATTTGTTAATGAATGATTGAGCAAACCAAGACATTTTGTGTGTATGTAGCAGTTTGATAATGTCCTTTTGTCGCTCACGCGTAGAGTTACCCATGACTAGTTCTATCATTATTGTTCGGTCTGATTTCTTAAAATCACAGAATTTTTTGGTTCTATGTTGTCTCATTGTTCGCATCTCTCTATTAGTTGTTGTTCGGGTAAGTTTTGATCCCAGCAGTTGAATGGTATGAAGTAAGTGCTTATTGCCAGCATGATAAGAATGCTCACTAAGCTAAACACGATTAGGTAGAGTGCTTGAGCTTTAGAGTATTGCATTGACATCTCCTAATGGGATTGTGTTCTCACGGTTTTTGGATTCGCTGACATACGCGAGGATATCCATGATTAGCCAGCAAGTGTTATCAGTGCATTTGTTATCAACTCGCATAACCTCACAGACCTGCTCACGTAGATACGCTATTATCCTGGCTGATTCTGCACCTCGACCCATAGCAAAC
>JBBRXZ010000294.1:0-1147 GCA_038238095.1 Saccharimonadales bacterium (SeqCode)
GCTCGCAGCTGAACGATGTCGGTAGATTCAACAACTAAAAGCAACACTTGGATTGCGTAAGCAATCCTAGGTGTTATGAGTTCAAAGCTTACCCATGACGAGCGTCGTAGAGCGTACCAGTGTAGGCGGCTTGGCTACGGGATTCGAGATATAGCGCGCGAGCTTGGTCGAGCTGCGTCGTCTATTAGTCGAGAATTTCGTAGAAATGCGAGCCTTGTATCAAAGCATGACGACTACCTTACCCAAGCAGCGGTCGCTCAAGCAGCGAGCCATCAAAGGCGAGTGTTAGGCAGCAAGAAGAAGATGCGCCTGAAGTGCCCTGAGATCCGAGGATATGTTGAACACGCACTTAAACAAGGACTAAGTCCCGAACTGATAGCAGGTCGATTGTCGCTTGACCATCAGACACTATCAATTTCAGCGGAAGCCATTTACCAGTGGCTTCTCACCGAGCGGGCGGACCTAAGAGGATACCTTCTTGTCGCGGGCAAAGCCCGAAGACGAAGGCGTAGCGGAAAACGAAAGCGTCTCCCTCAACCAGCCATACCGAAAGTAAGTATTGAAAAACGCCCCGAGCAAGCCAATCAGCGAAGTCGGGTAGGTGACTTCGAGCACGACACAATAATGTCTTGTCGCAAAGGAAAAGCAGCAATTCTGACTATTGTGGATAGAAAAACACGGAAAGTATTTTTAACAAAAATACCTTCCCTCGAAAGCGCTCAATGTCGCACGGCTTTGATAGGAAGGTTAGAAAAGGTTCCGCAAAAGCACCGCCATACCTTGACCTCAGACAACGGAAGCGAAAATGCAGACTATGCTGTCATAGATAACGTACTCGGAACCAACAGCTACTTTTGCCATCCTTACTGTGCTCCCGAGCGCGGAAGCGTGGAGAATCGAAATAGAGCCGTTAGAGTCTATTTTCCAAAGGGGACGAACTTCGACGAGATCCCCGACGAGTACATCGAATATGCCGAACAACTATTGAATGACCGACCGATGAAAATCTTACGTTTCAAAACTCCCAACGAGGCTTGGATTGAAGCTACTGCGGCCTAGTTTTCCGTCCCAAAACTGAATCTAAAAATCCGAAAACTAAGTCGTCTGGTCTTGAGTAGCCGACGGCTACCCAAAAACCGCCCAAAAC
>JBBRXZ010000295.1:0-1137 GCA_038238095.1 Saccharimonadales bacterium (SeqCode)
AAAAGGGTCTACATTTGCACCACGATTTCAGGGAATGGCTTACAGGAACTAAGATTGGCGTTCACAGCATGTTTCAGGGGTTTGGAGGATAAGGAAAAGGGGTTTTAAAAAAACGAAAAAAAGTTTTGGAGAAACAGAATAAAGGATTACCTTTGCCGAACTTTCACCAGAAAAAACGGGTGTAGAGCGAACAAAAGATTGAGCATACGAACAGAATAGTTCATTGAAGATATTTGAGAAGGAAAGAAGACAAAACTACAAGAGAGATAAGCTGGGACAGCTTGTTGATTAAGTTCAGAAAGTCGGGTCAGGACAGAATAATATTTAAAATTTTCTATACAACGGAGAGTTTGATCCTGGCTCAGGATGAACGCTAGCGGGAGGCTTAACACATGCAAGTCGAGGGGTATTTGTAGCAATACAGAGAGACCGGCGCACGGGTGAGTAACGCGTATGCAACCTGCCCTTTACTGGAGGATAGCCCGTAGAAATGCGGATTAATACCCCATAGTAATGTTAGATCGCATGATTTGACATTTAAAGTTTCGGCGGTAAAGGATGGGCATGCGTGACATTAGCTAGTTGGTGAGGTAACGGCTCACCAAGGCTTCGATGTCTAGGGGTTCTGAGAGGAAGATCCCCCACACTGGTACTGAGACACGGACCAGACTCCTACGGGAGGCAGCAGTGAGGAATATTGGTCAATGGGCGAGAGCCTGAACCAGCCATCCCGCGTGCAGGAAGAATGCCCTATGGGTTGTAAACTGCTTTTTCGCATGAATAACATTTCGGACGTGTCCGAGACTGAAGGTAATGCGTGAATAAGCACCGGCTAACTCCGTGCCAGCAGCCGCGGTAATACGGAGGGTGCAAGCGTTATCCGGATTTATTGGGTTTAAAGGGTGCGTAGGCGGCTATTTAAGTCAGTGGTGAAATCCTGCAGCTCAACTGTAGAACAGCCATTGAAACTGAATAGCTTGAGTAATCTTGAGGTAGGCGGAATGTGTAGTGTAGCGGTGAAATGCTTAGATATTACACAGAACACCGATTGCGAAGGCAGCTTACTAAGGATTTACTGACGCTGATGCACGAAAGCGTGGGGATCAAACAGGATTAGATACCCTGGTAGTCCACGCC
>JBBRXZ010000296.1:0-1136 GCA_038238095.1 Saccharimonadales bacterium (SeqCode)
ACCGTTTATGCAGTTGTGACATGCTACCTCCTTAATTACAGAGGTAGCATACTGCACTGCACCTTTACTTTTTAAATAGGTACTTCTTCCCCTGGAGGCACTGCACTTTTATTTTTTTGCCAACACGATGGCTACCATAATTGACACTCTTCACCATATATGCTATATTTACCTGAACTATGAACGCGTGGCAGAGACCAAGGGGAAAATACGGATTTTATCACTCTAGGGTGTCTGGGTGGCTCTGTTTATCGTAATCTTTGGGCAGTTCTTGTAGGCAGACCACGTCCACATTGACTGCTTTAAGTAGTTTGGCAACGTTTTCAATATCTTCCTGATACCAGACATTCCACTGTAAAACAGTTAGATACATGAGCTAATTTTAGCGTATTATACGCTTATGGACGAGGACGTAAATAAGGTTACGCTTGAAGCTTACGAAAACGGTCTGGAGCAATACAACTCTACAGACATGTCTGTAGCAGGTGGCATGAAAACTTGGATTGATGCCAGTCTGGCTATACTTAGTCCTGATGCTCGTATTTTGGAGATCGGTAGCGCTCATGGTCGTGACGGTTTCTACATGGAGAGTAAGGGTTTTACCGTCACCATAACAGATGCTGCTCATTCGTTTGTGAAATACCTACGCACGCAAAGGCATGAGGCTAGTATGTTAAATGTTGTAACTGATGACTTAGGTGGACCGTATGATATGGTCTTTGCTAATGCAGTGCTGCTACATTTTACGGTCGAGAAAACTATCCATGTCTTGGGGAAAATTAAAGATTCGTTAAAGCCAGGCGGTATATTCTCATTCAGCGTTAAGGTGGGCAAAGGCGCTAAATGGACTAAAGTAAAGCTAAACCATAAGCGATACTACCGGTATTGGGAGGAACAACCTCTTAGGCAGTTGCTTACTGATGCGGGATTTGAAATAAGCTACCTAAAAAAGGGGCAAACAGGTGTCAACAATAACGGCTGGTTATTTGTAATCGCCTGACTTTCCCAAATTAGTGACCCGCTCTTAATTTATGTAACAAGGGCAGTAACTCCGGTGGGATTTCTGCCTCAGCCGGATACGCTTTGCCGCCGATGATGACCGTACCGCTGCGTATCGGTCTCAGGGTTTTAATGAT
>JBBRXZ010000297.1:0-1135 GCA_038238095.1 Saccharimonadales bacterium (SeqCode)
GCAATTGAAGACAACACTACTCAGGCAGAACTAACCCTTTTTACCTGTACGCCGTTGTGGTTACCAAAAAACCGCCTGGTGGTCGTGGCGAATTTAGAGAGCCACTCATGAGTGAAAAGCTAAAATTCTGGATTTTGCTGGCCCTGCTACTCGCTAGCCTGGCCCTGACTTGGTTTATAAATTCATCATACACCAACGTCTTGCTTGGAAACCTTCTGCAATAAAAGTTGCGATACGCCAGGACTTCAGTATAATAACCACTAGAATTAACTGGAGTTAAGCTAAACAAATGCCCCGCCTCCCAAGTCCCGGCAGTGATGATGGCACTTGGGGCACCATCCTCAATGACTTCCTAAACCAGGCCCACAACCCAGACGGTACTATTAAAGATGTCGGCGTAGTTGCTACTAAAGCTGATGACTCTACGGTTATCCATAATAGCGGCAGTGAAACAATTAGTGGTACTAAGACCTTTAATGCTTCACCTATAGTGCCCACGCCTACATTGGGAAGTCAGACAGCTAACAAGACTTATGTAGATAGCACCGTCTCTGCTGGGGCACCTGATGCCAGTACTACTACTAAAGGCATCACCAAACTGTCTGTTACTCCTATTAGTGCTACTAGCCCGATTGCCGTAGGTGACAACGATTCGCGCCTAAGTGACACCCGCACTCCAACTGACGGCAGTGTAAGCGATGCTAAGGTTACTGCTGGTGGCTTATCACCCTCTAAAGTTACCGGCACAGCTGTTATTACTACTGATGTCCGCCTGAGTGATGCCCGTGACTTAAAAAGCCCGACTGCAGATGTCTCCTTCAACTCCCATAAGGCCATTAACGTGGCTGACCCTACCATTGCCCAGGACGCCGCTACCAAAGCCTATGTAGACAACCAGGTTACTAGTATTGCACCCCCCCCCCGATGCTACAACCACTACAAAGGGCGTAGTCCAGTTAGCCGGTGACCTGAGTGGTACGGCTGCCCTGCCGACTGTGCCGGGACTGGCTGGTAAAGTAAACACCACCCGCACCATTAACACCCATCCCCTAAGTGCTGATGTGATCGTAACTAAAGGTGATGTAGGGCTTAGTAATGTAGACAATACTTCCGATACCAGTAAGCCTGTCTCAAC
>JBBRXZ010000298.1:0-1135 GCA_038238095.1 Saccharimonadales bacterium (SeqCode)
ATTGGCCGAGCACTTGCAAATGCAGGTTACGCTACTAAGGGTAAGCGACCAAGCCATGAGGAGATGCAAAAGGTAGCAAAAGGTAACTTAACACCCTTAGTGTTAATTAAATCAGAGGTTGTAGCACCTAAAGTGGAAGCCGAGAAGGATTACTGGACTACACCTTTTGGTCAGCAAGATGAGCAGCTGCGTAAAGTAGATGCACCAGCAACGATTGAGACTGCCGTTAATCTTGTGGCAGACATTCTAGGTACTGCTAAAGTAGTGCCAGATTGTAATCACGGGCCTATGAATTGGAAAGATGGCAACAAGAACGGACGAGCATGGGGCGGTTATATGTGTTCAGGCTATACAGAAAAGAACATGTCGTGCGCAACGCTTTGGTATGAATTAGCCAGCGATGGTACTTGGAAACCACAGAAGGTGAGAGCGTAATAATGAGCGAGTTAGTAAATAAAGTGGCTTTGTTAGCTATGCAAATTAGTGATCCTACATTAACAGGTGTTGTAGTAACTGGAGGCGACCCATTGTTGAAAGCTGAACAAATCATCACTTTAATTCGCGATCAGATAGCCAAAGAGATCTATGCTACTTGCCAGTGTCACACTTTATCTAGTGGCTGGCATTGTCAAGCCGACGAAATGGCCGCGATGGTTTTAGGCGTGGTGTATTAATGGGATATGTAGATGCTTATATCGATGGGCAATGGCAACCGCTAATTCTTGCAAAGGTTATGTGTACTATTTGCAAGCGTAAGGATCTGATAGTTAATATGGTAATCAGTGATGTAGCAATATGTGAGCAGTGCAGCTTAAATGGCTAGTCAAGCAAGAAAGCACAGAGGTTTCCGCACAGAGCGAGTAGTTGCCCAGTACCTATCGACTGTATGGCAAGGCGCATGTGTGGGAAGGGGTAGCGGCAAGGATATTGTGAATGTACCTTTTGATGTTGAAGTCAAAGCAAGGGCAGGATTTCAACCTTTAGCGTACTTGAAGCAATTAAAGACTCGAACATCCACTTCAGGGGAATTAGGATTTGGAGTCATTAGGCTAAACGGGCAAGGAGAAGATGCAGCTGAATATGCCTGCATTATCCGTTTAGCTGATCTATTGCCGCTACTCATATTAAAATACGG
>JBBRXZ010000299.1:0-1132 GCA_038238095.1 Saccharimonadales bacterium (SeqCode)
AGTCAAGAGTTTTGGCTTTGCTAGATGGTATAAGAGTTGGCACTTACGAGGGTGTCAAAGTAGTAACGCTTCAAGCCAGACAGTCTGGCGGGCCGTTTGTTGTATTCAAGAAGGGACAGTAATATGGCATTTAACATGGATGACTACGTAGATGTAGCTGAGAGAATCAAAATCTTTAGGGAGGCGTATCCGAATGGGTCTTTACAACAGTACTCGCTACAATTCGTTGAGTTTGGTGGCAAGTCTTGGGTTGTTTATACTGCTGCTGCTTATCGGCATCCTGATGATATCACTCCTGGGCATGGTACAGCTTGGGAAGCGGTGCCTGGTACGTCTGCGTTTAAGAGAGATTCGGAAGTAATGAACGCTGAGACATCTGCCTGGGGTAGAGCAATCATCGCTGTGTTAGCGGCCGACACTAAGAGAGTGGCATCACGTCAGGAAGTTATAACTAAGACCCCTAAGGTGTCATCATCTTTTGACGATCTGTTAGCTAGTGCTCATCTTGCTTTTGAGGCAGGAGACATCGAGACGATGAGGACTATCTACAAGAAGGCTAAAGCTACACGAGGAGTGACTCCAGCAATCTTGACACAGATAGAAGAGTTGGCTCAAGGACTTAAAAAGTAAATGCCCGATACCAGCGAGAGGACTGATACCGGGCTACACTCTAATGAGTGTTACTGGGAGACGAGACTCCCTTATAGAATGCTTACACTAAGACTGAGAGGAGTCAAACATGTCAGCGATTAGCATGTCACTAGTACTAAACCATTCCAAGAATACGGGCACTAATAAACTGGTGCTCTTAGGTATTGCGTGGCACATGTCTGAAACAGACAACGATGGAGCCTGGATGGGTATGGACCGTCTTGCCCAATATGCAGGTTGCACTAAGAGGACAGTAATACGTGCTTTAGAGATCCTTGAGGAGTCTGGCGAATTACATATTAGCAGGCGAGATGGCAAGAGCTACGGCGGTCCTAAAACTAATCGGTATTGGGTCAATGTGGAGTGTTCTGATGACTGTGACGGGTCTATGTGGCATCGCCAAAACAGCAACGTAATTGACATGATTATGCCTGTGGATAACTTCGCCACACGTGACAAATTAGGTTTCAGTAGGTGACAT
>JBBRXZ010000300.1:0-1125 GCA_038238095.1 Saccharimonadales bacterium (SeqCode)
CCGTTATTCACGGTTCTTTTCACCTTTCCCTCACGGTACTGGTTCACTATCGGTCTCTCAGGAGTATTTAGCCTTAGCGGATGGTCCCGCCAAATTCAGACAGGGTTTCACGTGCCCCGCCCTACTCAGGATACCACTATCTATTATACTCGTTACCCATACGGGGCTATCACCCTCTGTGGCAGACCTTTCCAGGTCCTTCCGGTTCCTTGTACATAAAATATCGTGGTCCTACAACCCCAATATTGCCGTAACAACATTGGTTTGGGCTAATCCGCGTTCGCTCGCCACTACTTACGGAATCACTTTTGTTTTCTTCTCCTCCGCCTACTTAGATGTTTCAGTTCAGCGGGTTTGCCCACCTATCGGTGTACTATGTCTTCAACATAGTGGGTTGCCCCATTCAGGTATCTACGGATCAATTCGTGTGTGCCAATCCCCGTAGCTTTTCGCAGCTTATCACGCCTTTCTTCGCCTCTGAGAGCCTAGGCATCCCCCATACGCCCTTATTTTGCTTATTGTACTTGTGTTCCATACATCAATGCATAGAACGGTGCTTTCTACTTTTTAAATATTTTCTTATCTCAATATGTCAATGAACTTCTTAGCTTACGGCTGTCAGCTGACAGCTTTTAGCTTTTGGTGGAGAATAACGGAGTCGAACCGTTGACCTCCTGCGTGCAAGGCAGGCGCTCTAGCCAGCTGAGCTAATCCCCCATTTCTAGCTGTCAGGTATCAGCTGTCAGCTTTTCAGCGGATGTTGATAACTCAACTTCTAAAATTTCCTTAAACTAAAAAAAAGAACTTCGCATAGCTAAAAGCTAAAGCCTCTTCGCTAAAAAAAGTAGTCCCGGGCAGACTCGAACTGCCGACCCCAACATTATCAGTGTTGTACTCTAACCAGCTGAGCTACGAGACTCTGTTTTCTTTTCCTTTAAGTGTGTAATAGTTGAACTAACAGCGAGAGTAAGTTATCATCGTATTTTAGATAACTATTATTGCGTCTTTCTCTAGAAAGGAGGTGTTCCAGCCGCACCTTCCGGTACGGCTACCTTGTTACGACTTAGCCCTAGTTACCAGTTTTACCCTAGGCAGCTCCTTGCGGTCACCGACTTCAGGCACCCC
>JBBRXZ010000301.1:0-1122 GCA_038238095.1 Saccharimonadales bacterium (SeqCode)
TCGGGGTTTGGCAACTCCGCTCAGGCGGTCTAATATCTGTGCGACTACGGTCATCAGCCAATTCTCCTTTGCTGTGCGTTTGGTCACACACATCTAAGCGGGAATTGGCTTTTCTTGTCAAAAACTGTCCGAACTATTGTTTAGATAAATCGCGATCAATCTTTGGTGGCAATCCCTCCAACCAGCCACTACGATCAAATGGTGTTTTGATTAAATTTATCATCCTAATGCATTCTTCTAAAAGGTGAATCGTAAGTTTTCCATTTATTTCATACCGTTCTTCACCCGTTATCTCAGGAACTTTGCGTTTTCTACTTTCAACTTCCTTTTTGCCCCTTTCCAAATCACACTCAAAAAGGATTTGCATGAGCTTCAATTTTTGTTCGTAATAACTATAATCTTTATGTTTGTCACGCTCGACAAATGCTGTTACCAAATCGTCAATGGTCAATTCTTCGGGAAGTGCCATACTCTTTCCTTTCTTAAAACAAAGTAGAAGCCTAACGCCCGGCATCACCCGCCGCGCCGGGCGATTGATGTTGAAGACTACGCTATTCGCTGGGATAACGCACACTCCAATAAGACCAATGTCATGGAAAAGGCGGCAAGTACAACTTACCGTGTTGCACATCGTAGCAAGCCAGCCCGTGCTTTTCCGCCAACCCCGTCACGAATGGCGCGACCTCTTCAGTATGCTCCCACAGAATGCCCATCAAAACAGCGCCATCAGAGACATTTATCACCATGATCCTCGGGGAATCGTCTATTTCACGGTCGGAGTAGGGGTCAATAACCGGGTACTTGTCGATCAACTCTTGGTAGAAAGCGTCGATCTTCTCGCTAGGCTTCAGGACTTCGTAGTTACCCTCGCACAACTCGCCATAGATTTCTCCCGCCGCATCCAAACTAAGCGGCGACTCAATATTCATTACGACTAGAATAAGAGGCATGTAATTACCTTTAGACTTAAGAATCCTCCCACTAAATCGAAACTTACAAGATTCGTACACTCATGCTGCCTTCAACTTTCGCGCAGCCACCAGTTCAGCAATCGCTTGATCTATTTCCGGCGTGTAGTAGATGTCTGACAGTTGATAGCGCCACGGTCCGTTATGTTTGAGA
>JBBRXZ010000302.1:0-1120 GCA_038238095.1 Saccharimonadales bacterium (SeqCode)
AGACGATTTAGAATAAGCGTGCCCATGGCCTCGCCTTCCACGTCTTCAGCGATCAGCACCAGGTCTTTTTTGCCCGACTGGGCCAGTTTTTCCAGCAGCGGCAGAAATTCCTGAATACTTGTAATCTTTTTGTCCGTAATTACAATTACCGCCTTGTCATAGACTGCTTCCATCCGGGACGTATCGGTCACCATGTATGGGCTAACAAAACCCCGGTCAAAGGTAAAGCCTTCAACGACTTCAGATTCAAGCAGTAATCCCTGCCCTTCCTCCACAGTCACCACCCCGTCTTTGCCTACCTTATCAATAACATCGGCGATCAGATCGCCGATCTGGGCATCACCGGCCGAGATTGTAGCCACTTCGGCCACACGTGATTTCTTGCCCTTGATGTCTTCAGACAATGTCGAAAGCCTGGCAATTACATCTCCCGCAGCTGCCTCTAATCCCTTCCTAAGCAACATCGGATTGTGCCCGGCAGCAATCAGCTTATTAGCCTCGTGCAAAATGTGATAAGTCAGGACAGTTACGGTGGTGGTACCGTCACCCGCCACGTCATTCATCTTGGAAGCCGCCTGCTTAATAAGTTCCGCACCTACTTTATAGCCGAGGGTTTCATCGTCAACGTCTGCCAATTCCACAGCTTTAGCTACAGCCACGCCATCGTGAGTAACAGTGGGCGCACCAAAACCTTTGTTTATAACTACGTTACGCCCTTTCGGTCCCATAGTAGTCTTTACAGCGTTATACAAAACCTCAGCGCCACCCAGTACCCGCTTGCGCGCGTCATCATCATAAAAAACTTTCTTTGCCATAATAATCCTCTAGTCTCCTCTATTTAACCGTCGCCAGGACGTCTTCTTCTTTAATTAAAATATATTCTTCATCACCCACTTTAACCTCAGTTGTACTATAGCTTTTATATACGATGCGGTCACCGACTTTGACCTGTTTGGCTTCTTTGCCAATAGCCACAACCTTGGCAGTTTTCGGCTTTTCCTGGGCTTTATCGGGCAGATACAACCCGCTGGCTGTCTTACTTTCCGCTTTTTCTCCTACGGCGACTACATAGTCGCCCAATGGTTGCAATGGTGCACTCATCCGTCAAACCTCCTTTAGA
>JBBRXZ010000303.1:0-1113 GCA_038238095.1 Saccharimonadales bacterium (SeqCode)
GGCTAACAAATAGAAAATACAGTGGTTACATTACTATTTCGGGTCTTTCCGTCTCCTCAAAGTGGTCGGTTCGTCCCCCCAAGCTATGCAACGGAGTCTCCCCAAATTGGGCACTTTGTCTTCTTAAACTGGGCAGATCGTCTGCTCAAAGTGGGTGAAGGGCTCGGATTGTCTCCCCAAACTGGTTGGATAACGGACGGGCTGATGAACACCTGCTTTGAAGTAGAATCACGCTAAAATTCAACAGTTGCTGGGGCGCCGTGTTTTGTTTTGGCAGTTTCATAAGGAGTTGTTGGTTTTTGTCTTCTCAAAAAGCGCAAAAACATTACCTGCGTCTCCTCAAAGTGGGCAGGGTGGCACTGGCGCAAAGTCGTTCTTTTGGCAAACCTCTGCCTAGCAGTGGAATAATGTCCAGCCTGATCGTTCATCCCAACTTGCGTCTCCTCAAAGTGGGCAGGGTAGCACTGGCGCAAAAGTCGTTCTTTTGGCAAACCTGGGATCGAACCTCCGGTTGGATCTCCGGCGCGGGCTGCCGCGTTCCCCGCCCCACCCTGACCCTGCCAGGGATCGAAGTCCAAGTCGGACCGTGCGGATCAGTATTCTCCCGGACCCAGTCGATATCGATCATCCCGGTCTAAGTCTCTGGTAATTACGGTAGTATGATCTTACTATAGTACTACGTTGATAGCGTTTCCTTAGCGAATAAATAAAGGTGGCACTGGTAAAAAAGCACGACGGCAATCAACTTGGCCGCGGCCTTGCTGGTGATGGCAGGGCTCTGCTGTTAGACAATGCGGATCACATACCGCCTCGCAGTGGAATAATGTCCAGCCTGATCGTTCATCCCAACTAACCTAATTTGGGCCGCAATAAAGCAGCAAGTAGAGTAGTAGGATATTACTATAATAGGCCGGTACGACGGTGTAATTGTACTATAGTAGTATGGCCGCAATCGTTTCCTTAGCGAATAACAAAGGTGGCACGGGTAAAAGCACGACGGCAATCAACTTGGCAGCAGGCCTTGCTGGTGAGGGCAGGGCAGTGCTGTTAGTCGATGCGGATTACATTTCACATTCCGCCTCGCAGTGGAATAATGTCCAGCCCGACCGTTCA
>JBBRXZ010000304.1:0-1105 GCA_038238095.1 Saccharimonadales bacterium (SeqCode)
CTATAAGAATTTATCCGGAGTTCAGGAATTATTATGAGCGTAAAGTAAAAGAAGGAAAACATAAACTGACAGTACTCAATGCTATAAAAAGTAAGCTAGCATTAAGGTCAATAGCAGTTATCAATAACCAGGAAAAGTATGTGGATAATTATAAAAAAGCAGTGTAAATAATACAAAAAATTGTAGCAAAAAAATTTGGTGGTATCATAGCAATCCGCACGAAACCAGCACAAGGGTTGCTATCAATAATAAACTAACTTTCCTTCAGATGTGTTTAAGAAAACCGAAAATCATCAATACCCTCCGCCCTGGTTCATGTCCTCACGCACTAAACACAATTTATAAGGTAAGTTTCCGCCAAAAGGGCGGACAGGTATAACTTCCAATAACGGCAGGTGAAATTCTAACCATCATAATGTGACTTCACTAGTTTTCCAAACTCGTACCAATCGAATCCTGTGTCAACCCGGTTATGCCTGAGCGCAGGAATCTGCGTTGTGATTAAAATGGTAGTTCCATTGAAGTCCGCCCGATGATGCTGCGGGATTTGTCGCTTTATTGCTTTGACCATCTTGAATTTCGCGGAAGGAAAGAACTCATGCACAGATTTTTTAAGCAAGTTGATGTTATCCATGCCGTACATCAGGACCACCTCTGGCTTGTAGACACTTATGTTTTTGAGGATACTGGGCATGCGGCTGGGGTAGACGTAGTCCTGGTATAATGCACGGCTTTTGAGAAAAGGAAATTGCGGTAGGTCGAGCCAGGCATAATACCACGCATGATTGTGTGCAGGCAGGGAATATAGCAGAATCAACGCTTCGTTGGACGCTGATGGTAATGCAAATGAGTCTTTCTGATAGGTGAGCAGATCAGGAAGTTTTTCGCTATGATATCCAGACTCAAAGGCGATGAGGTTTTTCCATGCACCGTGCAGGGTTGCATGGAAACCGAACCGGTGATCGTTGAGGTTTGAGAATTTCAAGGCTCTCGGCCCGTCCACCCGAAATGCGACATGACGGTACAGTTCGCGGATGTTGCAAAGCGTGGGCGTGTTGGGCACTTGTAAATTATAAAAGTAGTTGAGCTTCTCGGCTACTTCTTC
>JBBRXZ010000305.1:0-1096 GCA_038238095.1 Saccharimonadales bacterium (SeqCode)
GCCGTGCCGATCTTCTCATTGATCTGCCAACGGGATCCCTCGAGAAACCATGCCGCGAACATCAAAGCGCCAAATAGTCCTGTCCCAACGATCCCAAAAGTCCCCGATATCCACAACGACAAAAAGCCGCAAAACACCGCGGCATAAGAAATCAGTTTGAAGAATTTTTCGAAGGTCATTGTCGGGCTAAATATAACACCTATATTAATTATATCGTTTTAGCGGAAATTGGTTGCGAGAATATGGAGGACCAAGAATTAGGTCTAAATTTCAAATTTGAAATTGCAGATATAAAAGCAAGAAAGCCCGCTCAAATTGAGCAGGCTTTCTTAAATTAAATCCGGCGACTTCCTACTTTCCCACAACTGAAAGCTGCAGTATCATCGGCTCCAGTAGGCTTAACTGCCGTGTTCGGGATGGGAACGGGTGTGACCCTACCGATACAATCACCGGAAAAACGGTAGGCAGTAAGCTGTAAGCAGTTGGCAGTCATGACGAGTAGTCTTAAACTGCCTACCGCCTTGTGCCTACTGCCAACAAAACGTTAGCTGCCAAACTTGTCAAATTCCTGATATCTGATAACTGAATACATTGCTAAATTTCCACTACTCGTTGCTTGAATTAAATTTGCTAGTCAACAAATTTTATGGTCAAGCCTTGGGACAATTAGTATCGGTAAACTAAACACATTACTATGCTTACATCTCCGACCTATCAACGTGGTGGTCTTCCACGAGTCTCACTGGCAATACTAATCTTAGGTCTGGCTTCACGCTTAGATGCATTCAGCGTTTATCCATGCTCGACATAGCTACCGTGCGATACCACTGGCGTGATAACACGTACACTAGAGGTCAATCCAACCCGGTCCTCTCGTACTAAGGTCAGATTCCTTCAATTCTGCTGCGCCCACACCAGATAGGGACCGAACTGTCTCGCGACGTTCTGAACCCAGCTCACGTACCACTTTAATCGGCGAACAGCCGAACCCTTGGGACCTTCTTCAGCCCCAGGATGTGATGAGCCGACATCGAGGTGCCAAACCCTGCCGTCGATGTGAACTCTTGGGCAGGATCAGCCTGTTATCCCCGGCGTA
>JBBRXZ010000306.1:0-1091 GCA_038238095.1 Saccharimonadales bacterium (SeqCode)
TATTACCGGTGCTTCTTCTGGAATCGGCGAAGCCATTGCCGTTAAATTCGGTGAAGAGGGCGCGAACGTAGCTATAAATTATTTTGGCGAGAAAGATAAGGCGCTTAAAGTCGCCAAAACCATGAAAAAATGCTGCGATCTCGTCGAAGCAGCTGGCCGTAAAACCTTATTGATAAAAGCCGACGTCTCTAAACCCGGCGAAGTTAAAAAAATGTTCAAAACCGTGCTAGACGCCTGGGGATGTATAGATATCTTAATCAATAATGCCGGGATTCAGAAGCAAGCGCCAAGCCATGAAATGACACCTGAAGATTTTATGAAAGTTCTGTCAGTCGATTTAGCAGGGCCATACTACTGCGCTAAAGCAGCCATTGAGCATTTTTTATCACGTAAAGGCGGGGGCATCATACTTAATAATTCCAGTGTTCATCAGCTAATTCCCAAGCCGGAATTTATAAGTTATTCGGTGTCAAAAGGCGGAATTGATAACTTAACCAAAACACTGGCCTTAGAATATGCCGACAGAGACATAAGAGTTAACGCCGTTGCTCCCGGAGCAATCTTAACACCTATAAATTCATGGAAAGATGATCCTAAGCAGAAAGCCAGCGTCGAAGACCATATACCCATGAAACGAGCCGGGAATTCCGACGAAGTGGCTGGAGTATTTGTCTTTCTGGCATCGAAAGAAGCCAGCTATATCACCGGGCAAACTATTTTTGTTGATGGCGGCCTGACACTCTACCCTTCCTTTGCTGATAATTGGTCGTCATGAGCAGTCAAGACAGCAAAATTGAAGACTACTACCTAATCGGAGACCAGAAGAGCGCTGCGCTTATTTCCCACGAAGGCTCGATAGACTGGCTGTGTCTGCCTTATTTCGATTCACCTAGCCTGTTCGGCCGGTTGCTTGATCCGAACGGCGGTATGTTTGGGGTCGATAAAGCTGACTATCAAGTTAGTTCTTCTTACTTAAGTGATACGGCAATCGTGGAGTTTAAGTTTAGTAGTTCAGATGTAGAATTTACGATCAGGGATTTCATGGTGCCGTCTGAAGACAATAGTAAGTCAGCACAATATTTAGTCCGTAA
>JBBRXZ010000307.1:0-1073 GCA_038238095.1 Saccharimonadales bacterium (SeqCode)
AACGTATTCACCGTAGCGTTGCTGATCTACGATTACTAGCGATTCCAGCTTCATGCAGGCGAGTTACAGCCTGCAATCTGAACTGAGAGAAGGTTTTTGAGATTAGCGCCCTGTCACCAGGTGGCAGCTCTTTGTCCTTCCCATTGTAGCACGTGTGTAGCCCTGGGCATAAAGGCCATGATGACTTGACATCATCCCCTCCTTCCTCGCGTCTTACGACGGCAGTTTCATTAGAGTTCCCAGCGTTACCTGATGGCAACTAGTGATGGGGGTTGCGCTCGTTGCGGGACTTAACCCAACACCTCACGGCACGAGCTGACGACAGCCATGCAGCACCTTGCGATCTGTGTATTGCTACAAAATGAGCTTTCACCCACGGTCAGACTACATTCTAGCCCAGGTAAGGTTCCTCGCGTATCATCGAATTAAACCACATGCTCCTCCGCTTGTGCGGGCCCCCGTCAATTCCTTTGAGTTTCAACCTTGCGGTCGTACTTCCCAGGTGGATTACTTAACGCTTTCGCTTGGTCGCTAACAGTATATCGCTAACAACGAGTAATCAACGTTTAGGGCGTGGACTACCAGGGTATCTAATCCTGTTTGCTCCCCACGCTTTCGTGCCTCAGCGTCAATAATGGTTCAGCAAGCTGCCTTCGCTATCGGTGTTCTGTATCATATCTAAGCATTTCACCGCTACATGATACATTCCGCCTACTTTAACCATATTCAAGATCTTCAGTTTCAATGGCTGTTCTACAGTTGAGCTGCAGGCTTTCACCACTGACTTAAAGATCCGCCTACGCACCCTTTAAACCCAATAAATCCGGACAACGCTTGGATCCTCCGTATTACCGCGGCTGCTGGCACGGAGTTAGCCGATCCTTATTCTCCAGGTACAATCAGCACCATACACGTATGGTGGTTTTTTCCCTGACAAAAGAAGTTTACAACCCATAGGGCCTTCATCCTTCACGCGGCGTGGCTGGTTCAGACTTTCGTCCATTGACCAATATTCCCTACTGCTGCCTCCCGTAGGAGTCTGGTCCGTGTTTCAGTACCAGTGTGGGGGATCA
>JBBRXZ010000308.1:0-1066 GCA_038238095.1 Saccharimonadales bacterium (SeqCode)
AAGATGGATACAAGGTTCCGGATGATGTCGCCGAGCTTTGGAAGCTGCGGCCTGCGTTTGATCTCGTTCCCGCTGTTGGAATCAGTAGTTTTCCTCCTAGTTACTGTGACCACCAGGCTGGGCGCGTTCCGCCACCAGTCCGTGTGCTTTCCACTAGCCGGACTATTTACCAGGACTAGGGCTAGGGCTAGGGCTGGTCGGATCTGCAGTAGCTGATCCTCCGCTATAGTTCCATTTTCCCCCAGTCTGCGCGTACTGGCGTTCCACTCTCGACTGGTTCATGTCCCTTTGGACTAGCATTGCTTTACTACTTAAATGCTCTCAGTGCTCTACTCTGTATCTTTTACTGTAGAAGCACTTGTGGACGATATTGTAATCTTTCGCCTTCCTCCATTCTCAACATTCTACAGTAAACGTATCATATCTACGTCGCGCCTCAATCCTCTCCCTGCGCTCGGTCAGCACTTTGCGACCAGTCATGGTCCGAAAATTAACAGCGATGATGAAACTCCTTTTTGTTAACGAACCCATCTCGGCAAGCTGGTCAAAACGTGCTCTCTTCATTTCGCTGTGCTCATATGGACTCACCAAGCCAAAATTTGTTCGAAATTTCTACAGAAACCGTCGGAGCCAATTAACTGACAGACGTCCCCTGTCTTCTTCCATCTCCTTGCATCTGTCTTGGAAGGGGTTTATTCGTCAGTTGCTTTTGTTCCTTGTTTTCTGCAAATTTTGCAGTATCATGACAATTTCGTACTTTGCAGTCCGCCTTTTCCAGAAGCTGTTGAAAGAAATTCATGGCAACCGGTTACCAAAGCAACGATTGCCAGTCACCGATCCTCAGTTCCTGCGGAAGCTGCTGGAATTGCTGGGACAATGGTTCAGGTCCCGAGTGTGGGAGGTTTTAATAACCTTCCACCAGGTATATGTATGTACTGAATCCAGTGCACGTGTGTTAATATTGATTGGTCTTGTGCATCCTTTTTGCCCTTTGACCCCTTTTTAATTCGGTGCCTGGTTTTGGTCTTGTGCTATTTGTTGGACAATTTGTGGACAGTTAGACCGC
>JBBRXZ010000309.1:0-1066 GCA_038238095.1 Saccharimonadales bacterium (SeqCode)
ATTATGCTATTCATTGTGCCGAAGCTGGGCGGTATATTACTCAGTTTGGGTGGTCCGGGTGCCAAGCTGCCAATTTATACCCAGGTGCTCTTAAACTTCAGTAACTTCTGTGCCAAACCAACCATTCTTGGTCCTCTTCATATACCCATACTTTCCAGTCTGCCCAATCTGATTTTCCTCCTAATCCTAGGCTTTATAGCTACTATTTACCTGCTGCGTTATATTAAAACACCAGGCGGTAAGTTTAAGTTCCACTCTTTATTGCTGCGTATACCGATTGCCCGCACTATTATCCTCAAAGTAGCGATTGCCCGCTTTTCTAGAACCTTCGCTTCACTCATGGGCGCCGGTGTAAGCGTACTGGACGCGCTGGAGGTTACCGGCGCCGCTTTAGGCAACAAGGTTATCGAAGCCGAGCTAACAGCAGCAGCTGAAGAAGTCGAAAATGGTAAACCGCTTAGTGAACCAATCAGCCGCAGTAAACATTTTCCACCTATTGTATCGCAGATGCTCATGGTGGGTGAAGAGACTGGTCAAATAGACACTGTGTTAACCAAGATCGCCGATTTTTACGAAGAAGAGGTAACGGTACTTATAGATGGCTTAGCTGCTATCATCGAACCGATTATGATAATATTTCTCGGCGCCGGTGTTGGTTTGATAGCTGCTAGCGTCATGGGTCCTATCGCCAATCTCAGTAAAAATATCAAATAATGGCGTCTGCTATTTTTCCACAGAATGCTTGACCTCATGACGCTTATGGTTATAATCATACCCAGATACTTGCAGCCGCAGTAACTGCTGAGCTTCAAAGATCAATAGTAAAAAATAATTACATAGGAGGGTGGGCTCTCATGATCTCTATAAAAAGATCTGCTCAGGAAAAACGAAATCAGGGCTTCACGATTGTCGAACTTTTGATCGTAATCGTAGTCATCGGTATATTGGCGTTACTCGTCATAACTACTTACAGTGGTATTCAGGCAAAAGCCCGTAATAGTAAACGGTCTACTGATGTCAGTACAATACAAACGCAACTTGAAGCTTTCTATAGTCAGAATGGATA
>JBBRXZ010000310.1:0-1057 GCA_038238095.1 Saccharimonadales bacterium (SeqCode)
GGATGACTGAGATCGTAGCCACCAACCAGTAAGCGTCTGCTCACCTGGTTCACGGCTCTGGTCAATTTGTTGCTTGCGATACTGCGCCGTTACACGGCGATAAGGTGAGTCATCAAGAGGTGAAATAAAGAACGGTAGACCTGCAATGGCTATGTCGTAGGAGTAACCTGTTGCTGTGTAGTTTGTGCTACCTGAAGGGTTGGATAGTACGAAGGGTAAACCTTCGGTGATGTCGTCTCCATATGGCATTAACTACTCCTTAAATGGTAATAACTTTGATTTTTGTATCAGGAATTATGCTCTTTTTGTATCCAGATTTATTCTGTTGGAACTACTTGCCAATTTAGGTCAGCCTCAACCCACGAATACCTTGCGCCATCTGTTGGCATAGGAGTAGGTGCGTTCCAAAGATAAGTCTCTGAGTCCATTAGCCAAGATGGATAAGGCTGAGGTGGCGCAAATCCAACACCGTCAAAGGTGTAACCAATTCCAGCGTAGTTCTTATTTAGTGGTCGCTTACCGCCTGAGTGAACTCCGCCCTGCATATTGTAGGAAGTTTGAATCCACTCGCCACCAAGATTATCTTCACACCAGTCGGGACCGTCAGCCACAATTACTTGTGTGACTATTCCTTCTTCTATCTTTGCGTAGTGACTCATTGTTATTCCTTTTCTCTATAGAGTTCTGTTGTATTTACTAACTTAACTTCGCGCTTTGTAACTATTCCGCCTTTTTCGTCTAACTGTGATTTGGCGTTTTCTTCGTTGTTGGCAATAATATGAACTAACATATCTACCTTAAACGAGAAACATTGAGTTTTGTTTTCTGTCTTAATTGCTACTACATTATTTTTTTTCATTTTCCGTCTCCTTTAGACTGCGTATCGAACAATAACAATACCTGAACCCCCGGCACCGCTGTTAGGTGTTAAGTAGCCTGATGAACCACCACCGCCACCACCAGTATTGGCAGTTCCTGCTATCGCGGAAATAGCATTATATGAAGCGCCTGCACCACCGCCGCCTGCACCGCCAGTCGCACCGTTTGTATATCCGCC
>JBBRXZ010000311.1:0-1054 GCA_038238095.1 Saccharimonadales bacterium (SeqCode)
CTTAAGAAGTTCGTGGTTTAATCGCCTCAGGGAGACGAATTTCTGGGCTGAATTAACTCCATATGAGCGAACAAAATGAAGAGAAAGAGAGAGAAAAATACATACAGTCAGACTAGTGGGCTTGAAAACCCGGAGGAGCTTCAGCTACACCATAATCACGAAAAATTTGCGACGGAATTCAAATATCTTGGTTCAATCGTCCATCATTCTCTAACCTCAGATGCAGACGTCGATAAGCGCATTAGATCAGCATCGGCCGCCTTCGGGGCTCTTAAAAACATTCTGACTAACAAAGACATTGATCTCAAAGTCAAAGGAAGCGTCTATGTAGCGCTTTGTTTGAGCATTCTACTTTACGGCAGCGAAATTTGGTGCTTACGGGAAGATCTGTTCAATCGCCTTCGTCACTTCCACCACCGATGTGCTCGAACCATGTGCCGCATTACCATTGCTCACACAATTCGCCACCGTATTTCATCTGCCAGCCTCTTTAAACGCCTTTCAATTGAGCCCTTCGACGCATATTATAATCGTCGTCTTCTTCGATGGACAGGCCATGTCGCCCGAATGCCATTAACCCGAGCCCCAAGAAAAATCTTGACTAGTTGGGTCGACAATCCTCGACCTCTTGGATGCCCACAAATGAACTGGGGTCGAACTCTGAAAAAGGCACTTCTGAGTAATGACCTTCCAACCGAGTTCGTCAAATGGCGCGAGTTGGCAGCTGATCGAAACCAATGGCGTGCTATTTGCGGTTCTAAAACGCCTAGTACTACAAAAGAGACACCGACCTCCTCCCGACAAGACATCTGGGCACAACTTCGAAACGGCAATGTACCATCATGAGTACAAAAACTTACACGGAAAACCCAGATGAGCGGGCAAGATGAGCAGAGAGAGAGAAAAAATACATACAGTCAGACCAGCCGGCTTGAAACCCCGGAGGAGCTTCAGCTACACCAAAATCACGAAAAATTCCTGTTTTTGACTGTGCTGTTGCTCTTTGCACAATGCAAAATGCATTATTGGTGATTAGTAACTTGACTTGACTTGA
>JBBRXZ010000312.1:0-1051 GCA_038238095.1 Saccharimonadales bacterium (SeqCode)
ATACACAAATACGCCAGGCACTGGCGGTTCAGGCGGTGGTGGCGGTGGTGGTAATTATCCACCTACAACTGCTGGATCTCCTGGAACTACTAATTTTGGCGGTGGCGGCGGTGGCGGTAGTGCAGGTAACGGCTCAGGTGTAGTAATCCTAAAGTATCCAGACACTAGAACAATTACTTTAGGAGCAGGCGTAACAGGTACAACGCCAGCAGCAAGCGGCGGATTTAAGGTAACAACAATTACCGCAGCAGGTGCGGGCAACACAGTTAGTTGGGCATAATGGCACACTACGCATATTTAGATGAAAACAACATTGTTACGGGTGTAATCGTTGGAATAGATGAAACCCAACTAATCGAAGGATTAGACACGGAAACTTTTTACGGTAATGCAGCAGATCAAGTCTGTAAGAGGACTTCATACAATGGCACTATTCGCGGAACATACGCAGGAATAGGCTATGAATACAATGAAGCCGAAGACATTTTTATAACTCCGCAGCCATATCCTTCTTGGGTAAGAACTGGCAGCTTCTGGGATGCACCTATTCCAATGCCGACAGACGGCGCGATGTATTCGTGGGATGAGGAAGCGGGTCAATGGAATGAAGCCTAGACTATCAAAAGCAGCAATCCAATTAAGAGAGCAGTTCGATGATACTTTCAGTGATCGTGATCGCACCTCGGACGGGTGGATTGGTGATACCAGACACAGTGCTCGCAAGTCTGACCATAATCCAGATGAGCAAGGTTGGGTTCGTGCCATTGACATTGACAGAGATTTATCAGGAAAGCCCAAGCCCGACATCATGCCGCAAGTGGCAGATCAACTTCGTACATTGGCAAAGCGTGATAAACGCATTAGTTATCTTATCTTTGATTCAAAGATCGCCAGCGCCCGGTCGCTCTGGCGTTGGATACCGTATAAGGGAATCAATAAGCACATTCACCATATCCACATATCTTTCAGCATCAAGGGTGATCAAGATAGTTCGTTCTTTAATATCCCATCACTAGGAGGCACGCTATGAATATGAAAAACCCTTTACTAC
>JBBRXZ010000313.1:0-1051 GCA_038238095.1 Saccharimonadales bacterium (SeqCode)
TGGTAATGACGCATTTTATACGAAGGAGAGTACCGCTGCTGAAGAGGGTTTTCTCATCGCTTGGAACGAAGATATTTTTAAAATTTATTACTCTATTACCCTTAAGAGTCCGACGACTTTCTTATATTCTTCATATAAGTACTTGGCCGGGAGCAATGAAAAGAATCCTCAAGCGTGCGAAAGAATTGAATGAGATTCTCAAAGTGGACCGTCGTCAGCAGACCGCTGGTACGAACGTAGCGGATGACGATTTCTTCAATGATTGTCGTGCTGCTCTCCTCACTGACGTTGTGCGCCCCTACCTTCTCGGACTCAACAAAGTTGATCCGTTTTCCTCTGAGCGCGGTCTATCCAAGACCGAGAAACAAGAGAAAGCTTTAGTCGATTATCGCGAAAGTCTCGAAGCTGGTTTTGAAGATGGGTTTTAAACTTTCAACACGATGAGGCAGCAGGGTGGCGGCGGGTGCTTGCGGGCCGGTTCCGTGGCGACGCTGCCTGCCTGGCTGGGCCCGGTGGAGGCAGGAGCTCGATTCATCGATTCAGATCAAAGCAATTGGATTGCTTTGTTGGGCGGGGGACTGAGCGCGTAGCTAGAAGGCGGGGCAGTAGTATTTAGCTACTTGACAGTTCGTTTTAATTTTATTTAAGAAGGGAGTTTTCATCATAATAACAATACTGCCGACTTTACTTAAAAACACTACACGTACTAAACACTTCACCGCAGGTAATTTTATATTGACCCTAAAGGAGTTTCAATACAGATGCAACATAGTATGAAGAGCCCTGCAGGGTAATTTGGACCATAGTGCAAATGGGTTATGGTCTTACTACAAGCTATTCAAACTTCCCTGCAGGGTTTTAGCTGAGTGAGGCTAGAAGGGTTCTTAATAGAAGGGTTTTAAAACTCGTTCTGCAGGGTTTTGAGAACCCTGTAGGAGTAAGAACTACGCTTCGAGATTCCGAAAACCCTTCAAGCCCAAAACCCTGCAGGGTTTTGAGAACCCTGCAGAGGGCAAAAATCCCTACCACCGATGGTCGTCCTGCACAAACA
>JBBRXZ010000314.1:0-1046 GCA_038238095.1 Saccharimonadales bacterium (SeqCode)
TCTTTTGGCAAACCTGGATCGAACCTCCGGTTGGATCTCGGCGCGGGCTGCCGCGTTCCCCGCCCCGCCCTGACCCCGCCAGGAATCCAAGTCCAAGTCGGACCGTGCGGATCAGTATTCTCCCGGACCCAGTCGATATCGATTATCCCGGTCTAAGTTTGTGTAAGTACAGTAGTAAGATCGTACTATAGTAGTACATTAATAGCGTTTCCTTAGCGAAAAATAGAGGTGGCACGGGTAAAAAAGCACGACGGCAATCAATTTGGTAGCAGGCCTTGCTGGTGACGGCAGGGCAGTGCTGTTAGACAATGCGGATTACATTCACATTCCGCCTAGCAGTGGAATAATGTCCAGCCTGATCGTTGACCCCAACTTGCGTCTCCTCAAAGTGGGCAGGGTAGCACTGGCGCAAAAGTCGGTCTTTTGGCAAACCTGGATCGAACCTCCGGTTGGATCTCGGCGCGGGCTGCCGCGTTCCCCGCCCCGACCCTGCCAGGGATCCAAGTCCAAGTCGGACCGTGCGGATCACTATTCTCCCGGACCCTGTCGATATCGATCATCCCGGTCTAAGTCTCTGTAAATCACAGTAGTAAGATCGTACTATAATATGATATTAATAGCGTTTCCTTGGCGAATAAATAAAGGTGGCACGGGTAAAAAAGCACGACGGCAATCAGCTTGGCCGCAGGCCTTGCTGCAGGGCAGTGCTGTTAGACAATGCGGATCATATTTCACATTCCGCCTAGCAGTGGAATAAGGTCCAGCCTGATCGTTCATCCCAACTAAGCTAATTTGGGCCGCAATAAAGCAGTAAGTAGAGTAGTAGGATATTACTATCCTATGCGGGTACGACGGTGTTATTGTACTATAGTAGTATGGCCGTAATCGTTTCCTTAGCGAATAATAAAGGTGGCACGGGTAAAAGCACGACGGCAATCAACTTGGCAGCAGGCCTTGCTGGTGAGGGCAGGGCAGTGCTGTTAGTCGATGCGGATTACATTTCACATTCCGCCTCGCAGTGGAATAATGTCCAGCCCGACCGTTCA
>JBBRXZ010000315.1:0-1046 GCA_038238095.1 Saccharimonadales bacterium (SeqCode)
AATTCGCAAAGGGGCACTTGCAATGCTTGTTAATAAACTAGAGAAACTAAAGAAATCCAGTAATTATAATAATAAAGGCTTCACCATTATCGAAGTCATGATCGTGCTGGCCATCGCCGGTCTGATCATCCTGATCGTTCTGTTAGCCGTACCGGCCCTCCAGCGCAACGGCCGTAACACCGCAATGAAGAATGACGCATCAGCTATCGCTGCCGGTATTTCGGAGTTTGAATCGAATAACGATGGCCTAGCGCCTACTAGTATAGTTGCGGGTGCTACTCCAGGTGTTTGGGACTTAAAAGGTCCAGGAACGTCCACGACTGCAACCGCGAAGACTCAAGCAGGTACCACAGTTAATGCTGCAGGTACCACTTCACCAGCAAACGGTACAATCAGCATAAAGCTAAAGTTTCGTTGTGATAATAATGGTTCTCCTCGTGCTAGTGCAGTTTGGTACGCAGTTGAAACAGCAAGTGCTAAGTCGAGCTACAAGTGCATTGATGGCTAGTAAATAGCTAAAACAAGGAAGCAACAGGCCTGGAGACAGGCCTGTTTTCTTGTATCACTGCTGCAAACCACGGTTGATTAATCACTTTGTCACCCTGTCTTCCTGTATGAGCAGCACATTTTATGTCTGCGTAGATAGGATCCTTTATGGTAGCTGTAGTTATCTAAACTGGGATAAGTTTTGTAGGGGAGGGGTTTCAGGGAGATTTCCTGCGCCAACTGTTCAAATTCAGGATCTTTATGGACCAGCGTGGCCTGTAGCTGGTAGGCTGTGGTGGAGATCCGGTTTTGACGTACCTATCAATTAGCCTTAATATGTTGAGTCAAACCTACCAATTTGACTTAATTAGCGGGTTTTGATATTATGAAATCATGTATTTCGAGCGAGCTATTATCCGGTCTGTCGTGGATCATCTGCGCCCTGGCAAGGTAGTGTTGATCTTTGGTCCGAGACGGGCTGGTAAAACGACGCTACTGAAGCACATCCAGGAAGCTCAAAACTTAAAAACCAAGTGGCTCAACGCCGAGGATGCGCGGTA
>JBBRXZ010000316.1:0-1042 GCA_038238095.1 Saccharimonadales bacterium (SeqCode)
GTTGATCGACTTTCTCAACCTGCAACCTCTGCCGGACGGACGATGGGAAACGATCCCATCCGAGGGGATGAGTAGGACGCCTAAGAGGCTGTCCAGAAAGTTTCTAGGCTTTTTTCGCATATTTAAACTTCGGTTGTTTCGGCCTGGGCTTCAACCGATTGAGCATCAGTTGCACTGAGCTAACTTTCACCATGGCCTCACTCGACTCCGTTAACCTCTCATAGTCTCGACTATGTCTTCGATATCTTCCCAACCAAGCATGGGTGCGTTCTACCACCCAACGCCACTTGATTACTCGGAACCCTTTTTCCCCTGGAGCTTTGCCAGTGACCTCCAAAACATAATAGCCATTGGTTCTGATCCATTCCGGCAGCCCGCATTTTCCATAAGCATTATCACCCAATACTTTTTTCAACCTTGGATATTTTTTCTTTGTCAGCTGGGACAACAACTCTTGAGCAGCATAACCATCCAACATGGCTGCATTGGTCACAACCACCGCGATCAGCAACCCCATCGTGTCTGTGAGCAGATGCCGCTTTCTGCCGTTGATTTTCTTGTTGCCGTCAATGCCGTGGTCGCCACCGATCTCTGTCCCCTTCACCGATTGACTATCGATGATTACCATACTGGGAGTCGGTTCTTTCCCCACCGCAACCCGAACTTGCTCACGGAGGACCTGCAGAAACTTATCCCAGGTGCCGTCCTCACGCCACTGTTTGAAATAATAGTACACCGTGCTCTTGGGGGGGAAATCGTGGGGGAGCAAACGCCATTGGCAACCCGTGCGGTTGAGGTAGAAAATGGCATTTACCACTTCACGCATGTTCGTCTTCTCGGAGCGAGGGCGACCGCCATGCTTGGCGGCGGGGATCAAAGAATGCAACAAAACCCATTGGTCGTCATTGATGTCAGAGACATAGGGTTTTCGCATGGCTGGAAGCCTCCGTGCTCGTCTGTTCAGTGGCTGAGGATGGATTCGCTGCAAATCCTCCTGCTCAAAGTAGTTTATGAAATCAAAAACTTATTGGACAGCCTCTAA
>JBBRXZ010000317.1:0-1035 GCA_038238095.1 Saccharimonadales bacterium (SeqCode)
AAAAAGTCAACGAACTTAATAACTCAAAAAAAGCCAACATAAAAATATTGGCAGACATTGATTTAGAGTTTCTAATGAAGAAATACGGAACATAATCGAGTAGACGGCCTCACCGCTTGTAAGCGATGAGGTGCGCCTCTCACACCACCGTACGTACGGGTCGCGTATACGGCGGTTCATTAAGTATAGATACAACCGCTCTTTACACCAGCTGCATCCTGCTTCGTTTAAAATAAGGCTGGCAAACTTTTAATTTGAACCTCCTTACTAAATTGGAAGCGACTTAATGTTCAGTCCTTCGCTGTTTTGTGAGACCTCCGTGTTGTTCCTGTAAAGGCACGGCTCGTTACCAACAGCTACTATGACCTCTGCTGACTTCTCCTTACAAGTTTAGATAAACAAGGAGACCTCCCCCGGTAAGATAAATAGCCTTCTACCTATGACCGCTGCATCTACATAACCACCTACAATCATTTCGGACTTTGTAATGATGTGCTTACTCGTCCCGTTGGCTATGCCTCATATACAGTTCCTGTTCGTCGGTACAGGTATTTGCAGTCCCGCTTACTTCAGATATAACATTACTGCTATCACCCTTGCGGCTTGCTAATGTTTCGGGTAACTAATCCCGCACATAAGAGACTTTCACTCTCTGGCTTCTTATTTCTAAGAACTATATTTACCATTCAGGGCACACACAATCGGTTTGGCATTATGGCGGCGGGAAGTCCGCCGCGGCGGATCTGCAGCAGTTCGCTATTCACCTTTGGCTCCGGCTTGACGGAACGCTATTGAGGGGGTTGAATATATTTTGTACATTGGTTCTTTAATCGGCTTCAGTTACCGGGCAGACGTATTTCAAATTCCGCCACAACGCCAAGCCGTCAATCGTTAGCTGCCATGGCTCCACAATGGAAAGAGGTCATCAACGCAGGACAAAAACCAAACTTCGGTTCACCATTCTTTACGCGGCGACTTTAAAAAATGGCGCTGTTCTGCTGGACTTACTTTTGCCGGGCTTACCCCGACGCACAT
>JBBRXZ010000318.1:0-1029 GCA_038238095.1 Saccharimonadales bacterium (SeqCode)
GCCGCATCTCCAAAAAGACCATGAAGCCGTCTTTGCCTGCAGTATGGGTGATAATTCCATCCATTACCTGGGCCATGTCAAGATGATGGCTGCTGTCCAGCCTTTTCTGAGCGGTGCTATTAGCAAGACGGTCAACATGCCGGAAGAAGCTACTGTTGAAGACATAGAACAGATACATATTGATTCCTGGAAGATGGGCCTTAAAGCCGTGGCTATTTACCGGGACAACTGTAAAGTTGCCCAACCTCTGAGCATGGCCAAAAAAGAAGTTCTGGAAAAGATAGCGCCGGAAGTAGCGGCCGTGGTTGAATCACCGGAGAAGTTTGTACTGAAAGGCGCCGTCCGGCGGCCGCTGCCAAAGATGCGCAATGCCAAGACCATATCTTTTAAAGTCGCTGGCAGCAAAGGCTATGTCACTATTGGCGAGTTTGAAGACGGCACCCCAGGTGAAGTCTTCATGAAGATCGCCAAGCAAGGCTCCACATTGGCCGGGGTCATGGACGCCTTGGCTATATCAGTCAGCTACGGTTTGCAGTACGGAGTGCCTCTTAAGAGCTATGTCCATGGGTTGACCAATATGTCCTTCGCACCGTCCGGCATCACCGACGACGCTGAGATCCGCACCGCATCCAGCCTGGTGGATTACATTTTCCGCCGTCTGGCACTCAGTTATTTGAGTTTTGACGATTTGTTGGAATTGGGTATGGCTTCCATCGATGACATGCTGGATGAGCAGACCAGCTTACTTGCTGAACCCGAAATCGATCTGCTATCACAGAAGGTTGAGCCCGATATTTCAGACATTCAACAGCAATCTCAAGCAACTGTTGGACCGGCAGCCATTCAACCAACTCCAGCTGTGAGCACTTCAGCGCCGGCTGCTAACACCGCTAACAGCTCCTTACACGCGCACGATGCCGTCAAAAAAGACGACACGGCCCCCATGTGCTACAACTGCGGCAACCAAACCCAACGCGCCGGCAGCTGCTACGTCTGCACCTCCTGCGGCTCCACCACCGGCTGCAGCTA
>JBBRXZ010000319.1:0-1003 GCA_038238095.1 Saccharimonadales bacterium (SeqCode)
ATTTATCCACCCTTATGGCTCATACAAAAAAGAATCAGGTGGCACATGTGAGCAGGAAACTTAGACCGCTACGCTTCCCCTGCTGGATCGAGCTAAAAGAGCGACACACTCTGCATTAAAACTAACTAATAAATACCATTCCCTTAATAAGTCATTGTTTTACTGCTAAATTCATTATGGATTTTTCCGGGTAATCTTTATTGATTTTTTATATGTATCTCGCCTTTATGGGCAATATCCCGATACCAGCGATCAACAAACGGACAAGCGAATGATCGAACAGAATTTCTTAGCCCCGACTCGGGCTCAAAGCGATGCCACTATCACCTTCGGATTGACGGCTGTTATTTTATTTTTCATAGCCAGCGGCGTGCTGTCTTATTGGAACACCAGCATCTTAAAACGCGATTCGCTACTGTCAAGCCCCCCTCGATTGGTCCAGTTTGAGAGTTAGTGTTTAGCATTAATGGACAGAGTTTATCGGCACGTGGAGCGCAGCGGAACGAGGCGATAAACTCTGTGCGCCTGGGATGAGGACTTTGGGTGCAGGCGGTTGGTAGTTCAGAGAACTGTGTGGCCGAACTTCATTGTAATGACAACGCCAGTGCTCAATCAATGTCTTTGCCTCCGTCAACGTATAGAAGATTTCACCATTGAGCAGCTCATCTCGCAGGGAACCGTTAAACCGCTCATTGAAGCCATTCTCCCATGGGCTGCCAGGAGTGATATAGGCCGTCTTCACGCCGACCTGTGCCAGCCACTGGCGCACATCAGTGGCTGTAAACTCACTGCCATTGTCACTGCGGATATAATCAGGAACGCCGTGTGAGATAAACAGCTCCGCCAGCACTTCCAGCACCTGTTCGGCTTTCAACCGATAATCCACCTTGATGGCAAGACAGCGGCGGCTATATTCATCAATGACCGTCAGCATGCGGAACTTCCGGCCATTATGCAGCCGCTCGCTGACAAAGTCATAACTCCAGACATGGTTTTGCCAGCA